>VYCM01000146.1:7861-137256 GCA_009843915.1 Acidimicrobiaceae bacterium | reverse complement strand
AGTCGTCGCGGACCACCGCGGTCACGATCTCCCGGCCGATGCCGGGAATGCCGAATATCTGCTCCACCACCAGCGACCCGCCGATCAGGGCACCGGTGCTGACGCCGAAGACGGTGACCACCGAGAACATCGACGGACGCAGAGCGTGCCGGAACATGATCCGCAGCGGCGGCAGGCCCTTGGCCCGAGCCATGTGAACGAAGTCCTCCTGGAGGGTGGTGATCAGGTCGGTGCGCAGCAGCCGCTGGTAGCTGGCCGCCAAGGGCAGGCCGAGCGTCACGGCGGGCAGCACCATGGAGAACACCAGCGCGCCCAGGTTGTCGCTCTCGTAGGCCGAGGGGAAGACCTGCCACCGCAGGGCCAGCAGGTACAGCAGCACGACGCCCAGCGCGAAGTTGGGCACCGACAGCAGGCCGAACGACGCCACCGTGGAGCCGCGGTCGAAGGCCCGGTTCGCCCGGTAGGCGGCGATCACGCCCCAGGGGATGGCGACCCCGAGCGACACGATCTGGGCCATTGTCAGCAGGATCAGCGTCTCGGGCAGCTTCTCGCGGATCACTTGGCTCACCGGCTGGTCGTTCTGGAACGAGGTGCCGAAGTCCCCGGTGATCAAGTCGCCCACCCACAGCACATAGCGCACGGGAACAGGCTGATCGAGGTGGTACTGGTCCCGGGCCGCGGCCACCGTGTCGCAGTCCCGGCTGGCCGCATCCACTGTGGTGTCCTCGACTAGGCCGGCTTCGATGCCCTCGCAGTCGAGCTCGGCCAGCACGCCCACCACGTTCACGAGCGGGTCTCCCAGCAGGTTCATGGCGGAGAAGCCCAGGAACGTCACCGCGAACAGCACGGCCACCAGCAGGACCACCCTGCGCACCACGTACCGGGCCACGAGCCCTACCGCCCCGACCGCCGCAGTGCGCTCATCGAGGCACCGCCCAGCTCAACTCTGGCCATCACTGCGGCCGGTGATCCTACTACTGCCCACCGGCCCGCGCCGGTAGCCAGAGCCCTGCAGCCGCGCCCGCTCCCTAGCTCAGCCAGACTCCCTGCAGCAGCACCCGTCCCGCGTTGTTGCACAGCAGCTCGGCACCGTCGGGCGAGGTCTGGCCGCAGACGTTGCGGACGTTGTCGCGGGCGCCGACCACCCAGTTGGTGTGGTAGTAGAAGATGTAGGTGTAGGCGTCGCGGATCATCTCGGCGACCCGGTGCCAGATCTCCACCCGCCGGTCGAGGTCGTCGATCTGGCGCGACTCGAACATGAGCGCGTCGCGCTCGGGGTCGCAGTGGCGGGCGAAGTTCAGCGAGATGAAGCCGACCGAGGCGCACTCCAGCCACAGGATGTCGTTGTCGGGGCTGACCGAGCCGAACTGCCGCCAGTTGACCACGTTGTAGTTCCCCAGCACCACGTCGTTGATCAGCTTGTCCTGGAGCACCTCGACCGTTGTGACGTTGAAGTGATCCCTCCAGGAGTCGGCCTGGACCTCGGCGATGCGGGTGTTCTCGACCGACGGGCCCCCAAAGTGGAGCTCCATGTCGATGCGGCCGTCGGAGCAGTTCCCCGGGTGGTCGGCGCAGTAGGAGTCGACCAGGGGTCCGGCCCGCTCCGGCACGTTCGTCTCCTGCTTCACGGCCGGGTTGTGCCAGACCAGGTCGGGGTGGAACATGGTGTCGGCCGGCGGGGAGGTGCCCTGGCGGATCAGGGTCACGTAGGCGTCCCGGTCCGACGCGAACGTCAGGGCCTGGCGGGCCCGGATGTCGTCGAACGGCGGTCTCCGCGTGTTGATCACCGCGAAGCCCTCGCTGGCTCGCATGTTCTCGAAGGTGGTCGCGCCGGACGTCTCCCGCATGATGAGGGTCGCCTCGGCGTTGGCGGTGATCACCAGGTCGACGTCGCCGGCCGCCAGCCGCTCGGCGGCGATGACCATGTCGGTGATCGGGTAGATCTCGATGCGGTCCAGGCGGATGTCGGTGCGGTCGGCCGCCCAGTAGTCGGGGTTGCGCACCAGCACGGTGACCTCGTCCTGGATCCGGCTCTCAATCATGAAGGGCCCCTGGCCCACCGGCGTCTGGTTGAGCACCGGGTCGGCCGCGGCCCGCTCCAGCCACTCCGAGGGAAGCACCATCCCCAGCTGCCCGGTGAACGCCAGCGGGAACCGGGCCGAGGGGTTGGCCAGCCGCAGCTCGAGGGTGTACCGGTCGAGCTTGCGGATGAACTGGTCGGCGTCGATGGTGTTGCGGTACACCAGCGAGAGGACCGGGTCGGCGAGCTGGGCGGTGACGGTGGCGATCACGTCGTCGGCGTCCAGTTCGGTGCCGTCGTGGAACCGCACCCCCTCGCGCAGCTTCATGTGCCAGACCGCTCCGTCGTCGATCCTGGTGAACGACTCGGCGAGGTACGGGATCCAGTTGCCCTCAGCGTCGAAGTAGGCCAGCGGATCGAACATCGGGTAGGCCATGGCGTAGCCGGGCACCGCGAGGTTGTTGGCCGCGGGGTTGAGTCCGTCGCTCTCGGCTTCGACGGCGACCCGGAGCGTGCCGCCGGACTGCGGGACTGGCTCCGTCGACGCCGGCGCAGTAGTGGTCGTGTCGACCGGCGCGACCAGCAGACCGTCGTCCGCCCCGGGCTCTTGGGCTGTGTCCTCAGCGACCGTGGCCGGATCGTCGGCGGCTTGGCCCTCGCCGGTGGCGTCCTCTCCGCTGCCGGAGCCGGCGGTGCCGGACTCCGGCTGGGTCGCCGCGGCTGTCGCCGTGTCGGGCTGAGACGGGTCCGCGCCGCCGCCTCCGCACGCGCCCGCCACCAGGAGCGACGCCAGCATCGCCGCCGGCCAACGGGTCCAGGGCCGCCGAGTCAATACCGGCCGCTCCCGGCTAGCTCAGCCAGATCTGGTTCAGCCAGATCCTGCCTTGGTTGTTGCAGAACAGCTCGTCGCCGGTGGGCCCGGTCTGCCCGCAGATGTTGTGCACGTTGTCGCGCGCCCCGATGGTCCAGTTGGAGTGGGTGAGGAAGATGAAGCTGTACGAGTCGCGGATTATCTCCTGGATGCGGTGCCAGATCTCCACCCGCCGGTCGAGGTCGTCGATGGCCCGCTGCTCATAGATCAATTCGTCGCGCTCGAGGTCGCAGTGACGGGCGAAGTTCAGCGAGATGAAGCCGATCGTCCCGCACTCCAGGAATATCACGTCGTTGTCGGGGTCAACCGAGCCGAATGCGTCCGCCAGGGCCACGTCGTAGTTGCCTAGCGCCACATCGATGATCAGCTCGTCGAACAGCTTCACCGAGGTGTCCAGGTTGAAGAACTCACCCCAGGTCGCATCCATCAGATCGACGGTGCGATCGCTCTCCACCGACGGGCCCGGAACGCCGAAGCGCATGTTGATCCTGCCGTCGGAGCAGTTCTGCGAGTGGTCGGCGCAGTATTCGGCCACCATCTGCGCCGCCCGCTCCGGCATGTTGGTCTCCTGCTGGATGTCGGGGTTGCGCCAGATCAGGTCGGGATGGAACATCGTGTCGGCCGCCTGGGCGGTGCCCTCGCGCAGGAGTTCCACGTACAGGTCCTGATCCGTCGCGAAGGTGAGAGCCTGGCGGGCCCGGATGTCGGAGAAGACCGGGCTCTGCGTGTTGATGATCATCATCGACTCGTCCGAGCGCTGGTTCTCGATAGTGATCACGCCCTGGTCGGCAGCGTCGCGCAGGGTCAATATGGCTCCTGTCTCGGAAGCGACCATCAGATCGAGCTCGCCCGCTATGAGCCGCTGCGCGGCGACGGCGGAGTCGGGTATGGGGTACACCTCGATGCGGTCGAGGTAGATGTCGATCAAGTCGGCGGCCCAGTAGTCGGGGTTGCGCACCAGCACCGTCACCTCGTCCTGGATGCGGCTCTCGACCATGAACGGTCCGGTGCCGACCGGCATCTGGTTGAGCGTCGGATCGGCCGCGGCCCGGGCGAGCCACTCCGACGGCAGGACCATCCCGATCTGGGTCGTGAACGCGTTGGGCAGATGGGCCGAGGGCCGGACGCCGACGAACTCGACGGTGTAGTCGTCGACCTTGCGGATGGGCTCGTCGGGGTCGAAGCCCGGCTGGAACGCGATCGAGAGCAGCGGGTCGGTGATCTGGGCCTGGAACGTCGCCACCACGTCGTCGGCGTCGAGTTCGGTCCCGTCGTGGAAGCGCACCCCCTCGCGCACCTTCATCTGCCAGGAGGTGCCGTCGCCGACCTTGGTCCACGACTCGGCCAGGACCGGGACCCAGTTGCCCTCGGTGTCGAAGTAGGCCAGCGGGTCGAAGACCGGGTGCGCCATGAGGTACACGGGCGTCGAGAAGGCGTTGGACGCCGGGTTGAGGCCGTCGCCCTCGGCGAACGCCCCGACTCTCAGCGTGCCGCCGTACTGGGGCTCCGGCTCGGCCGGGGCCTCGGCGACGCCTTCGTCGTCGTCGTCGGGCGGCGGCGCGGTGGTCGTGGTGGTGTCGACCGGCGCCACCAGCAGTTCCTGCTCTTCTTCCACGACCTCCGGTTCAGTGTCGGTGGCGGCGGGCGTCTCACCGGTTGCTCCACCGGAGTCGTCCGGCTCGGCCGGAGCGGCTGTCTCGGTGGTGTCCGCGGCCGTCGGGGCCGGAGGCTCCCCGCCGTCGTCGCCTCCGCACGCCGCCGCTACCAGCGCGAGCGTCAGGAGCCCCGCCAGCAGGCGCGCCGACGGGTTGCGCGTCGATCGATAAGGCACTAGCTCAACCAGACCTGGTGGAGCTGCACCCTGCCCTGGTTGTTGCAGAACAGTTCCACGCCGTCGGGCGAGGTCTGGCCGCAGATGTTCTGCACGTGGTCGCCGGCGCCGATCGTCCAGTTGGCGTGGTTGAAGAAGATGTACGTGTACGAGTCCTTGAGATCCTGCTGGATCCCGTGCCATATCTCGACTCGCCGGTCGAGATCGTTGGTGGCCCGCTGCTCGTACATGAGTGCGTCCCGCTCCGGACTGCAGTCGCGCGGCCAGTTGAGCGAGATGAAGCTGATCGACCGGCACTCGATCCACAGCACGTCGTTGTCCGGGTCGACGGCGCCGAACTGCCGCCAGGTCACCACGTTGTAGAAGCCGAGCGCGACCTCGGTGATGTGGTCGTCCTGGAGGAGCTCCTGCTCGGTCACGTTGAAGAACGGGTCCCAGCTGTCGATCAGCAGCTCCGCGATGCGGGTCTGGGCCACCGACGGCCCCGAGTACTGAAGCTCGATGTTGATCTTGCCGCCCGAGCAGTCGTCCGGGAAGTCGGCGCAGTATGCGTCCACCAGCGGGCCGGCCAGCTCGGGCATGTTCGACTCCTGCTTCACGTCGGGGTTGTGCCAGATCAGGTCGGGATGGAACATCGTGTCGGCCGGCGGGGACACCCCCTGGCGGATGAGGGCCACGTAGGCGTCCCGGTCGGTGGCGTGAGTGAGGGCCTTCCTGGCCCTGATGTCGTCGAAGGGCGGCATCTCGATGTTCATCATCGCGAAGTCCTCGCTGGAGCGGACGTTCTCGATGGTGTAAACGCCCTCGGAGTCGCGCAGCGTCAATATGGCGTCGGAGTTGCTGGTCACCGTGAGGTCGATATCGCCGGCTGCGACACGCTCCGCGCCGATGACGGGGTCGGTGATGGGATAGACCTCGATGCGGTCGAGGTAGATGTCGGTGATGTCGGCGGCCCAGTAGTCGGGGTTGCGCACCAGCACGGTCACCTCGTCCTGCTTGCGCTCCTCGATCATGAACGGGCCGGTGCCGATCGGGTACTGGTTCAGTTCCGGGTCGTCCGCGGCGGCGGCCAGCCACTCCGACGGGGCGATCATCCCGAGCTGGCTGGTTATGAACTGCGGGAAGAAGGCGAACTGGTCGACGGGGTTGAACTGCACCGTCAGGTCGTCGATCCTGACGAGGGCCTGGGACAGGTCCTCGGGGTAGTAGGGGCGCACCGCCAGCGAGACGATCGGGTCGGCCAGCTGGGCGTTGAAGGTGGCGATGACGTCGTCGGCGCCGAGCGGGGTGCCGTCATGGAAGCGCACGCCCTCCCGCAGCTTCATCTGCCAGGACTGCCCGTCGTTGATCGGGGTGAACGACTCGGCCAGGTACGGGATCCACTGTCCCTGCGTGTTCCAGTAGGCCACCGGATCGAACACCGGGTAGGTCATCACGTAGGCCGCTACCGCGAAGTTGTTGGCCGCCGGGTTCAGGCCGTCGCTCTCGGCCTCGACCGCGACCTTCAGGGTGCCGCCGAACTGGGGCTCGAGCTCGGCCGGGGCCTCGGGGGCCGCTTCGCCGTCGTCGGGGGGCGTGGTGGTGGTCGTGGTGTCCACCGGAGCGACCAGGGGCTCGTCATCCGGCTCGGCCGGCGCGGGCGCCTCCTCTCCGTCATCGTCGACGGGCGCTTCGGCCGGCTCGTCCGGCGCGGCGGGAGCGGCCGTTTCGGTGGTCTCCACCGCCTGGGTCGGCTGCGCTTCACCGCCATCGCCGTCATCGCCTCCGCACGCCGCGGCGACCACGGCGAACGCCAGCAGCACCGCCAACCAAGACGCGCAACGCTTTTGAACCGGTCGAGCAGTCATTCCACTTGCCCTTCTGTATGAGCCGGCATGCCGGCGGCTATTCGAAACATCTTGCCAGACGACACCATGGCACCGCCAATGATCCGGGCCTCCGGCTCACGGGTGCTGGCTGCTAACCGACACCACCTCGCCGGTCATGTAGCCGGATAGGTCGCTGGCCAGGAACACCATCACGTTGGCCACCTCCCACGGCTCGGCGGGGCGGCCGAAGGCCTCCTTGGCGGCGAGGTCGTCCAGCAGAGCCTCGTCGGCGGTCTTGGCCAGGAACGGGTGCCAGGCCAGGCTGGGCGCCACGCAGTTCACCCTGATGCCGTGCTCGGCGGCCTCCAACGCCGCGCAGCGGGTGAGGGCCATCACCCCTGCTTTGGCCGCGGCGTAGTGGGCCTGCTCGACCTGGGCCCTCCAGCCCACCACCGATGCGTTGTTGACGATGGCGCCACCAGTGCCCTGGTCGATCATGAGCCTCAGCGCGGCCCGGGTGCAGCGCATCGTTCCGTCGAGGGTCACGCCGAGCACGGCCGACCACTGCTCGTCGGTCATGTCCACCAGCCGGGCCGAGCCGCCGAGGCCGGCGTTGTTCATCATCACGTCGACACCGCCCAGCAACTGGGCGGCCGAGTCCATCAGGGCCTGCACGTCGCGCTCGGCGGTCACGTCGCACCGCACGGCCTCGGGGCGCGAGCCGGTCTCGGCATCCAGCCGGTCGCGGGTGGCCGACAGGCGGCGCTCATGGCTGTCGGAGATGAGGACCCGGGCCCCTTCAATGAGGGCACGGCGGGCCACGGCCGAGCCGATGCCGGTGCCGGCCGCGGCGGTCACCACCACCCGCCTGCCGTCGAGCAGTCCCCGCCCGGGCGGCTCGGCGGGAGGCGCCGGCCACGGCCAGTCGCCCGGCTCAGCAGTCACGGCTCAACCGCCGGCCATCTCGGCCATGCGCCGCTCCAGGTCGGCGATCACCCAGTTGGGCTCCTGTCCGATGGTCCGGGGAAGTTGCTCGGCGATCTCCTCCGGAGTCCACTGCTCGCCGGACGACCACATCGAGCGCAGCTCCTGGGGCTGGTTCCACACCGCGATCCGCCGTCCCACGACGGTGTAGACCTGTGCGTTGACGTCCCGTCCGGCGTCGCTGAGCAGGTAGACGGCCATGGGGGCCACCGCGGCGGGATCCCCGGTCTCCATCTCGAACGGGACGTTGTCGCTCATGCGGGTGCGGGCCACCGGGGCGATGCAGTTGGCGTTGATAGCGGGCCCGCCCCGCATCCGTATGGAGGCTGCGGTCATGGCCGCCGAGCGGGTGAGGCTCATGACGCCGCCCTTGGCCGCCGAGTAGTTGGCCTGCGCGGTGGAGGCAATGGCCGCTCCAGAGGTGAACCCCACCAGCGAGCCGCCCGACGGCTGCTTGCGCATGCGGGCCAGCGCGGCCCGGTACAGGTTGAAGTGGCCCTTCAGATGGACGGCCACCACCTCGTCCCATTCCTGCTCGCTCATGTTGAACAGCATTCGCTCCCGCAGCACGCCCGCGGCGCACACCACCCCGTCGATGGAGCCCCACCGGTCGCAGGCCACCTCGACGATCTCGGCGCCCGCATCGAAGCGAGACACATCGCCGGCCAGCGCGACCGCTTCGCCGCCGGCGGCGCGGATCTCCTCTACCACCGCGTCGGCCACCTCGCTTGACGGGGCGGACCCGTCCAGGGCGACGCCGTAGTCGGCCACCACCACGTTGGCACCCTCCGCGGCGCAGGCCAGCGATATCTCCCGGCCGATGCCGCCCCCGCCGCCGGTGATCGCGACGCTCTTGCCGTCGAGGTACCCGCTCACGCGCCGTCTCCTGATGTCACTTGCGGAACGGGTTCAGATGTCAGCCTTCGCCGCCGTGGTCGGCGTCGCGGCGGCGCAGCGAGGCCAGGATGTCCACACCGGTGGCCGCCTCGATCTGCTCGGTCATGGCCACCAGCGACGCCGGCAGCTGGCTCATGAGGCCCGGAATACCGCCTCGCGAGCCGCCGTCACCGTTGCCGGCGCCGTTGCCGCCCCCGCCGCCGGTGTCCACCACCGCAACCCGGTCGATGCTCACGTTCTGCACGGTGGAGACGATCTTGTCAATCAGGTCGGGCAGCATGTTGAGCACCAGCACTTCGTGGCCGTCGGCGCCAGCCGCCTGGTACTGGTCGGTGAGCCGCTTGAACACCTCGACCTGGGCCTTGCCGTCCTCGACGATAGTGGCCGCCTCGGCCTGGGCCTGGAGCTGGCGGGCCTCGAGCTCCGCTCGGGCCGGAACCACCACATCGGCCTCCACCCGTCGCTTCTCCAGCTCGATGCGCTCGGTCTCCAGCTCCTGGCTGGCCACCGCCTTGGCCGTCTCCCCGGCCACGAGCGCCTCCTCCTCGCGGGCCCTGGAGATGGCTTCGAGCTCCGCCGTGCGCACCCGCAGCGCGTTCTGCTCCTCGACGATCTTCTTGTCGGCCTCGATCTGGGCGACCTGCGCGGCGCGGCGGGCGGCCGCCTCGGCCTGTTCGGACTCCGCCTCGCGGTCGGCCTCGGCCACCCGGGCGTCCTTCTTCACCTGGGCGGTGAGGCGCCGGCCCACCGACTCGAGGTAGTTCACGTCGTCGGTGACGTTCTGGATCTTGAGCACGTCGAGTTCCAGCCCCAGTGTCTTGATGTCGTCGTCGGCCTCGTCGATGAGCTGGTGGCTGAACTTGAGCCGGTCCTCGTTGACCTCCTCGGGGGACATCGTGGCCAGCACACCCCGAAGGTTGGCCTCGAGAGTCTCCTTGGCGATCTTGCCGATGTGCATGTGGTCGACGTGAAGGAAGCGCTCGGCGGCATTCTCCAGCAGGCCCTCGCCGCTCGACACCTTGACGTTGGCGATGCCCTGCACATTGAGGGGTATGGCGCCCTTCGAGTAGGCGTTGGTGACCGACACCTCCAACGGGATGGTGTTGAGGTCCATCCAGGCGACCCTCTCGATCAGCGGGATCCGCAGGGTGCGCCCGCCCTTGAGGATGCGATAGCCGACGGTGCGGCCGTCGGACAGGGTCCGCTTGCGGCCCGAGATGACCGCCACCCGGTTGGGCGGGCAGATCACGATAAGGGACCGAACGATGAGGATGACGAAGAACACGGCCAGCGCCACGGCGATGCCGGCCACGATTGCTGAGGACATTGAACCTTCCCTCCCACGCGCCCCGCGCGTATCGGAAGCCCACTGCCCGGCCGAGCGTACCAGCCGCTCCTAGCAGGCTGCGAGGGCTATCTGCGGGCCCGGTGACGCGCCGATCTGCGAGCGCCTATTCCAGTTCGGGGTCCAGGCGGGTGACGAGAGCCACACCACCCTCGATGCGCACGATGATGACCCGGGCCCCGGCCTCAATGGCCTTGCCGTCGTCGAGGGGATCGATGGGAGCAGCCGTCATCTGGGTGCGGGCGCCGGCCACGGTCAGCACGACCCGGCCACGCCTCTCGTTCGACATGGGCAGAGAGACCCGGGCGATACTGCCCTCGATCTCGCGATCGGAGACGTCGCTGGAGGCCTCGCTGCGGCGCAGGTAGGCGAACGCGGCGCTGTTCAGCGCGCCGGCCAGCACCCCGACCACGACGGCCAGCAGCAGCGTGAACACCGCGCCGGTTCCGAGCCATTCCGACACCAGCCCGGTGGCACCGAAGAAGGTGGCCACGAAGGCGAGGCTGCTCAACGGAATGACCGAGAACACGTCCCCCAGCCCGTCCACCTCCGCGCCCGCGTCCATGTCGGCGTCGCCGCCGCTGAGCACGAACCACATCAGCACCGGCGCCCCGGCGAACAGCATGAAGGCGTACAGCCAGGTCATCGTGCCGGCGAAGTCTCAACTGCGGCAGGGCCGGGCATCGGGCCGTTCATGGGCCAAAGCTAGTATCCCGACCGCGCCGGCCGCACCGAGGTGACCCCATGAGCTTTACTCAGGCCTTCTTCGAAGTTCGCGACGAGGTCCGCAACTGGGGCCGGTGGGGGGGCGACGACCGCCTCGGCACGCTCAACCTGATCACTGACGGCGCGGTCGCCCACGCCGCCTCGCTGGTGCGCACTGGCCGTCGGGTGTCGTGCGCTCTCGACCTCAAACACTCCGGCGGGGTGCAGATCGGCCAGATGCACGGACGCATCAATCCGCTGCACGCCATGGTCAAGATCCACAGCCCCGACCTCGGCGACGCGGACGGCAAGGGCATGGTGGCCCACTTCTCCGACGACATCGTGACCATGCCCCTGCAGGCCGCCACCCACTGGGACGGCCTGTCCCACGTGAGCTACGACAACACCCTCTACAACGGGGTGCCGGTGTCCTCGATCAACCCGACCGGCGGCGCCACCGTGCTCGGGATCGAGAACGTCCGCCACCTCACCGGCCGGGGCGTGCTGCTCGACGTGTGCGCGGCCAAGGGGCTCGAGCGGCTTGCAAGCGACCACGAGGTCACCGGAGACGACCTCGACGAGGCGGCCGAGCACGGGCGAGTGGCCATGCGCCCCGGCGACATCGTGCTGCTGCGCACCGGGCGGATCCAGGTGTTCCGCGAGATGGGAGCGCTGCCCTACGTCACAGGGCCGGACTCCGACGGAACCAGTCCGGGCCCGGGCTTCGACGCGGTGCGCTGGTTCTGGCGGAATGATGTGGCCGCGGTGGCCGACGACACCTACATCTTCGAAGTCTTCCCCGGCCCGAACTGGGATGACGCGCTGGGGGTGCACTGCCTCCACGTGGTGGACATGGGCATGACCCAGGGCCAGAACTGGGATCTCGAGGCCCTGGCTGCGGCCTGCGCCGAGGAGGGGCGATACGAGTTCCTGATCCAGGCGAACCCGGAGCCCTTCGTCGGCGGCTGCGGTTCTCCTGTCAATCCGGTAGCCGTCCTCTAGCCGCTGGAAGGGGTGGCCCTAGACTGCGGCGATGGCCGATGACCAGCGGTCGGGGCCGGAGGTTGCGGTCGTGGGCAGCGCCAACCTCGACCTAGTGGTGGAAGTGGAGACGATCCCGGTGGCGGGCGAGACCGTCCTGGGCGGCGACCTCCGCCTCATTCCCGGCGGCAAGGGAGCCAACCAGGCTGTGGCCGCGGCCCGTCTCGGCCGGCGGGTCGCCATGATCGGAAGGGTCGGCGATGACGACGCGGGCAGAACGCTGCGCTCGGCGATGGACTCGGCCGGCGTCGACACCACATCCCTGCTGACTACCGAGGGCGCTCCGAGCGGCACAGCCCTTATTGCGGTGGGAGCCGACGGCGACAACGCCATCGTGGTGAGCCCCGGCGCCAACGGCCACCTCAGTTCCGCCGACGTGGAGGGCGCAACCGGCGTACTGGCCGCGGCGGACGTTGTGCTGCTGCAGTTGGAAGTGCCCCTCGAGGCGGTCTCGGCCGCCGTTCGCGGCGCTGGCGGCACGGTCGTGCTCAACCCCGCGCCCGCTCCGGCCACCATGCTGCCGCCCGACCTGCTCGACCGTGTGGACGTGATCGTGCCCAACCAGACCGAGCTGGCCACGATGGCGGGCCACGCCGGTCTCTCCCCGATCGGCGAGGTGGACCCCGAGACCGCTGTCGCCTTGGCCCGAGGGTTACCGATCGCGGCTGCCGTGGTGACCCTGGGAGCGGCCGGCGCGATAGTCGTCACGCCGACCGACGCCACCCACCTACCGGCGCCGGCCGTCATGCCTGTCGACACCACCGCGGCCGGTGACGCCTTCTGCGGGGCGCTCGCCGATGCCCTGGTAGGGGGCGCTGACCTGGTGGCGGCCACCGAGTGGGCCGTCCGGGTGGGCGCCGCGGCGACGCTGCGGCAGGGTGCCCAGCCATCGCTGCCGACCCGGTCCGAAGTCGGGCATCTGCTCGGTGCATAGGCTCAGGGGATGACTACAGAAGCCGGCACAGGGCGACCGCGGATCGTGCTGGACTGCGACCCCGGACTCGACGACGCGATCGCCATCCTCACTGCCGCCCATTTCGGGGAACTGGTGGGGATCACGACCGTCAACGGCAACGTCGGGATCGAGCACACCACCCACAACGCGCTGGCAACCGCGCAGATCGCCGGCCTGGATGTGCCCGTGCACCGGGGCGCGGCTCGCCCGCTGATCGCACCCACCATGGACGCGGCCCGCATCCACGGAGCCACCGGACTGGGCGATGTCGCTCTGCCGGAGCTGACCCGGTCGGTCGCCTCGGACGACGCTGTGGCCTTCCTGTGCGACACGGCCCGCTCCGTCGACGACCTGCATCTGGTGGCGGTGGGGCCCCTGACGAACGTGGCCCTCGCGCTGCAGCGTGACCCCGACCTGCGCAGCCGCCTGGCCGGCCTCACGATCATGGGCGGGGGCGCCCACGCCGGCAACGTCACCCCCGTCGCCGAGTTCAACGTCTGGGCCGATCCGGAGGCCGCGGCCATCGTCTTCCGGGAGGCGGCCCCGCTGACGATGGTGGGGCTGGACGTAACCCACAAGGTCCTGCTGGGCGGCGACGAGGCCGACCGGATGCGCTCAGCCGGCACTCCTGCAGCCCACTTCGCCGCCGGGCTGTTGGAATACGCCTACGACCGGTGCCGCGAGTTCGGTCTGGAGGCAGCCCCGGTGCATGACGCCACCGCCATCATCGCGGTCACGCACCCCCACCTGTTCCGCCGCTCGACCCACCCGGTAGCCGTCGAACTGCACGGTGAGCACACCCGGGGCATGACCGTCACCGACGTGCGCCCGCCGGCCGCCATCGCCGCAGAGCCGGCCCCGCCCGCCCACGACGTCGTCTGGGACGCCGACGCCCAGGCCGTCATCGACCTGATCGTGGACGCAGTGGTCAACTCCTAACCGGGGCGGTGGACCTCGGCCAGCCAGTGGTCCTCTATCTCGATGGGGCACAGCGCCCAGCACGCCGACAGCAGCCAGCGCAGCACCTCGTCATGAGGCGCCCCCGCGGCCGGCTGCACGACAATCCCGTTCTTGGCGTGATCCTGAACCTTGCGCCAGCCCGTTGGCAGCGGAGCCCCGGCGTCCCGGAGTCGGTCCAGCGCCTTGGGCCCCGCACCATGCTCCAGGCCGACAATCGGCTGCGAAGAGCCCTTGCCTTCCCGCGGCGGGGTCCAGGTCGCCATCGGGACAGCCGGCCCCCTTCCGGAGAACCAACGGCCCAGCAGCGTCGGCGCCGGCAGCCGATCGATCTGGTCGTCCCGCAGGCCCGGACCGATGTTGATCCAGCCCAACCCGTCGCCCCGATCCGCCACGGCCTGCATGGCCCGCACCACCGCTGACGTGTCAGACGACTCGAAAGCCACCGTCTCGCTACTGAACGAGCCCACAACTCCGAACCGTACTGCCCGCGCAGGCAGCGACAGAGGCGGGAGGCGGGCAGCGCCAGGCCGGGGGGTGGCGACGAGTCAGACGACCGACGAATAGGGCGAAGCCCGTGTCGGTCATCTGACTCGGCGACAGGACCCGCCGGCCGGGGGGTGGCGCCAGCCGGGATGAGTCGCCGGCCCGGATGAGTATCGTCAAGGCATGGACGACCGCCAATGGGGATTCCGCACTAGAGCCCTGCACGCGGGGAGCCAACCCGATCCAACCACCGGCGCCCGAGCCGTGCCCATCTACCAGTCCACGAGCTTCGTGTTCGAGGACACGGCGGATGCCGCCGACCTGTTCGCCCTGCAGAAGTACGGCACCTTCTACACCCGCATCTCCAACCCGACCAACGCTGCCTTCGAGGAACGCATGGCCAGCCTCGAGGGAGGCATCGGGGCGGTGGCCACCGCCAGCGGCCAGGCCGCCGAGTTCCTCACCGTCACCGCGCTGGCCTCAGCCGGCGAGCACGTCGTGGCCGCGGCCGGCCTCTACGGCGGCACCTACACGCTGCTCGATGTGACGCTGCGGCGCCTCGGCATCGAGACCACGTTCGTGGACGGGACCGATCCCGACGCCTTCGCCGCGGCCGTGCGCGATGACACCAAGCTGCTGTACACCGAGATCATCGCCAATCCCTCCGGAGCGGTGGCCGACCTCGCGGCCCTGACCGATGTAGCCCAGGCTCACAAGCTTCCCCTGGTAGTGGACTCCACCTTCGCCACGCCGTACCTGTGCCGCCCGTTGGATCACGGCGCCGACATCGCCCTGCACTCGGCCACCAAGTTCCTGGGCGGCCACGGAACCTCCATCGGCGGGGTGATCGTGGAAGCGGGACGCTTCGACTGGGACTCGGGCCGGTTCCCGCACATGGTCGATCGGATCCCGAGCTACAACGAGCTGCGCTGGTGGGACAACTTCGGCGAGTACGCCTTCTGCACGAAGGTGAGGGCCGAGCAACTGCGCGACGTGGGCGCCTGCCTGTCACCGTTCAACGCCTTCCTGCTGCTGCAGGGGATCGAGACGCTGCCGCTGCGCATGGAGGCCCACGTCGCCAACGCCCGGGCCGTGGCCGAATGGCTGGACGCCGACGACCGGGTGGCGTGGGTACTGTGGGCGGGCCTGCCCGACCATCCGCAGCACGACCTGGCCCGCCGCTACCTGCCCAAAGGCCCGGGCGCCATCTTCACCTTCGGGGTGGTGGGCGGGCGCGCCGCCGGGGCCCGCTTCATCGAGTCGCTGCAGATGGTTTCGCATCTGGCCAACGTGGGTGACGCCAAGACGCTGGTGATCCACCCAGCCTCCACCACCCATCAGCAACTCTCCGACGAAGAGCTGGAGGCGGGAGGCGTATCGCCGGACATGGTGCGCATATCGGTCGGACTGGAGGACGTGGACGACATCATCTGGGACCTCGACCAGGCCTTGACCGCGGCCACGAAGGACATCGATGGCTGAGGCCGATCATCCCCCCGTCGAGGGCTGGACCCCGCCTACCGCGCTGGAGCGTCAGCGCATCCTGAACCGGTCCCGCTCGGTGGCGGTCGTGGGCGCCTCGGCCAATCTGGCCCGGGCCAGCTACTTCGTTCTCACCTACCTGCTGTCGTCGTCAACCGACTTCGACGTGTACCCGGTGAACCCCCGTGCCGCCGAGAGCGAGATCCTCGGCCGCAAGGTGTACGCGTCGCTCGCGGACCTGCCGGTCACGCCGGACATCGTCGACGTGTTCCGCCGCGCCGAGGATCTGCCCTCCGTCGCGGATGAGGCCATCGCCGTGAGCGCGCCGGTCTTCTGGGCTCAACTCGGGCTGTGGAGCCCCCAGGCCGCTAAGCGCTGTGTCGCGGCCGGGCTCGAAGTGGTGATGGACCGGTGCCTGAAGATCGAGCACGCCCGCTTTCACGGCGGTCTGCACCTCTCCGGATTCGACACGGGAGTCATCTCTTCGCGCCGTAAGCTTCAAAATAAGGCAAATTAGCCGGATTTTGTGCAAGAACAGTTCAGCATTGGGCTATCCGCGCAAATTTACTCGCGTATAAGCGCAGTTAGACGCTATATCCATCCCTCCTAGTAGTGCGAATCATCACTCAGCCGGGCGCGAACCGCGCAATTTCCCTTTCCCGGGCGGGAAGCGGTTCGCTAGGATCGCTCTTTCTCTCGGGGCCGGACGGCATCCGATAGGGGTCAGGGAGGGCACACATGGCACGAACCGTTACGTCGGCAATTGTCCAGGTGGCCTGGACCGGCGACAAGGAGTCGATGATCGAGCTCCACGAGAAGTACGTGGCCGAGGCGGCCTCGGCCGGCGCTCAGGTCATGTGCTTCCAAGAGCTGTTCTACGGCCCCTACTTCTGCCAAGTACAGGACACCGAGTTCTACTCCTACGCCGAGGCCATCCCCGACGGTCCCACCACCAAGCGGTTCCAGGAGCTGGCGGCCAAGCACGAGATGGTGCTGGTGCTGCCCATGTACGAGCACGAGAAGGCCGGGTTCCTGTACAACACCGCGGCCGTCATCGACGCCGACGGCAGCTACCTGGGCAAGTACCGCAAGACCCACATTCCCCAGGTCAAGGGGTTCTGGGAGAAGTTCTACTTCCGTCCCGGCAACCTCGGCTACCCGGTGTTCGAGACCGCGGTGGGCACCGTCGGTGTGTACATCTGCTATGACCGCCACTTCCCCGAGGGCTGGCGGGCCCTGGGGCTGGCCGGCGCGGAGATCGTGTTCAACCCGTCGGCCACCAGCCGCGGCCTCTCCGCGTACCTCTGGCAGCTGGAGCAGACCTCGGCCGCGGTGGCCAACATGTACTTCGTCGGGGCCATCAACCGCGTGGGGATCGAGCCGCTGGGCGACAACGACTTCTACGGCACGTCCTACTTCGCCAACCCGAGAGGGCAATTCGTGGACGGCACCGCGTCGGACCAGACCGAGGAGTTGGTGGTGCGAGACCTGGACCTCGACCAGATCGAGGAGGTCCGGTCGCAGTGGGCCTTCTACCGGGACCGCCGACCCGACGTCTACGGACCCCTGACCGCTCCATGACCTAACTGGCCGGTAGTTGGAACAGCCGGAGGCACCGGAAGGAGACGAAGATGACGACACTGATCAAGGGAGGCACCGTCGTTAGCCCGACCGGCGCGGATCCGGCCGAGGTGCTGATCGACGGCGAACAGATCACCGCGGTCCTGCGCCCCGGCAGCGACATCGCGACCGCGGCCGAGCAGGGCGCGGAAGTAATCGACGCCACCGGCCGGCTCGTGGTGCCCGGCGGCGTCGACGTGCACACCCACATGGAGTTGCCCTTCGGCGGGACGTTCGCCTCCGACACCTTCGAGACCGGCACCCGGGCCGCGGCCTGGGGCGGCACCACCACCATCGTGGACTTCGCGGTGCAGAAGACCGGCGAGAACGTGCGGGAGTGCCTCGACGCCTGGATGGCCAAGGCCGAGGGCAACTGCGCCATCGACTACGGCTTCCACATGATCATCGGAGGCGTCGACAACGACTCCCTCAAGGAGATGGACCTGCTGGTCAACGAGGGCATCACCAGCTTCAAGCTGTTCATGGCCTATCCCGGCGTGTTCCTCGCCGACGACGGTCAGATCCTGCGGGCCATGCAGCAGGCCGCGGGCAACGGCGGGCTGATCATGATGCACGCCGAGAACGGCCTGGCCATCGACGTGCTGGCCGAGCAGGCCTTCGAGCGGGGCGAGATCAGCCCGGTCACCCACGGCTACGTGCGCCGCAAGGAGCTGGAGTCGGAGGCCACCCACCGGGCCATCCAGCTGGCCAAGGTGGGGGCGGCGCCTCTCTACATCGTTCACCTCTCGGCCTCCCAGGCCCTGGAGCAGGTGGCCATGGCCCGCGACGCCGGCATGAACGTGTTCGCCGAGACGTGCCCGCAGTACCTGCACTTCAGCCTGGAGGAGCATCTGGACCGCCCCGGCTTCGAGGGCGCCGCCTACGTGTGCTCCACCCCGCTCCGGTCGCGGGCGGAAGGCCACCAGGACGACCTGTGGAAGGGGCTGCGCACCAACGATCTGGCTGTGGTGTCCACCGACCACTGCCCGTTCTGCATGAAGGAGCAGAAGGAGTTGGGCCTGAACGACTTCCGGGCCATCCCCAACGGCATCGGCGGCGTCGAGCACCGCATGGACATGATCTACCAGGGCGTGGTCACCGGCGAGATCGGCCTGGCCCGCTGGGTGGAGCTGTGCGCCACCACCCCGGCTCGCATGATGGGCCTCTACCCCCGCAAGGGGATCATCGCTCCCGGCTCCGACGCCGACATCGTGATCTACGACCCCGACAAGCAGTGGACCATCAGCGTGGACAACCACCACATGAACATGGACCACTCCGCCTACGAGGGCACCCAGGTGACCGGACACGTCGACACTGTGTTCTCACGGGGCCGCAAGGTCGTCGACAACGGCCAGTACCTGGGCCGGGCCGGCGACGGTCAATACCTGCCGAGAGGCTTGAGCCAGTACCTGATGTAGCCGGAGGGACGGCGGCCCGCACCCCTCCGCGACAGGAGACAAGACAGGAGACGCCACGTGGAGACAATTCAGCATTTCGTTGACGGAGCGGCCCGGCCCTGCGAATCCGGCCGGTCGCATCCGGTGTTCAACCCGGCCACCGGCGAGCAGACGGCACAGGTCGGGCTGGCCAGCGTCGACGAGGTGGACGCGGCGGTGGCGTCGTCGGCAGCCGCCTTCGAGGACTGGCGCCACACGTCGCTGGCGGCCCGCACCAAGCTGATGCACAGCTTCCGCAACCTGGTGGAGGCCAACGCAGCCGAGATCGCGGCCCGGCTGACGGCCGAGCATGGCAAGGTGCGCTCCGACGCGCTGGGCGAGGTGGCCCGCGGTCTCGAGAACATCGAGTTCGCCTGCGGGCTGGGAGACCTGCTCAAGGGCAGCTTCAACTCCCAGGCCTCCGGCGGCGTCGACGTGTGCACGGTGCGGCAGCCGCTGGGGGTGGTGGCCGGCATAACCCCGTTCAACTTCCCGGCCATGGTGCCGCTGTGGATGATCCCCAACGCGGTGGCCTGCGGCAACACCTTCGTGCTCAAGCCCTCCGAGCGCGACCCCTCGGCGCCGCTTCTGGTGGCCGAGCTGGCGTTCGAGGCAGGGTTCCCGCCCGGTGTGCTCAACGTCGTCCAAGGTGACAAGGTCGCGGTCGACCGGCTGCTGACCCACCCCGACGTCGCCGCGGTGAGCTTCGTGGGGTCCACCCCGATCGCCCGCTACGTGTACGAGACGGGCACTTCCGCGGGCAAGCGCGTGCAGGCTCTGGCGGGGGCCAAGAACCACATGGTCGTGCTACCTGATGCCGACATCGACCTAGCCGCCGACGCGGCCGTCTCCGCGGCCTACGGCTCGGCCGGCGAGCGCTGCATGGCGGTGTCGGTGGTGGTGGCCGTGGGCGACGCCGGCGACCCGCTGGTGGACGCCATCAGGGTGCGCATGGACAAACTCCGCATCGGGCCCGGCGACGACGCCGACTCCGAGATGGGGCCCCTGATCACCCGCGAGCACCGCGACCGGGTGGCGGGCTACGTAGGAATCGGTGCCGACGAGGGCGCCACCGTGGTCATGGACGGCCGCGAGGCGGTCTTCGACAACGACGGGTTCTTCCTGGGCGTGTCGCTGCTCGACAACGTCACCCCCGACATGACCGTGTACCAGGACGAAATCTTCGGGCCGGTGCTGTGCGTGGTGCGCTCCGACACCTACCACGAGGCAGTAGAGCTGATCGAGCAGAACCCGTGGGGCAACGGCGCGGCCATCTTCACCCGGGACGGCGGCGCGGCCCGCCAGTTCCAGCTCGACGCCGACGCGGGCATGGTGGGGATCAACGTCGGAATCCCGGTGCCGGTGGGCTGCCACTCCTTCGGCGGCTGGAAGGACTCGCTGTTCGGCGACACCCACATGTACGGACCCGAGGGCATCCACTTCTTCACCAAG
Organism: Acidimicrobiaceae bacterium; assembly: GCA_009843915.1. Lineage (GTDB taxonomy): Bacteria > Actinomycetota > Acidimicrobiia > Acidimicrobiales > Aldehydirespiratoraceae > Aldehydirespirator. Next base: position 117,363 of record VYCM01000146.1, on the reverse strand, counting down.
GCCAAGGCGATCACCACCCGCTGGCCCGATCCGGCCGAGAGCGCCGTCGACCTGGGCTTCCCCCGGAACCGCTAGGGCGCGGCCATGGACTTCGGCGTCGTCCTGCAGACCGATCCGCCGGCATGGCGGGTGGTGGACCTGGCCCGGCAAGCCGAGACGCACGGGTTCTCCCACGGGTGGACATTCGACAGCCATGTGCTCTGGCAGGAGCCGTTCGTGATCTACAGCCAGATGCTGTCGGCCACGAACCGCATGATGGTCGGGCCGATGGTCACCAACCCCGGCACCCGCAACTGGACGGTCACCGCGTCGCTGTTCGCCACCCTCAACGACATGTTCGGCAACCGCACCGTCTGCGGCATCGGCCGGGGCGACTCCGCCATGCGGGTGCTGGGCCACACTCCCACCAGCCTGGCCACCCTGGGCGAATCCATGAAGGTGATCAAGGGCCTGGTCGAAGGACGAGAGGTCGACTACAACGGCACCCGCCAGCAGTTCCCGTGGTCCGCCGGCAGCCAACTCGACATCTGGATGGCCGCCTACGGGCCAAGAGCCCTGAAGCTCTGCGGTGAGCAGGCCGACGGGTTCATCCTCCAGCTCGCCGATCCCCGGATCACCGAGTGGACCATCGCGGCCGTCCGCCTGGCCGCGGCCGAGGCGGGGCGCGATCCCGACCGGCTGTACATGTGCGTGGCCGCGCCCGCCTACGTGGGAGACGACCTGGCCCACCAGCGCGACCAGGTCCGCTGGTTCGGCGGCATGGTCGGCAACCATGTGGCCGACCTGGTGGACCGCTACGGCGACACCGGCGCCGGAGTGCCCCAGGCCCTCACCGACTACATCGAGGGACGGGAGGGCTACGACTACTCGGAGCACGGCAAGGCGGGCAACGTTCACACCGACTTCGTGCCCGACGAGGTGATCGACCGCTTCTGCGTCCTCGGCGACGCCGGCAACCACATTGCTCGCCTTCAGGAGCTGCGCGACCTGGGTGTGGACCAGTTCGCCATCTACCTGATGCACGACCAGAAGGACGAGACGCTCAACGCCTACGGCCAGCGGATCATCCCCGCGCTCAGGGACTGACACCCACCGTGAACTCCGAACCTGGTCAGCCCGTTGATTCTGTGATCGATACGGCTGATGGTGCCCCGGCGGCCGACGACGATCCGATCGTCTTCGAGCAGCTGCTCCGCCTTCAAGCCGCCCGGGAGCAGCGGCGGGACCGGATGCGCCGGACCGGCCGGCAGATAGTCGTGCTGGCCATCTTCATCTGCCTGCTGGGCCTGGCCTACAGCCTGTACAAGGTGGTGGGCACGGCCATCGACGACTCCCAGTCCGACTGGCCGGTCATCGGCTCGATCCTGCCCGAGTCCGACGACCTCAAGATGCCGCCGGTGCTCGACATCGTGTCGGGGATCTTCGAGGAACCGAGGGGCACCAACGAGCCCTTCTGGTCGATCGTCGGCAAGGAGGCCGCCTTCACCCTGCGGGAGGCAGCCGTGGGATTCGCTATCGGCGTGATCGTGGGCCTCAGCATCGCCATCGTGCTCACCACATCCGGGCGCTTGGAGCGGGCCCTGGTGCCCCACGTGATCGCCAGCCAGACCATCCCGCTGATCGCCATCGCGCCCATCATCGTGATCTGGGGCCGCAAGAGCTTCGACTTCCTGCCCTTCGAGTGGCAGGACTGGATGTCGGTGTCGATAATCGCCACCTACCTGACGTTCTTCCCGGTGACGATCAACGGACTGCGGGGCCTGCAGTCGCCCCGCCCCGAGAACCTCGAGCTGATGGACTCCTACGCGGCCCGCTGGGTCCAGACCCTGTGGCGTCTGCGGCTGCCGGCCTCGCTGCCGTACCTGTTCGCGGCGTTCAAGATCGCGGCCACCGCCAGCGTGGTGGGAGCCATCGTGGGAGAGATCTCCGCCGGGGTCAAGGGAGGCCTGGGCCGCCGGGTGCTGCTGGAGGCCCAGCGCTACACCACCGGCCCGGAGCGCCTGTACGTGGCGGTGCTGGGCGCGGCCGCTCTGGGGATCTTCGTGTTCGCGGTGATCTCGACGATCGAGTACGGACTGGTCGGTCGCAAGGGTCGCGAGACCGTGACATGAGCGACGCAGGACCCGACATGAACGACCAGGCTCCGGCCGTCGAGATCCGCGGCGCGTCCAAGATCTTCAATCCCGGGCGCCACAACGAGGTGAAGGCCCTCGAAGACATCGACCTTCACATCGACCAGGGCGACTTCGTCACCCTCATCGGCCCCTCGGGCTGCGGCAAGAGCACCCTGCTGCGTCTCATCGCGGCGCTCGTCGACCCCAGCGACGGCACCGTCCTCGTCAACGGCAAGACTGCCGACGCGGCCCGCCTCGACCGGGACTATTCCATGGTGTTCCAGCGGGCGGGGCTGTTCGACTGGCGCAACGTCTCACGCAACATCGAGCTGCCGCTCGAGCTGATGGGCTGGAAGGCAGCCGACCGGCGCCGGCGGTCCGCGGAGATGCTCGAGCTGGTCAAGCTCACCGAGTTCGCCCGTCATCATCCCGCCGAGCTCTCCGGGGGCATGCAGCAGCGCATCGCCATCGCCCGGGCCATGTCGTTCCACCCGCAGCTGTTGCTGATGGACGAGCCGTTCGGCGCGCTCGACGAGATGACCCGCGAGCACATGCAGAACGAGCTCCTGCGCATCTGTTCGGAGACTCGGATCACCGTCGTGTTCGTCACCCACTCCATAGGTGAGGCGGTGTTCCTGTCCACCGAGGTGGCGGTCATGTCGCCCCGCCCGGGCCGGATCGCGGCCGTGATCGACAACGATCTGGGCCCGCGCACCGACGCCACCCGGGACGATCCCGCCTTCTTCAGCAACGTCACCGCGGTGCGCGACGCGCTGCGGGGAGGCCATTAGCAGCGTGACCGCAGCCGTTCCCGCCTCGAACAAGGACCCGGTACAGCCGTGACCGCAGCAAGGACGCTGCTGCGCTCCTGGCTTCCCCCGGTGGTGGCTGCGGTGGTGATCTTCGGCGGCTGGGAGGCGGTTCTGGCGGTACTGCGCCCCGACGGCTTCGTGCTTCCGCCGCCCTCGGAGATCGGGAGGGCAGTGGCGGAGAACTTCGACGCCATCATCACCGCCACCGGGGTCACCGGCTTCATCATCGTCACCGGCCTGCTGGCCGGCGTGGTGGTGGGAGCGGCCTTGGCTCTGCTCGTCACCGCCTCCCGGGCCGCCAACGAGACGCTCACTCCCCTGGCGGTGGCCGTCAATGCCGTGCCGATCATCGCGCTGGCCCCGATCTTCAACGCCTGGTTCGGGCTCCTGTCGCCCCGCTCCAACCAGGCCGTGGTGGTGGTGCTGGTGTTCTTCCCGATCTTCATCAACACGGCACGGGGCTTGACCCAGGTCGAGCCGAGCCAGGTCGAGTTGATGGAGTCATACGGGGCCGGCAAGTGGCGGATCATGCGGGAGGTACGCATTCCCAACGCCATGCCGTTCTTCTTCACCGCGCTGAAGCTGGCCACTTCCCTGGCCGTGATCGCCGCCATCGTGGCCGAGTACTTCGGCGGCCGCCAGGACGCCCTGGGCAACCTCATCACCAACTCGGCCGGACTGACCCGCTACGACGACGCCTGGGCCGCAGTGCTGGCCGGCTCGCTGGTGGGAATCGGCCTCTACGCGCTCGCAGTCCTTGCCGAGCGCCTCGTCATGCCCTGGCATTTCGCGGCCAGGAGGCCGGCGTGACGCATGCAACTGAGTCTCATAAGAGAAGACCCAATTGGGAGGGCAACAAACCATGAAAACCAAGAAAACCTTGATGCGCCTGTTGGTGCCGCTTCTGGCCTTGGGCCTGATCGCCGCCGCCTGTGGCGACGACGAGGAGCCGGCTGCTCCGGACACCAGCGCGGCGGACGCCGCGGCCGCGGAGGCCGCTGCCGCTCAAGCCGCGGCTGAGGCCGACGCAGCCGCGGCTCAGGCCGAAGCCGACGCAGCTGCGGCCGAGGCGCAAGCGGCGGCCGACAGGGCGGCCGAGGCCGAAGCCGCGCTCGCGGACGCCATGGCTGAAGCCGAGGGGGCGATAGACCCCGAGGTCGTCGCCGCGCTCGAAGCGGAGCGGGATGCCGCCCAGGCTGAGGCCGATGCAGCCGCAGCCGCGCAGGCGGATGCCGAGGCCGCCGCGGCCGATGCCGAAGCGGCCGCGGCCGAGGCCGAGGCGGCCATGGAGGAAGCCATGGCCGAGCCCGAGCCCGCGGCGCCGGTCGACGTCACCCTGCAGCTGCAATGGTTCACCCAGTCGCAGTTCGCGGGCTACTACGCGGCCGTGGCCACCGGCATCTACGAGGACTACGGACTGAACGTGGAGATCCTCGAGGGCGGCGTGGAGATCGTGCCTGCCTCGGTTCTGGACTCGGGTGCCGCCGACTTCGCGGTGTCCTGGGTGCCTCGCGGCCTGGTGCCACGCGAGGAGGGCACCAACATCACCAACATCGCCCAGGTGTTCCAGCGCAGCGCCACCCTCCAGGTGGCCTTCGCCGACTCCGGCATCACCACCGTCACCGACCTGGAGGGCCGCACCGTCGGCAACTGGGGCTTCGGCAACGAGTTCGAGCTGCTGGCCGGCCTCCGCAGGAACGGGCTCGACCCGGCATCCGACGTTCAGCTGGTCCAGCAGAACTTCGACATGCTGGCCCTGATCAGCGGCGAGATCGACGCCGCCCAGGCCATGATCTACAACGAGTACGCCCAGGTGCTCGAGACGGTCAACCCCGACACCGGCGAGCTGTACCAGCCCGACGACCTCAACATCATCAACTGGAACGACGTGGGCACGGCCATGCTCCAGGATGCTCTGTGGGCCGACGCCGACCGCCTGGACGACGACCCCGCGTACCACGAGACCGCGGTCAAGTTCGTCGAGGCGTCGCTCCTCGGCTGGATCTACTGCCGCGACAACCCCGAGGAGTGCGTGGACATCGTCCTCGACAACGCTCCCACTCTGGGCCGGTCGCACCAGACCTGGCAGCTCAACGAGATCAACGCCCTGATCTGGCCGTCGCCGCAGGGCGTGGGCGTGATGGACAAGGACCTGTGGGACCAGACCGTCGCAGTGGCCACCAGCGAGGGAATCCTGGCCTCGGCCCCCGACGACGACGCCTACCGCCCGGAGATCGCCTGGGAGGCGGTCACCAACCTGCGCAACGCCGGCGTCGACGTCATCGGCAACAACTGGCAGCGCGTGCCCGTCGTGCTGCTCCCCGGCGGCGAGTAGCCACCAACTAGACACCCGGCTCGGCCGGCGGCGGCCCTTCAGCCGTCGCCGGCCCGGCCGCGCCAACCCGAGGTCGGGCCAATAGCCTGCCGCGCGCTGTGTACTCCTCTCTCGGCCGGTGGTGCTACCGGCACCCGTGGCGGGTTCTGATCGCCTGGCTGCTGGTCATCGTGATCGCAGCCGGGGCGGCCCGCGGCCTGGGCTCTTCCTACGGCGGCACGCCGGCCGCCCCCGACGCCGAGAGCAGCCTCGGCGCCGACATCCTCGACGAGCACTTCGGCCGGCTTGGCGCGGTCGTCGGCGGCCGCATCGTGTTCCGGGCCGAGCAGGGCGTGGACGACCCTGCCGTGCGGGCGGCCCTGACCGAGCTGTTCGAGAGGGTTGAGGCCCTCGAAGGGGTCACCGTCGGATCGCCCTACGCCCCCAACGGCGGCCACCGCATTGCCGCTCGGGGCCCGGAGGCCGGCCGGATCGCCTACGCCGACGTCGACCCCGGCGCCGACACCACCGCCTTCGAGGCGGAGGACATCGGCCACGACATCGGGCACCTCATCGATCTGCTCGGACTGCGCTCAACGGACGGCGTCCAGGTGGAAGTGGGGGGCGCCTGGCTCTCCGACCGGGAGCCGCCCGAGTCCGAGACCATCGGGCTCGCCTTCGCGGTGTTCGTGCTGATCATGGCGGTCGGCTCGGTCGTGGCCATGGGAATGACCGTCGGGACGGCTCTCATCGGTGTCGGAGTCGGCGCGGCTGGCGTCGTGATACTGAGCAACGTGGCGACCGTCCCCGAGTTCGCCCCCACCATCGGCATCATGATCGGCATCGGGGTGGGCATCGACTACGCGCTGTTCATCCTCACCCGCTACCGCGAGTGGGTCGACCACGGCCTGAACGATGAGGAGGCCACCGCGGCCGCCCTCGACTCGGCCGGTCGGGCGGTGGTCTTCGCGGGAGCCACCGTGGTGGTGTCGCTGCTGGGTCTGCTGCTCATCGGACTGCCCTTCGTGGCCGGACTGGGGCTGGCCGCAGCCATCACCGTTGCTGTCGTCATGGCCGGGTCCATAACGCTTCTGCCGGCTGTCGTCGGCCTGCTCGGTGACCGGATCCGCACCACCAGGGTCCGAGGCATGGTTGCCGCCACGCTGATCGCCATGGCCCTGCTCGGCGTTGGCACGGGCTTCAGGCTGCTGCTGGTGGGCATACCAGCGGCGGTGATTGTGCTGGTGGCCGGGGCGTTCAGAATCCCGGCCAACCCGTTGCGGCGAGTCGTACGCCACAGGGAGGCCAAGCCCTTGCGGGAGACCGGCTGGTACCGGCTCAGCCGGATGGTCCAGTCCCGGCCGTGGCAGTTCGCCATCGGCGGCACCGCCGTTCTCCTGGTACTGGCCGCTCCCGTGCTGGGACTTCGACTCGGGTTCTCCGACGAGGGCAACTTCGCGGAGGAGACCACCACCCGCAAGGCCTACGACCTGATCTCCGAGGGCTTCGGACCGGGGGCCAACGGCCCCCTGATCGTCGTCGCTGAAGCGTCTCCCGACCCTGCCGAGATTGAGGCGCTCAGGGCCCTCTCGGCAGCCCTGAACCGAACTGAGGGCGTCGCCTTCGCTTCCCAACCCATCGCCAACCTCACCGTCGACGCCTTCCTGATCCGGGTGCAGCCAGCCACCGGCCCCCAGGATGCGGCCACCGAGGATCTCGTGCACCGGATGCGCAACGAGGTCATCCCGCTAGCCCTCGTCGGCACCGACCTGGATGCGCTCGTTGCCGGCCAGGTGGCCTTCAACATCGACATCTCCGACTATCTGGCCGGCCGGATCCCGATCTTCTTCGCGGCCGTGCTCGGCGCGTCGTTCCTGCTGCTGATGGCCGTGTTCCGGTCACTGGTGGTCCCGCTCAAGGCGGTGATCATGAACATGCTGTCGATCGGGGCGGCCTACGGGGTGGTGGTGGCCGTGTTCCAGTGGGGATGGCTGGGCGATATCACCGGGGTCGAGCCCGCGCCGATCGAGCCGTTCATCCCCATGATGCTGTTCGCCATCCTGTTCGGGCTGTCCATGGACTACGAGGTATTCCTGCTGTCACGCATGAAGGAGGAGTACGAGCGCACCGGCGACGCCGTCAACTCGGTGGCCGACGGGCTGGCCGCCACCGCCCGGGTCATCACCGCAGCCGCCGCCATCATGGTCGTCGTCTTCGGCAGCTTCGTGCTCGAGGACAGCCGGCCGGTCAAGCTCTTCGGCCTCGGTCTGGCCACCGCCATCGCCATCGACGCCACCCTGGTGCGGATGCTCATCGTGCCCTCCACCATGGAGCTTCTCGGCGCCCGCAACTGGTGGCTCCCCCGCTGGCTCGACCGCCTGATCCCCAACCTGCGGGTCGAGGGCGAGTTGGCCAGCCGTGAGCTCTAGTTCGCGAACCTGTTGGGCATGGTCGCCGGGTAGTCGACCTCGAGGATCTGGCTGAGGGCGCGGGCGGCACTCCGGCTAAGCCGGCTGTAGAGGTCGGCGGCGACGTCGTAGGCGAGGTCCCCGATCCACTCGCGCGGCAGCAGTTCTGGTGGAATGTCGGGGGTTCGCAAACGAATCCGGCGAAGTTCGTGCACGAGCATGGTGCGCAGCGCGTACGCCTCCAGCGGCGCCGCAGTCTCGATGTCGCGGCTCGACCAGGGCTCGTAGCGGGACAGGAACCGGCTGTACGCCGCCTCGGTGTCGGCCGTCCGGAAGACGTCTGCGAAGTATCCCTCCGCCACCAGCCCGTCGAGCTCGTCGAACTCCGACGTTCCGATCGGCACCGCGGCCGCCGGCTGCACCAAGTGCAGGAGTTCGCGCAGGCTCGACACCCCGACCGACGGCGAGGCCATCAGCCCGCGACCCAAGGCCACGAAGCCATGCCAGCGCAGGTGCTTGACGATCCGGTCGCGCTCATTGGTGGAGATCGATGGCGTGTCGACCACCACGAACGTCCAAGAGCGGTCCCAGTTGCCCGACTCCTTGCTATAGATGCGGCGGTCGGCGTCCTCGGACTCCCGCACGGCCAGCAACGTCATCGAGTAGCGGCTCCGGCGTCCGATCCGCTCGTTGGACATCCAGCCCTCGGCGGCCAGACGGAACATCGACGTGCGGACCAGCCGCTCGCTGAAGCCGAACGGTTCGGCCAACTCGAAGAGGCCTGACAGCCAGAGCGTCTTGGTGACCGGCAGCACCGAGTCTCCCAGCACCGTCACCAGCACCGACCGGGCCGAGATGTCCGGCTCCGCGCATCGCTGCCGAACCATGGACGCGATGCCGCTCATTCTGAAGGCACCACCCGCTGGGCCTTACCCGCCGAGCGGGGCACAGCACCCGGCTCAGCCACCACCACGTCGACGGTCACGCCGACGTTGCCCTTGACGTGGCCGGCCAGCTCGCTGGCGAGGTCGTCCTCCCGTCGATGCGCGGAGGGGCTCCTCTCCACCCGCACCGTGAGCTGGGCAAGGTTGCCGGACCGGTCGACCTCGATCTGGAAGTGGGGTGTGAGGCCGTCCACCTTGAGCACTTCGGCCTCGATCTGAGATGGGAACACATTGACGCCCCGCACGATCAGCATGTCGTCGGAGCGGCCGGAGATGCGCTCGATGCGCCGCATGGGACGGGCCGTGCCGGGCAGCAGCCGGGTGAGATCGCGGGTGCGGTAGCGGATCACGGGCTGCCCCCGCTTGGTCAGTGCCGTGAGCACCAGTTCACCGAACTCGCCGTCGGGCAGCGGCTCTCCCGTGCCGGGATCGATGATCTCGGGGTAGAAGTGGTCCTCCCACAGCGTGGGGCCGTCTTTGGTCTCGACGCACTCCTGGGCCACGCCCGGTCCCATCACCTCCGACAGCCCGTAGATGTCGACGGCGTCGATGCCGAGGCGCGACTCGATCTCAGCCCGGAGCTCGTCGGTCCACGGCTCAGCACCGAAGATGCCCACCTCCAGTGAGCACGACCGCGGGTCTATGCCCCGGCCTTCCATCTCGTCGATGAGGTTGAGGCAGTACGACGGCGTCACCAGGATGATGCGCGGCTCGAAGTCAATGATCAGGGTCACCTGGCGCTCGGTCTGGCCCCCGGACACGGGCACCACCATGCATCCGAGAGTCTCAGCGCCGTAGTGGGCGCCGAGGCCGCCGGTGAACAGCCCGTAGCCGTAGGCGACATGGGCGACATCGCCGGGGCGACCGCCGGCTGCGTAGATGGATCGAGCCATCAACCTGGACCACACGTCGATGTCACCCACGGTGTAGCCGACCACGGTCGGCTTGCCGGTAGTGCCCGATGACGCGTGGACCCGGACCACCTCGGACCGGGGCACGGCGAACATACCGAACGGGTAGTTGTCCCGCAGGTCAGCCTTGGTGAGGAACGGGAACCGGGCCAGGTCGGCCAGATCCCTCAGGTCGTCAGGACCCACGCCGGCGCGCTCGAACGCGTGCCGGTAGTGGGCGACATTGGCGTAGGCGTGGCCCAGGATCTCTCGCAGACGTGCGAGCTGCACGCCGCGCAACTCGTCGATCGATGCCGACTCGATTGCCTCGTAGTGGGCGGGCTCGGTCATGTTCACCACACTGCCTCCGAGTCGTAGTCGAGGACCTCGCGCATCCGAGCCATGAGCGGCTCGAAGTCCGGTGATCGGCTTGTGCGGCCCCGCTGGCCGTTGGCCGCGCCACCAGCCGAAGGACCTCCCACGCCGGCGCTACCGGCCGAGCGGCCGTCCAAGCCCGCTGCCGAGAATCGCTGGTCGATGGCCACCAGCAGCGGTTCGAGGAGACCGGCAGTCGGTCCGGCCGCGGCGCCTTCGGCAACCGCAACCGCCTCACCGGCGGTCCCCTCACACAGGCCGGGAACCATCGGCACGACTGCATCGAGGGCGGCTAGCAGCCGCGAGCGGGCCTCCGGCGCTGCCAGGAGCCTGTCCAGCAGGGCGTCGGCGTGCCTGGTGTGGAACACCTCCTCCCGGAGCGCCTTGCGGGCGATGGCCGCCAGCTTGGGCATCGACGAGCCGGCCACCAGGTGCCAGCGCATCGCCTCGAAGGCGTCGTAGACCCAGTGCCGCACGAGGGCTTCGGCCCAGTCCTTCGTCTCGTGCTCGACCAGGTGGCAGCACCGGTAGTCGTGACTCGGCCTTCCGAAGGCGAGGGTGTCGACGGCCGTGTCGGTGGGCTCGATCCCGTCGAGTTCGAGCACCAGTTCGTAGAGCATGGCGGCATGGCCCAGCTCGTCCTGGCCGATGCTGGAGAAGGCCAGGTCCTCCTCCAGGAACGGGGCGACGCCGATCCACTCGGTGTGCTGCTGGCCCATAAGGTGCTCGTCGTCGGCGAAGGCCAACAGGAACTCCCGGATCGCTTCCTGTTTGCTCATGCCCCTACTCCCGCCGCGAATTGGCAGCGGAGAAGGCCAAAAAGGGCACTCCCCGCTGCCAATTCGCCCAGACGCTCATTGCTGGCTCTGCCGCGCTGCTTTGCGGCGGTCGGCCACGGCCGCGCCGTCGTGGTGGCGGTGAGGCTTGTCGGTGTTGGGAGTCACGAAGTCGTCTTCGGCCGCGACCACATGGTCGCGACGCACCACCCACAGGCGGTCGCCCTCGGCGCGGCGTACGTAGCCCTCGCGGGCCAGCACCAGGGCCAGCTCGTCGGTGGCCGCCTCCAGTGCGCCGACGTGGCGGAACTCGTCGCGGCCGTCCTTCTTGACGAACACCTCGTAGACGTGCATGGTCAGGCCCCGCTGCTGCCGTTGGAGAGGGCGGCCCGCGCCCAAGCGGTGCGGCTCCAATTGTCCGCGGCGTCGGCGATCCGGCGAGCTGAGTCCGGTCCGCCGTGGGCGAGCGTCCGCTCCAATGGCCCCCAATCGATCGGTCCCACGTCCCAGCGCTCCGCTTCGGTGTCCCAGCGCAGGTCGGGAGCCGGCACCGTGAACCCGTAGCTCTGCAGCATGGGCACAAACCTCTGCACCCAACGGTCGCGCAAAACCTCGTTGCGCTCGGACTTGATGCGCCATCGCAGCAGCTCGTCGTCGGGCACAGAGTCGGGGCCGAAGAGCTGCAGGGCCGGCCAGAACCAGCGGTCCAGTGACTCCTGGAACATGCTGCGCTGGCGGGCAGTGCCCTCAGCGATGCGCATCATGCGGTCCTCGCCGAGGCGCATGTGGAAACCTTCCTCGGTGATAATGCGACGCAGGATGCGCCTGTAGGGGCCGTAGGAGCAGTTCTTGAACACGGCCTGCTGGCTGATCAGGGCCGCCGCGTCGACCAGGAATGCGATGGCGACCTGATCGCCCCAGGTGACGGCCCGGTAGTGGAACACGTTGTGGAAGCGGCTCCTGCCGGCGAACAGATCCTCGAGCATCTGGGTCCTGGTCTTGACGCCGAGGTCGGCGGCGATCATGTACAGCAGGTGACCATGGCCGATCTCGTCCTGGGTCTTGGCCAGCACCGCCATCTTGTGTCGCAGTCCGGGGGTCTTGGGGATCCAGTCGCGCTCGGTGAGCGCGCCCATCAACTCGCTGTTGGCGTGCATCTCGATGAAGGCGAACACCGCGCGGCGGTAGGCGTCCGGCATGCCGTCGTCCGCCTCCACCAGGCCGCCGCCGTCGATGAAGGCCTCGAAGGCGTCCATGTCTGTCCAGCACCTAGGCATGGCTTCTCGCCTCGGGGGCTCCGTTGACGCCGGGGGCGTTGGCCACCATGGTCAGTACGTCGTAGGCCGCGTTGACCTCGCCGTGCTGGTTGATGACCCTGGTGTCCCAGGCCACCTCGCCGTAGCCGCGTCCGTCGAGCTGTGTCTTGCGCTTGCAGGTGAGCACGACATGGATCTCGTCGTCGGGGTAGGTGGGCTTGGCGAAGCGCAGCCGGTCGATGCCGTAGTTGGCCAGCACGGGCCCCTCGTCGGGCCACACGAACAGTCCGGCCGCCAAGGACAGCACCAGGTAGCCGTGGGCCACCAAGCCGTTGAAGATCGGGCTGCGGGCCGCGGCCTCGTCGTCCACGTGGGCGTAGAACTTGTCTCCGGTGCTCTCCGCGAAGGCGGCTATGTCGGCCCGTGTGACCGTCCGGGACTCGGTGGTGAGGGAGTCGCCCACCGCCAGGTCGTCGAAAGTGAGCTTGAACGGGTGTCCTTTGTGCTCCCGGGTCACCGAGCCGTCGACATACTCGCCGGTGACCGCGGTCAGCATGTCGGGGGAGCCCTGCACCGCGGTGCGCTGCATGTGGGCGTACACGCCCCGCATGCCGCCCATCTCCTGTCCTCCGCCGGCCCGGCCCGGCCCGCCGTGCACCAGTAGCGGCAGGGGCGATCCATGGCCGGTGCTGGCCGGGGCCATCGCCTGGTCCACGATCAGCACCCGGCCGTGATGGGAGGCGATGCCCAGCGAGAGGTCGGTGATCTCGTCGCGGTCGGCACCGTAGACCGAGGCGACCAGGCTTCCGCCGCCCGCCGCCACGAGCTCGACTGCCTCATCGATGCTGCCGTAGGGCACGAGTGTCGACACCGGACCGAACGCCTCGGTGGTGTGGATCACTGAGGATCGGGAATCTCTGGCCTGCAGCAGGGTGGGGGACATGAACGCTCCGGCCACAGAGTCGACGCCGGAGAGGTCGCAGGAGTCCACTACGGGCGCGGCGGCCTCACACAGCGCGCCCACCGAGGCGGCCACCTCGTCGCGCTGGGCAAGGCCGACGAGTGGACCCATGACGGTGGACCGGTCGCGGGGATCGCCCACGGCCACAGCCTGCAGGGCCTCGGCGAGGGCCTCGGCAGCAGCATCCAGGTGCTGTGCCGGTACGAGCGCTCGACGGATGGCGGTGCACTTCTGACCGGCCTTGACCGTCATCTCCTTGACAACCTCGGCCGTGAACAGGTCGAACTCGGCGGTGCCGGGGGCGGCCGCCGGAGCCAGCACCGCCGCATTGAGTGAGTCAGCCTCAACGTTGAGTCGTGTGGCCCTGGCCGTCACGGCGAGATGGGCCCGCAGCGCGGCTGCGGTGGCGGCCGAGCCGGTGAAGGCGATGCTGTCCTGACCGCCGAGGCAGTCGAGCAGGCCGTTGAGTTCGGAGGGCGAGGCACACGCCAACTGCAGCGATCCCTCGGGAAGTAGCCCGGACTCGATGATGAGCCGGACTGCGGCCTCGGTCAGGTAGGCGGTGAGCGACGCCGGCTTGACGATGGAGGGCACGCCCGCGATGAAGGCGGTCGCCAGCTTCTCCAGCATGCCCCACACCGGGAAGTTGAACGCGTTGATCTGCACCTCCACTCCCTTGCGGGGGGTCAGGATGTGCACAGCCGAGAAGGATCCGTCCCGGGACAGCGGCTCGGTGGCGCCGTCGACGGCCACTCGGGAGTTGGGCAACTCGCGCCGAGCCTTGCCGGCATATGACAGAAGCACGCCGGCGCCACCCTCGATGTCGATCCATGAGTCGGCGCGGGTGGCCCCCGTGCAGTACGACAGGTCGTAGAGCTGCTCCTTGGCCTCGTCGGCCAGCAGCGCCTTGCCCGCTTTCTGAAGGATGGACGCTCGCTGATGGAAGGTCAGCTGCCGCAAGGCCGGGCCGCCGACGGTGCGTCCGTGCTCGACAGCCGCGGCAAGGCCGATTCCGGCAGGCGACAGCTCGGCGACGGTCTTGCCGGTGGCGGCATCGAGCAGCGCCCGGCCGTCGCTCGAAGGCCGGTGCCAGCCGCCCGCCACATAGCTCTCCACCCGGTGCACGACGGCTCCTCGATATGATAGTCCCCTAGGGTCGAAACCCAGGCGAAATGTATCATAATCTCCCCGACGCCACTACGGGGACCCTTGACTCGCCGTGACACAGCAACCTAACCTGCGGCAGCCGATGCCATTCCCTGGAGTTGCGATGGCTGCAAGCGAGGAAATGCGAGAGGAATGACGGCAGCGACCGCAGGGCTGCAACTGCCCGAGCCGTCGGCGACGGCTAGAGCGCTCCTCAGCGACGGCTCGGTCACCGTGGTACGCCGCCACGGCAACCCGCACGGTCCCAGAGTCGTGTTCAGCCACGGCTGCGGTTTCGCCGCCGACCTCTATTGGCCGTACTGGTCGCTATTGGTGGACGACTGCGACGTGGTGGTGTACGACCTTCGCAGCCACGGCTGGAACGAGCCGAGCGACCTGCGGGTGCACAACATGCCGACTCTCGCCGACGACAACCGCCGGATCCTCGAAGCGGTGCAAGCCGCCTTCGGCGCCAAGCCAACCATCGGCGTGTACCACTCCCTGGCGACGATGCCTGCGCTGATGCACGAGCACCAGTGGCCGGCGTTCGCGGGGTTGCTGCTGTTCGACCCGCCGATCTTCCCGCCCGGAGCCGAACTTGACGATATGGAGACCGTGTGCCAGGGGCTTGCGGCCATGGCCCGGCGACGACCGCGACGGTTCGAGTCGCCCCAGGAACTCGCATCGATGCTCAAGAAATCGCCCGCGTTCTCTCTGGTGTCCGAGGCGGTACAGCAGCTCTTCGCGGAGACCACGCTGCGCCCGGCGCCCGACGGCGGCTACGAGATGCGATGTCCGCCTGAGCACGAGGCGCAACTGTTCGAGTGGTACTTTGGCCACTCGATGCAGGCCCTCGAAGTCCTCGATGAGATCACGATCCCGATCAAGGTGGTCGGCGCCGACCCGACCGCGCCCTTCTCGTTCCTGCCGTCAACGGATCTGAGCACCCTCACCGAGTTGGACTACGATTACTTGCCCGACCTCACCCACCTACTGCCGCTCGAAGACCCCGAGTCGTGCGCGGCGATCACGACGGAGTTCATGCAGCGGATCGGCCACTTCCCAGTCCCAATCGCACACTAGAGGAGAGCACTCATGTTTCTGATAATCGACGCGAAGGTCACCGACCGGGACGCCTACGTCGAGACGGCCAAGCAATGGACTCCGGCAGCCCACACCGCCGAGCGACACGGAGGCCAGTTGCTGGTGTGCGGCGACCAGGTAGAAGTGATCGCGGGCGACTGGAAACCCAAGAATCTTCTCATAGTGCAGTTCCCTGACGCCGAATCCATGCGGAGTTGGGTTGGGTCCAGCGACTATCAAGAGATGGTGGAGGTCGTGAGTCAGTCCGCTGAGATGTCCACCGTCGCCGTCTCGACACACAGCGAATAAGCGCCCCGCCCAGGGACCGCCGCAACAGGGACCGCTCAGTCGATAAGGCCTTCAGCGGTCGCCTTGTGCACTCCCGCGGCTCGGCCCGACACTCCGAGCTTGTCCCATAGCTTGGACAGTTCCCGGTACATCGAGCGCTCCGAGTAGCCCAGCTCGGCAGCCACGTCCGCGATCGCCGCCCCGGACGCGAGCCTCTCCAGCATCAGCCGCTCAGAGGCCTTGAGGGATGGAGGCGCCTCAGCGTCAAAATACTGCTTCACCGCGACGCAGGCGTCCTTCAGCCTGCGAGAGCCGTCCTGGGTGGTCAGCCCGGCTAGGGCGTCCCAGTGGACAACCCTCGGATTGCTGAGCGTCAGTTCCGGGGACTCCGCCGGCCCCGATCGGTCCAGCCGCGGCTCGCCGGACGCCAGCCAATCCTCGATGGAACGGGCAGCCTCGCGCATGTAGGCGGTGACTATCGCCCAGTCCTCGGCCAAGTCCGAGGGAATCGAGCGCCCTGCCATGGCACTCAAGCTGTCACGGAACAGCTTTGCGACGTCGCGCTGATACGACCACGGCAGAGACTCGCTGTAGACGTGCACAGCCTCGCGGTGGTACTCGGGCGTCCAGGGCGCTCGGTGGGGACCCTCAGGCACCCCGAAGCGATAGGCCTCGAGCATGGCATCGAAGCCTCCGACCATACGACCACAAGCGAGACGGACCCGCGCGAGCGCGAGGCCTTCGCTCGGTTCAACGCCCACGGCCCCTACAGTACCGAACTCGATCTGCCGGCGTAGCGCCAAACGCGGGGCACGCGTCGCTGAGGCTGATGTGGGTCTGTTCTGGAGGCTTGGCAGGACTCTGCCAAGAACTTGGCAGGTTTCTGCCACGACTGGGCCGGGTCTGGCAGACATTGGCAGACATAGCGCTTCTTGACAGTGCCAAGCTCAGTCTGTGGAAATCAGCCGCCGGTAACCGAAAGCAAGTTCGGGAACCGGCAACAAGAGGAAGCAAGAGGAGATGCCATGTCCGACTCCACCAGCAGCGACACCATGCGCCACCGGCGCTATTGGACTACGAGTTGGTTCGTCCTAGCCGCGGCCGCGACCGCTGCGGCCGCGCTGGCCGTCCCGCGGTACCGCCGCAACCACCGCGGCATCTGACGGTCGCCGATCCGTGACCTCCGTCGTAACCGGCGACTTGGCGCCGCCCGAGGCGCATGAAGAGGTCAGGCTTCGCGTCGAACCCACCCTCCCCCACGGCTCCATCGCCACCCACGAACCCACAGTCCCCCACGGCCAGACTGGGTCCGGATCGCTCGTCGCGCCACAAGGCGGGGATCCGGCCGACACCGACGAAGGTGGCACGTCCCTCCCGCCCTGCGGACCGGCAACCCGACGGACCGTATCGGCCGGCCCGGATGTGAGTCTCGGCCCCTTGGGATGGCTCGCGGTGCTGCTCGTCGTAGCGCTCCTGACGGTACTCGCCCACGCCGCCAGTGTGCGCCCCGACCAGCTAGAGCACCGCGGGCCATCCCTTCTCACCGACCCGGCCTTCGTGCTCGCCAAGTCGGCAGAGTAGAAGCCGAGGTCGCGGGGACTAGCCGACTGGCTCGGTGAACAGGTCGTGGGCGCACTCGCCCGCGGCGGTGCGAGTCAGGATCTCGGCACCGTCGGACGTGCAGGCCAGGGTGTGCTCGAACTGGGCGGTGCGGCGGCCGTCGACGGTGACCGCGGTCCACCCGTCGTCCCACATCGCAGCCTCCGGAGAGCCCAACGTGAGCATCGGCTCGATGGTGAAGGTCATCCCCTCGCCCAGGACCGTCGAGTGCCGGCGGTCGTAGTAGTGGGGCACCTGGAGCCCGGAGTGGAACTCCGTGCCCACCCCGTGGCCGATGAACTCCCGCACCACGCCGAGGCTGTGCCTCCAGGCGTGGTTCTGGATGGCCCGGCCGATGTCGGACACGGCCGCGCCTGCCTGCACGGCCCCGATCCCCTCGTGGAGCGCGACGCGGGTCTCGGCCACCAGGCGCCGGGAGTGCTCGTCCACCTCGCCGATCATCAGCGTCACCGAGGTGTCGCCGTGGACCCCCTCCCGGTACACGGTCACGTCGATGTTGACGATGTCGCCGGGGGCCAGGCGGCGCGAGTCGGGGATCCCGTGGCAGATCACCTCGTTGACTGAGGTGCACACCGACTTCGGATAGCCCCGGTAGCCGAGCGGGCTCGGATAGGCGCCCGCGGCCACGGCCACGTCGTGCACGAACCGGTCGATGGCGTCGGTCGTCATCCCAGCCCGAACGTGCTCGCACGCCGCAATCAGCACCTCGGCCGCGAGTGCTCCCGTGCGGCGCATGGCCTCCAGCTCACCCGGCGTGCGGGCCAGCGACGACACCGGAGGATGGGGCTCCCCGCCGGGCAGCGATGCATAGGGCGGGCGTTCGATGCCGGCCGGAACGCGGCGCTGGGAGCTCACGAGCCCCGGCCGCACCGGCGGATGCGATGCCGGGATGCTGCTCACACCCACACCGGCGGGAACCCGCCGCTTGCGCTTCGCCATCACTTCACAGGCTAAGAGGCCGAGCGAGCAGACGAACGAATCCAGTCCCCCTAGTTGGAGCGGTTGCGGGCCCGATCGACGAAGAGGGCCATCTCGATCCGCGTGGTGACCCGGTCCGGGCAGAACTCCAACACCTCGGCCGAACAGCCCTTGGTGATCCCCGCCGCGTGCAGAGCATCGATGGCGGCCGCATGGTGGTTGCCGTGCGTGTCGGTGAACCCTGCCGGCGGGGCGAGATCGAGCCGGAATGCTCTCTTGAGGAAGCTCGCCGTCTGAGCGCGGGTGACCGGGTCGTCGGGACAGTACCGGGCGGGCTCCGCGCCGCATCCGACGGTGATCCCCAACTCGGCCAGCCGCTCCACATGGGCGGCCCACCACTGGCCGGCGTCGACGTCGGCGAACCGGGATGTGCTGATCGGCTCCGGATCCTGGCCGTCGACGGTGCGCACCAGCCACACTGCCGCCAGCCATCTCGGGATCGGATCGCCGGGACAGAAGCGGCCCGGCCCGCACTCGGTGCCGGCAAGCACGCCGTCCTCTGCCAGGGCAGCCACCGCGTCGAACGGCTCGCCATCCATCTGGACATCGGCCGGCAGGGCGCCGGGCAGCCCGGCCGCAGCCGCCGCCAGGCGGGTGAAGCCGATCGGATGCCAGCAGTCCGAGAAGTCCAGCTCCACGTCCGGCTCGATGCCTCCTTCGGCGCTGGTGCCATCCGGTCCGAACCATCTGAACAACGTCACCCGGGCACCCCCCAGCAGTGTGCCGTTGCGCGACTCCACGGCCCATGTGTTCTGGCCGGTGTTCTTTCCGTAGGTGGTCGTGCCCACCACGGTGGCACGGCCGTGGTCGCGCAAAGCCAGCGTCAGGACCTCGGACGCCGACGCCGACGACCCGTCCACTGCCACTGCGGTGGGCAGCAGAGCCGGATTCGGCAGGCTTCCGTGCCCGCTGACCAGGTGACGGAGGGTGTCGAGCCTGGATGCTTCCCGGATCACAACCTGGCGGTCGTCCAGGAACATCCCGGCGATGTTGACGACGGTCTGGAGGTAGCCCCCGAGATTGCCCCGCAAGTCGACGACGATGGACTCCACACCAGAGTCGAGCAGGGTCTCAAGTTCCTCGCCGACACGCTCATCAGCTCCTGCACCGAAGGATTCGAGACGCAGATATCCGATAGTGCCCGCCACAGTCCTGCTGGCGACCGCGGGAGCGAACACCGGTGCGGCTTCCACCCCGAATGCTCTCCTGCGGCCGTTCCGCTCGACGATGACCGGCACGAGGCTGCCCAACTCGAATGCGGGCAGGTCCTGCAATCCGCAGCCCGAACCCGACGGAGCCAGACCGGCAATGAGCAGGAGGACATCGTCGGGCTCCAAGCCGGCCCGCTCGGCCGGACTGCCCGGGAACACCTCGGACACAACCAGCCGGCAAGTCTCGGACAGCACGCTGCAGGCAACCGTGCCGTTCAACAGGCCCAGCCTCAGGCCGATGCCCGAGTACGGCAGGCCCGTGTTCAGGAGCGCCTGCCTCCGCACGTACTCCGACGGCGACATCAGGAAGGTGTTGGGATCCCCCAGCGAGGCGAACATCGCACTGGAGGCGGCCCAGACCGCGGCCGCAGTGTCGCCCACGGCGTCGATCTCTGCGCAGGTCTGCTCGAACGCGGGCGAGGGCAGCGCACACGGCGGGACGGCTTCGGTGCTCCGCGGGGCAAGCCCGGCCTCCCGCACCCCTTCGGCCGCGGCTGCGGCCAAGTCCTCGTCGACCGGCTCGTCGACGTAGTTCTCCTTGAGCAACCCGTAGCTGATGCACAGGAGATCGAACACCGCCGGAGCGTCGCCGCACGCAACCCGGGCGGACGGAGCCTCGGCCTCGGTGCCGGCGGCGGGCTCAGGCTCGGCTCCGGTGTCGGTGTCCTGCGCGACCGCGACTGCCGGCCAGGCGACCAGGGCGGCCAGGACGGCAACCGCGACCCGGCGACCCACGCGCCGGTCGACAAGGGAACGCATCACAGGGAGACTCCGGGCGCTCAGCGAAGGAACCGGCTGACCGACTCGACTACGCAGGCCGGCCTCGCCTGGCCTTCGATTTCAACTGTGACGGTGATCACCGTCTGAACCCCGGCACCGCCGGGCAACTCGTCGGCGGACGTCAAGGTCGCTGAGGCCCGCAGCCGCGACCCCACCAGGACCGGCTGCGGGAAGCGCACCCGGTTGACCCCGTAGTTGATCCCCATCGAGATCCCCTCCACCCGCACGATCTCGGGCAGCAGCAGATTGGTGAGAGCCAGCGTCAGATAGCCGTGCGCGATGGTGGTTCCGAACGGGCCCGCTGCGGCTCTTTCGGGATCGACATGGATCCACTGGTGATCGCCGGTGGCCTCGGCGAACATATCGATACGGGTTTGGTCGACCGTCACCCACTCGCTGTGACCGAGATCCTGGCCAACGGCAGCCAACAGCTCGTCGGGAGTCGAAAAGACGGTCGCCATCCGCCGGGACGCTAGCGCCGCACGATCAGGCGGCCGACCCCGTTGCGCCCAACTTCTTGCGTTGCTGCGGGCGGCAGCGACCCCCGGCATCGCAGCTAGCCTTGCCGCCCATGGCGGCCAGCGGCGGAACCAAGGCGATCCTCGCCGCCCTCTTCGCCAACCTAGGGCTCGCCATCGCCAAGTTTGTGGCCTTCGTCTTCACCGGGGCATCGTCGATGCTGGCCGAAGCCATCCACAGCGTGGCCGACACCAGCAATCAGGCCCTGCTGCTGCTCGGAGGCCGCCTGGCCCGGCGCGACGCCACGACCCAGCATTCCTTCGGCTACGGGCGCGAGCGCTACTTCTGGTCGTTCGTGGTGGCTCTGGTGCTGTTCACGGTCGGGTCCCTGTACGCCCTGTACGAGGGGATCGACAAGATCCGCCACCCCCACGAGATCGACTCGCCGGTGTGGGCCTTCGTTGTGCTCAGCGTGGGCATCGTGCTGGAGAGCTTCTCGATGCGCACGGCGGTGGTGGAGTCCAACCGAGTCCGGGGTTCGGCGTCCTGGATGCACTTCATCAGGCGGTCACGCACGCCGGAGCTGCCGGTGGTGCTGCTCGAGGACCTGGGCGCCCTCCTGGGGCTGGTTCTGGCTCTCGGGGCTCTGGCGATCGCCACCGTGTTCGACGCGCCGGTGTGGGACGGCATCGGCACCATGTCGATCGGCGTGCTGCTGGGACTGATCGCGGTGGTGCTGGCGGTGGAGATGCGCAGCCTGCTGCTGGGCGAGTCGGCCACCAGAGCGGACGACGCCGCCGTGCGCAAGGCCATCACGTCGACCGAGGGCGTGATGGGCCTGATCCACCTGCGCACCCAGCACATCGGCCCCGAGGAGCTGCTGGTGGCGGCCAAGGTGTCGTTCGATCCCGGCTACACCACCGCCGATCTCGTCGAGGCCATCAACCGGGTCGAAGAGAACACCCGGGCCGCGGTGCCCATTGCCCGCATCATGTACGTGGAGCCCGACATAGAGGCCGAGCGGCTGAGCGGCCCGTGATCACCGAACTGCACACAACCACCACCGGCACCGGACCCGCGGTGGTGCTCGTGCACGGTATGGGCGACAGCGGCTCAGTGTGGGCCGCGACGGTGGAGGCACTGGGCGCGGACTTTGCCTGCACGAGCATTGACTTGCCCGGCCACGGGCGCTCCCCCGCTCCATCGGAGCAAGCCCCCTACGAGCGCGAGGCCGTGCTGGCATCCTTCGACGCCGTGCTGGCCCGGACCGGCCCGGCCGTCTATGTCGGGCACTCGCTGGGCGGCTATCTCGGACTGACCCACTGCCTGACGAGGCCTGGAGTCATTCGAGGGCTGGTGCTCGTGGCCGCCGGGCCAGGCTTCCGCGACGCGGCGGCCATGAAGGACTGGAACGATCGGGTTCACCTGAGCGCCCCGCGCCTCACCATCCCCCGGATCGCCACCACGACCAGCCTCCACACCGACTCCATGGTGATCGACCGGCTGGCCGAGATTGCGGTGCCCGTGGGCCTGCTGGTGGGCAGCAACGACAAGGCCTTTGTAGGCGCCAACGAATACATGGAGCGCAAGTTGCCCGATGCGCGCCGCCGCACCGTCGACGAGGGCCGCCACCGGTTGATGAGAACCCATCCGGACGCGGTGGCCGACATGGTGCGCGACGTGGCCGCAGCGGCTGGCCTGACTCCTGGGAGGCACTGATGGACGGCTTCGGACCCCTGGTCGACGCCGAATGGCTGGCGGCCCACGCCGATGCCGCGGTGATCGCCGATGTCAGGTGGTACCTGGACGGCCGCTCGGGTCGGGAGGCCTACGACCGGGGCCACATCCCGGGGGCTCGCTTCGTCGACCTCGACACCGATCTCTCGGGCCCGCCCACAACCGAGAGCGGCCGCCATCCCCTGCCCTCACCCGAGGACTTCGCCGCGGCCATGGGCCGGCTGGGGATCGGTGACGACGCCGCTGTCGTCGCTTACGACGACGTCGGCGGAGTCATCGCATCGCGGCTGTGGTGGATGCTCGACTGCGTAGGCCGTGACGTGGCTGTGCTCGACGGCGGGCTCGACGCCTGGCCCGGCGCCCTGCAGACAGCGGAGCCCTCATGGCAGCCGGAGCCGTTCACCGCCCGACCCTGGCCCGCAGAGCGCTTCGCCACCATCGACGAGGTCGACGCGGCCCGCACCGACCCGAACCGTCTGGTGATCGACGCCCGCTCCGTCGAGCGGTACCGCGGCGAGCCCAACGCCATCGATCCCCGCTTCGGCCACATCCCCGGCGCGGTGAGCATGCAGGTCGGCGACAACCTCCACGACGGCCGGTTCCGGCCTGCTGACGACCTGCGAGACCGCTACACCGAGGTCGGAGCGGCAGACCGCCCGGTGATCGCCTACTGCGGCAGCGGCGTGTCGGCCTGTCACGACCTGCTCGCCCTCCGTCATACGGGGCTGGGTGACGGCCGGCTGTTCGTGGGGTCGTGGTCCGCCTGGGGATCCGATCCGGACCGCCCCCTGGCCACCGCCTGAGAAGGGCGGCGTCCGGGCTCAGGCGGTGCGGGCGTCCAGCTTGAGCTCCGGGAAGTCGATGTCGGGATGATCCAGCGCCACCGCGCAGGCTTCTGCGAGGGCCGCTCCCACGTCGTCGACATGCATGATGCCGCCCGGCACGGCCTGCCGCTCCCAGGCCGCAAGCGCCTCCTCAATCAGGTCGAGATTCATGTGGTCGCCGAACTCGGTCGGCATGGTGTTGCCCATCACGATCCGCATGAAGCGCCGGTCGGGATGCTCGGCCCTCCACACCCGTATGCACAGGTCGAGAGCAGCCTTGGTGGCGCTGTAGGACCCGAACAGCGCGTTGGCGTCCTCCGTGGTTCGGGACGACACGAACGCGATCAGACCGTTGCGATCCATGTGGTCCAGGGCGGCCGCCGCGGCCAGGTTGGCTCCCACGACGTTCACCCGGTACACGTCGGCCCAGGTGCCCGGGTCCGTTGCAGTCAGCGGCTGGAGCACGCCGAAGCCGGCGGCGTACACCATCAGATCGAGTCCGCCCATCGCCGAGGCCGCCTCGGCGGCCACCCGGTGGGCGTCGGCAGCCACAGTGGTGTCGCCGGGTGTCGCGTGGCCGGTGCCCAAATCGGCCACGAGAGCCTCCAGCTTCTCCCGCCTTCGAGCCGACACGGTGACCTGCCCGCCCCGCGCCGCCACGGCCCGAGCCACCGCAGCACCGATCCCCGACGATGCGCCCACCACCAGCACCCGGCGCCCGGTCATAACCCCGCTCACCACCGTGACGGTAGTGGAGAGAGGTTGCGAGACGCGCGGTTTGACGTGAGGCTTGCCCGCCGATGACTGGGGCGCGGGCGCTGGCCGCCATCGATGTGGGCACCAACTCCGTGCACATGGTGATCGCCCGGCCCGTGCCCGGCGGATCACCCGAGATCCTGGCCCGTGAGCGCGTGCCGGTGCGCCTCGGCACCGGCGGCGACGACATGAAGCTGCTGATGCCCGACGCCGTCGAGCGGGCCGTCACCGCACTGGTGGAGTTCCGTCACATCGCCGATGCCCACGACGCCGACGTGGTGGCGGTAGCAACCAGCGCGGTGCGGGAGGCCGACAATCAGGGCCGGTTCCTGCGCAGGGTCCACGACGAGGCCCGCATCACGGTGGAGATCGTTTCGGGCATGGAGGAGGCCCGGCTGATCCACCTCGGCGCCATGAGCGCGGTGCCGATCGCGGGCCGGCCCCACATCGTCATCGACATCGGCGGTGGCTCCACCGAGCTCATCGTCGGCGACCACGCCCCCGCAGCGCTGGCCCGCAGCCTCAAGCTGGGCCACATCCGACTCACCGACCGCTTCTTCGATGGCGGCGTGATCGCCGACGGCGCGGTCAAGGCCTGCCGGCGACATATCAAGTCGTTCGTGGCCCACGCGGCCCGGGAGGCTCGCGACATCGGCTTCGACGTCGCGGTGGGCTGTTCGGGCACCATCGCGGCGGTGGCCGTTCTCTGCGCGGCTCGCCGCGGTGAGACCTTGCGCACCGTTGCCAACGCCACCATCGAACGCTCCGACCTCAACGAGGTGGTCGCCGACCTCATATCGAGGTCCACACCCGGCGAGCGTGCCGGTGTGCCCGGCCTGGACCCCGCCCGCCGCGACGTGATCGTGGCGGGGGCCATCCTTCTGCGGCAGCTGTTCAAGGCCCTCGGCATCGAATCGCTGGTGGTGTCGACGGGAGCGCTGCGCGAGGGGCTGCTGCTCGACCGCTTCAACCGCAGGGACCGCTCCCGCGACGACGGGCTGCACCACCTAAGCGACCTCAGACGCTCCAGCGTGCTGGCCCTGGCTCGCAGCTATCACGAGGACTTGATCCATGCCGAGCACGCCACCGACCTGGCCTTGGAGTTGTTCGACGAGACCGGAGCCGCGCACGGGCTGACCATCGCGGACAGCGAGTTGCTGGAGGCCGCAGGCCTGCTCCACAACATCGGCCGCTTCGTGGCCAACTCCTCGCACCACAAGCACTCCTACTACCTGATCCGCAACAGCGAACGCCTGGCCGGGTTCAGCGAGAACGAACTGGAGTTGATCGCGCTGGTGGCCCGCTACCACCGCAAGAGCCGGCCGGTGTCGTCGCACCGCGAGTACACGGCGCTCAGCAAGCCCGACCGCCGCCGGGTGCGAGTGCTGGCCGGGCTGCTGCGGGTGGGGATAGCGCTGGACCGCACCTATCGGAGGGCCGTCGAGCGGGTCCATGCCTCCGTGAGCGAAGAGGCAGTGACCATCGATGTTGAGATTGCCGCGGGCACCGACGTGGACATCGAGCTGTTCACCGCTCGCCGCAGCGCGAATCTGCTGGCAGACGCCCTCCAGCGCACCGTCGACTTCCGGGTGGTGGATACCAGCCGGGAGCGTCAGCGCAGGAACCACCCCGCCAACGGGCCGGGCAATGCCACTCCCAGAGGACTTCGAGCCTGAGCAGCCGGCACCCGGCGAGTCAGGAGTGGGCCGCGATCACCGATTCACCGAAGGCTGCCAGGCCCTCGGCCGTGTTGCGGAAATAGAACACCGACGGCACCATCAGCCGTTCCACACCCCACGACTCGGCCTCCTGAACCGCCGCCGCCGGATCGTCGCCGAACAGCCCGAGATGCACGGCCGACATCTCCAGGTCGGCCGGATCGCGCCCGCAGTCGGCGGCAGTGTTGCGAGCCAGGTCGAGCAGGTGCGCCATGTCGCCTCCGGCGAGGAACAGACCGTCCCCGACGCGCCCGGCCCGGCGGGCCGCCGCCTCGCTGTGTCCGCCGATGTGGATCGGGACCCGCCCCGCAACCGGCTTGGGATTGGAACTGGCCCGGCGGAACGACACGAACTCGCCGTCGAAGGTCACATCGTCTTCGGCCCACACCCTGCGCATGACCTCCATGTACTCCTCGGTGCGGGGACCCCTGCGCTCCCAGGGAACATCGAGCGCGTCGAACTCCTCGCGCAGCCAGCCGATGCCCACCCCGAGCGTGACCCGGCCGCCCGACAGAACGTCGAGCGTGGCCACCTCCTTGGCGAAGGTGAGCGGATGACGCTCGGGCAGCAGCGAGATGCCGGTGGCCAGCCTGATGCTGGAAGTGACTGCGGCCGCGTAGCCGAGCCACACCAGCGGGTCGGGAATCGGGTTGTTGCCGGAGCCGGGCATCTTCCCGTCGGGCGCGTACGGGTAGACCGACTCGTAGCCCTCCGGATAGAGGATGTGCTCCACCGTCCACAGCGAGTCGAACCCGGCCTCCTCGGCCGCCTGGGCCAGCAGGGCCGCACCCTTGCCCTTCACAAACGTGCCCACATTGGCAAACGAGATGCCGAACTTCATCTGTGCTCCTTACTTGAACGCCGGCCGGTCACGGTAGCCAGCGACGCATCCGGATGACAGGATGGCGGACATGACCGAGACCTCCTCCCCCTCCGCTTCCGGCAGTCTCGCCGAGGACTCCTCGACACCCGCGGTCACGGCCCGCCCCGCCCGCACCAAGCCGGGCCTGCTCGGCGTGCTGATCGCGCTGCTCGCACTGATCGTGATCGCGGCCGGGATCGTCGGTGTGGCCGCGGTGGCCTGGCCGCTGGTGTTCCTCATCCCGGTGGGCGGGATCACATTCGTGTTCGCCTGGCCGGGCCAGTACCTGGTGCAGCCCAACGAGGCGCTGGTGTTGATCCTGTTCGGCCGCTACAAGGGCACCGTCGAGACCCCCGGCTGGCATCTGGCCAACCCGTTCACCCGCATGGAGTCGCGCAAGATCTCACTGCGGGTGCACAACTTCACCACCAGCGTGTCCAAGGTCAACGACGCCGAGGGCAACCCCATCGAGATCTCCGCGGTGGTGGTTTGGCGGGTGGTCGACACCGCCGCGGCCGTGTTCGAGGTGGACGACTTCGAGGACTTCGTGCACGTCCAGAGCGAGACGGCCATCCGCCATCTGGGCACCCAGTACCCCTACGACGACTTCGAGGGCGACAGGGTGTCGCTGCGCTCCGATCCCGACACGGTGGCGGCCACGCTGCACGCCGAGGTGCAGGACCGCCTGGATCGGGCCGGTGTGGAGGTCATCGAGACCCGGCTCAACCATCTGGCCTACGCCACCGAGATCGCCGAGGCCATGCTGAGGCGCCAGCAGGCCGCCGCGGTGGTGGCCGCTCGGCGCACCATCGTGGAGGGAGCGGTCGGCATGGTGGAAGAGGCCCTCGAGCTGCTGGCCGAGCGCTCGGTCGTCGACCTCGACGAGCAGGCCAAGGCGTCGATGGTGGCCAACCTTCTGGTGGTCCTGACCAGCGAGCAGCAGACCACCCCCATCGTCAACACCGGCTCGCTGCCCTAGCGTCACCAGCGAATTGGCAGCCCAGGACTCCCAAACGGGCACCCACCGCTGCCAATTCCCCGACAAGTCCCGTCGCAATGGCGAACTGGCAGCGCAGGACTCCCAAACGGGCACCCACCGCTGCCAATTCCGACACGGCTAGCTTGACGGCCTGTGACCGGAACGGGCGACTTGCATCCTGACGCCTTCGACCCGAGCGTCGACATCGGGCGCAAGAGGGGCAACCGCAACGCCAAGTGGTCGAAGTACGCCGCCGACACCCTGCCGGCGTGGGTGGCCGAGCACGACTTCCGGCCCCCGCCCGTCGTGCTCGACGCCATGAGGGCCACCATCGACCGGGGCGACTTCGGCTACCACGACCTGGAGGACGATGTGGGCGCGGCGTTCGCCCAGTGGGCCGCTGAGCGCTACGGCTGGAGCCCCGACCCCGGGTTCGTCCATACCTGCGTGGACGTTCTCCAGGGCGTCACCGCGGCGATCACCGCGCTGGCCGGGCCCGGCGAGGGGGTGATCCTCACCCCGCCCATCTACCACATCTTCCTCCAGATCTGCCCGACGGCCCGGCGCCGCCAGCTCGAATGGCCGATGCGCTACGACCCAAGCCGGGGCTGGCATCTCGACCCTGACGACCTGGAGGCGCTGGTACAGCGGGAGCCCGGCGCACGGGTGCTGCTGTGGTGCCACCCCCACAACCCCACCGGATGGGTGGCCAGTGCCGAGGTCCTAGCCAGGATCGTCGAGTTGGCCCACGCCTACGACTTCTACGTGGTGTCCGACGAGATCCACGCCGACTTGGTGTACCCGGACTCGGCCGCGCCGTTCACACCGATACTGGCCATCCCGGGCGCGGCCGAACGGGTGGTCACCATCACGTCGCCGGCCAAGACTTTCGCCCTGTCGGGACTGCGCTGCGCGGTGATGGCCTACGGCGACCGCGACCTACGTAGACGGGTGCGCCAAGCCCACCCGCCGCTGCTGCTCGGCCACGCGGCCCGAACCGGCATCGACGCCAGCGTCGCAGCCTGGCGCCACGGCGCGGCCTGGGCCGACGGGCTGGTGGCGTATCTGAACGAACTACGCGACCACCTCAGCGCCCGCCTGTCCGCCGAGGCACCCGAGGTCGTCTTCCACCGGCCCGACTCGACGTTCCTGGCCTGGCTGGACGTGTCGGCTTGCGGATTGGGGGAGGCCCCGGCCTCCCGCCTGCTGCACGACGCCGGTGTGGCCCTGTCCGAGGGCACCGAGTTCGGGACGAACGGCGACGGCCACTTGCGCCTCAACTTCGGCACGCCTATGACCGTCCTGGACGGGGTGCTCGACCGCCTGGTGCCTTGCCTGCGGGCCTAGCGAGCCCGACGAACTTCTGTCAATTGTCCACCCCACAGGGGGTCCACTGACAGAAGTTCGCAGGCCAGCCCTAGGGTTGGTCCTGTGACCGGGCCAGACGCCAACCCCCAGCCGCTGGGTGGCAACGAGATGCCTCGCTTCGCGGGGATAGCCACCTTCATGCGGCTGCCGGGACGTTCGCAGCCCTCGGAACTCGATGCGGCCATCGTCGGAGTGCCGTTCGACATCGGCACCTCGAACCGGCCCGGCGCACGCTTCGGCCCCCGGGGCATCCGCGACGAGTCGGTGCTGATTCGCCCCTACAACATGGCCACCCGGGCCGCACCCTTCGACAGCCTGCGCATCGACGACACCGGAGACGTGGCCACCAACCCCTACAACCTGCTGGACTCGGTCGACCGCATCGAAGCGCACTTCGCCGAGCTGCTGTCCCACGATGTGATCACCGTGGCCCTCGGCGGCGACCACACCATCGCGCTGCCCATCCTGCGGGCCATGCGGGCCCGCCACGGACCGGTCGGGCTGGTGCATATCGACGCCCACACCGACATCAACGACGAGATGTTCGGTGAGCGCATCGCCCACGGCACCCCGTTCCGCCGGGCGGTGGAGGAGGGACTGCTCGACTGCTCACGGGTGGTCCAGATCGGTATGCGGGCCACCGGTTACGCGGCCGAGGACTTCGACTGGTCACGCCAGCAGGGTTTCCGGGTGGTGCAGATCGAGGAGTGCTGGCACCGCTCGCTGGCGCCGCTGATGGACGAGGTGCGCGACCAGGTCGGCGGCGGCCCGGTGTACCTGAGCTTCGACATCGACGGGCTCGACCCGTCGTTCGCTCCCGGCACCGGCACCCCCGAGATCGGCGGGCTCACCACCCCACAGGCCCTGGAGATCATCCGCGGCTGCCGGGGCCTGGACCTGGTCGGCTGTGACATGGTGGAGGTGGCGCCCATCTACGACACCTCGGGAATGACGGCCCACATTGCCGCCGATCTCGTCTACGAGATGCTTTGCGTGCTCCCCGGTGTGGAGTACCGCACCTGATCGGTCGGTGAAGGGATCAGGATGCTCGTAGAGCAGGTCGAGGGGAAGTGGATCGAGGCGTTCGCGGAGACGTTCAGGCTCTGCGGAGTGACCGAGGGCGAGACCGCCGCAGTGCTGTCGGAGTCCCAGAGCCGCCCGGTCAACGTGCAGCTCGCCGAGTTGGCCCTGCAGCGACTCGGGGCCCGGGTCTTCCACTTGCGCCTGACCACGCCGCGCCAGAAGGTGGCGGTGCCGGTGCGCTCCACCGGAGCCTCCGACGCCATCGACGGGCTCGAGCCCGCGGTGGCCGCGCTGGCCGGGTCGTCGTTCGTAGCCGACTGCACCGTGGAGGGCCTGCTCCACGCCGCCGAACTGGGGGCGATCCTCGACGGCGGAGCCCGGATCCTGATGGTGTCCAACGAGCATCCCGAGATCCTGGAGAGGCTGCTGCCGGACCCCGCGCTGAAGATCCGGGTACAGCAGGGCGCGACCATGCTCGAGCAGGCCGCTGAGATGCGAGTCACGTCGGCGGCGGGCACCGACTTGACCATCGACGTGTCACACGCCCCGGCCGCCGGGAGTTGGGGGTGCACCGACGGTCCGGGCACCTTCGCCCACTGGCCCGGCGGCCTGTGCCTGTGCTTCCCCGCCGCAGGAACCGTCAACGGCACCCTGGTGCTCGACGCCGGCGACGTGAACCTCACCTTCAAGCGCTACCTGGAGTCGCCGGTGCGGATGCGCGTCACCGACGACTACATCACCGACATCGCCGGCGACGGCGTCGACGCCGCCCTCACCTCCAGCTACCTGGCCGCCTGGGACGACCCCGACGCCTACGCCGTCTCCCACGTCGGATGGGGCATGAACCCCGCAGCCCGCTGGGACGCGATGACGATGTACGACCGCACCCAGTTCAACGGCACCGAGCTGCGGGCCTTCGCCGGCAACTTCCTGTACTCCACCGGAGCCAACGAGACCGCGGGGCGCCACACCCTGGGCCATTTCGACCTGCCCATGCGCAACTGCACCGTCACCCTCGACGGCACTCCGGTGGTGTCGGCCGGCACCGTCGTGTTCTGAGCCCCTCTCCCAGCCGAATTGGCAGCAGAACACCCCCTATAGGGGTCATAACGCTGTCAATTCTCGGACCGGACCGTGAAGCTGACCTTCCGGGGTGCCGTAGGCTGAGCCGGCTGCCTCACCGTCGCGACCTCAGGAGCCTGTCCCATGGGTAATCACGCTCTGCTCCATCCCTTCGCCCCTCCGGCCAAGCCGGAGTCCGAGATGATCAACATCGTGCGGGCGGAGGGCTCCACCCTCTACGACGATCAGGGGAACTCATACATCGACGGCCTGGCCAGCCTCTGGTACTGCCAGATCGGCCATTCCCGACCGGAGATGGCCGACGCGGTGGCCGCGCAGATGCGCGATCTCGCCACCTACAACACATTCGACCCGTTCACCAACCCGCCCGCGGCCAGGGCGGCCGAGTTGATCGCGGAACGCTCACCCCTGACCGACGGGCGGGTGTTCTTCGGCTGCACCGGGTCGGACGCGGTGGACACCGCACTCAAGCTCGCCCGCCTCTACGCCCGGCGGACCAGCGGAGCCGAGCGCCAGGTGGTGATACGGCGCACCAACGGCTACCACGGCACCAACTTCGGCGGCACCTCGGCCCAGGGCATCGCTCCCAACCGCGAGGGATGGGGCGATCTTGTCCCCCACTTCATCGAGGTCCCCAACGACGACATCGAGGTGATGGCCACCGCGTTCGCCGAGCACGGCGAACGGGTGGCCGCGGTGATCACCGAGCCGGTGCAGGGCGCGGGCGGCGTGTTCCCGCCGCCGGAGGGCTACCTCGCCGGGGTCCGCCGGCTGTGCGACCAGCACGGCGCCCTGCTGATCCTCGACGAGGTGATCTGCGGATTCGGCCGCACCGGCGAGTGGTTCGGGGCACAGACCTTCGGCGTGACCCCCGACATGATGACCTTCGCCAAGGGCGTGACCTCCGGCTACCTGCCCCTCAGCGGCGTGATCGTCAGCCGCCGGGTGTGCGAGAACCTCGAGGAGCCCGGCTTCCTGCTGCGCACCGGCTACACCTACTCGGGCCATCCCACCGTGGCCGCCGCCGCGGTCAAGAACCTGGAGATCATCACCGAGGAGGGCCTCGTGGACCGGGCCCGCCATGTGGGAGCCAAGCTGACCGAGGGGCTCGCGGCGTTGGCCGCCGACGGGCTCATCGCGTCGTACCGCGGCGAGGGCGCGGTCCAGGCCGCGGTGCTGGACCGCCCGTCGATGGACGTGCGCAACGACATGTTGCGGCGGGGTGTGATCGCACGGCCCATCAACGACGTGCTGGCGCTGTGCCCGCCGCTGGTGATCACCGACGACGAGATCGGCCGGATCATCGACACCATGGCCGAGTCGCTTCGGGCAGTCCCCTAGGTCCGAGCGGATGGGATCCGAACTGCTGGAACGGGCCCGCGATCTGCGCCCAGCGGTCGATGCTGGCGGCGCGGCGGCCGCGGAGACCGGCGCGACCGCTCTGCCACAGGAGTTAGTGAGCGTCTGCTTCGAGGCGGGCCTGTACGGCGCCCTGTCACCGCGTGCCGTGGGCGGTGCCGAACTGCCCACCGATGACTGCCTGGACGTGTTCGCCGAGGTGGCCTACGGCGATGGCCCCTCGGCTGGTCCCTCATGGCCGGAGCCACCGCCGCCTGCTTCTTCGGTGCCTACTGCCCCGACAGCTTCACCGACGAGATGATCGCCGGAGGTGTCGTCCCGGTGGTGGCCGGCCAGTTCGCGCCCAACGGCACCGCGGTGCCCAACGGCGACATGTATCGGCTCACCGGCAAGTACAGCTTCGGGTCGGGTGTTGCCCATGCCGATTGGGTGGGCGGGGGCGCCTTCACCGCCCCGCCCGAGGGCGAACAAGCCGAGTTCCGCCTGATGATGATGCCCCGCTCCGAGGTGGAGCTGCTCGGTAACTGGGACGTGCTGGGGCTGCGGGCCGCCTCGTCCTACGACTACAGCATCGACGCCGACCTACCCGCCCACGCCACCTTCGAGTTCTTCTCCCCCACCCGGTACAGGGGCGGCCCCATGTACGACCTCGGGGTGATCATCCTCACCGAGATCGGTCACATGGGCTGGACCATCGGGGTCGTCCGGCGAGCCATCGACGAGGCGGTGTCCATCGCCAAGGTCCGGACCCGCATGGCTGCTCCGTCGGTCATCGCGGAGGATCCCCGCTTCCGTTACGAGTTCGCCATGGGGGTGTCGCGCTTCGAGGCAGCCGAGACCTGGTGCCGCCAGGCCTTCCGGACGGCCGAGCAGGCGGCCGAGGCCGGCTCGGGCCGCGACCCGGTGCTGGCCACCAACATCAAGCAGTCGGCCACGCTGCTCACCCAGGAGGGTCTGGCCGTGGTCCGCAGCCTCTACGAGTGGTGCGGTACCGAGGCTCTGCGGGACGGGCCGCTGCAGCGCTGCTTCCGCGACATGCACGCCGGCAGCCAGCACGTGCTGGTCGGTGACCGCAACCCCCACGAGTTCGCCGACCTCCGCCTATCCGACCCCGACGCCTCCTAGGATCCGCTAGCCCTTACGGTCCTTCATCAGGGCGATGTCCTGGGGTGGGACTCCGGTGATCCAGATGCCCTCTAGGCGCTCGACGTAGCGCACGAAGCGGTACTTGTCCTCTATGCCGTCGGTGCGGCGGGGCCGCACGTGGGAGTGGCCGGGCCGGGTGCGCACGTTGATGAAGCTGCACACATTGCGGGAGAAGGCCAACTCGATCTCGGCGTCCAGCTCGTCCTCGGCGGTGACGTCCACGGTGTAGGGCACCCCGCAGCCTGCCGCGATGGCGGCTAGGTCGACCCGGCCGGCGGTAGCGGTGGGCCGCCGGCCCTGGCTGCTCCAGCCGATCGACTCGTACACGCCGTTGTCCACCACGAACACCACCAGGTTGTCGGGCTGCTGCTCCCCCATAGCCACCAGTTGGCCCAGTTCCATCAGCACCGACCCGTCGCCGTCGAGGCACACGATCCTGCGGTGGGGCAGGGCCAGCGCCAGGCCCACCGCCATGCCGATCACGTCGCCCATCTGGCCGAGGTGAGCGGTCCGGTGGTGCTCCTCCGTGTGGTGGGCCCACTCGAAGGACACTGCCCCGATGTAGGTGGACATCACAAGGCAGTCCTCGGGCAGCCGGTTGGCCAGCCGGCCAAGCCATTCGTAGCGGTCCAGGGCCACCCCTCAGTCCTCCCACACGCAGTCGCCGGAGACGAGCACGGCCGCGGGATGGAGCTGGGCCTCGGAGATCCGCTTGGCCCGCACGATCGACTTGGCCAGATCCTCCACATGGCGCACGATCAGGTACTTGATCCTCAGCGCGTCCAGCAGAGGCTCGGCCACGATCCCGTGAGGGATCCCCCAGTGCTCGGTCTCGCCCACGTCGCCCCGGTACGAGCACAGCAGCGTGACCGGCACACCGGTGCCCAGCGAGATGCGGGCGATGTACTCCGAGGCCACCCGCAGCCCGCTGTTCTCCATGATCAGGGCAGGCTTCTTGCCCCCGAGCCACGCCCCGGCGCAGATCGAGAACCCGACGCCCTCGTTGCACACCGGCACATAGCGGATGTCCGGGTCGAGCTCCACCCGCTCGTGCAGCGGCCGCTGCCAGCCGTCGGGCAGCCCAGAGACGAAGTCGATGCCTGCGGCCCGCAGCCCCTCGTGGGCGGCGTCGAGGGCGGCGTCGGTCATGGCCACGGCGTCACCCTCCGGCTACGGGGCGGCCATCCGGGGGCCGCTGACCGACGGGATGTGAACCGGTGGGAAGATCCCCACCCGCAGCGTGAGCAGCCTCAGCCAGAAACCGCCCGGCACAAGCAGCACACAGCAGATCACGGCCAGCGCATCACGGGCGCCGGACACGCCGACGACGGCACCGGCGAATGCGAGAACCGCCGGAGCGACCGTCCCGCTCGCGAAGACGCCCCACACGAACATCGAGCGGTACTGGCCCCGCAGCAGTCGATCCAGGCTCTCCTTCTTGCCGGGAGCATCGGTCCGGGCAAGCAGGTGTACGACCACCGCCACCGTCAAGGCTGCCGTCAGGAGACCCAGCAGCACCATCTGGCCGGCGGTCACGGGCTCGCCCGCGATCACCTCGATCAGCATCACCACCGCCACCGACATCGCGGCCGACGACAGCAGGAACTGAAGCGGCACCGCCGGCGAGTTCCAGTACGGGATGGCACGGGGCCGGGCCAGGACCGCCCCCGCGTAGGTCATCACCACCACTGCGGCCACGCCGGCGATGATCTCCAGCGCGAGGCCGCCACCGTCGCCGCCGTGGGGATCCCATCCCAACCCGGAGAACGGCTCTGATCCGCCCAGGCTCAACGCGGGGAGTACCAGCAGACCGGCCATGACCAGGAAGATCAGGTCGGACCACGCCCCCCAGGAAATCCAGCTGGTGCGCACATTGACGAAGGCCCTCCAGGCCTGGAGGGGCCGGCCCAGGTCGGCGACCAGGATCGCCCCGCCGACCGCGATCGCCAGGAAGCTGACGACATCGACGGTGGGGATCCCGAGCACGTAGCCGAGACCCTCGGTGAGGTTCAGGATCCGCCCGGCCAGGAACACTCCCCCGCCGACTCCCATCAGCGTGAACCAGATGGCGTGGTTGATGTCCCACACCCTCTGGGTGCGGGCCTCCAGGTTGAACTGGTCCATGAACACGTTCTGGGGGCCGGCACCTCCCCCAGCCATCGGACTGACCGCAGTCATGGGAGCCCCACATACTGGGTGCTCGGCAGCGTCTTCGCGTCAGGTCTGAGCGCTTCGCCGCCGCCGTGCTCGGCCAGGTACTGGCTCACGTTGCTGTCGGGGTCGTCGAGGTCGCCGAAGATCCGGCACTCGGCCGGGCAGGTGACCACGCAGGCGGGCGTGGCCAGGGGATGCACCCCGACCTCGAGGCCGTTCTCGAGGCCGAAGTCGATCTTGTGGGCGCAGTAGGTGCACTTCGACACCGCGCCCCGCACATGGCGTTGGTGCGCGTAGCGTTCCGGCACGCTGGGCACGGCCTCGGCGGGGGCGCCCTCCACGGCCACCGTGCCGCGGTCCTCGAAGAAGTGCAGCGCACCGTAGGGGCAGGCTGTCATGCAAGCCCGCGAGCCGATGCACACGTCCTCGTCGGCCATCACGATGCCGTCGTCGCGGCGCGTGAGCGCTCCCGACGGGCAGGCGGTCACGCAGGGGGCGTCCTCGCAGTGGTTGCACAGCACCGGCAGGTAGTTGAGGGTGGCGTCGGGGAACTCGCCCTCCTCCCACTCGATCACGGGCGCGTACCAGGCGTCCAGCGGCGACTGGTTCTCGGTCTTGCAGGCCACGGTGCAGGCCTGGCAGCCGACGCAGCGAGCCGCGTCGATCACCATGCCCCACCGGGTCATCGCGCCCCTCCCCGTCCGGTCGGCACGGTCCGCACGTCGGCCGCGATGGCGCAGTCCAGTGCCCCCGACACGAAGTCGATGTGCTCGACATCGATGTTCAGCAAGGCGTTGAAGTTGACCTCGTCGCCGCTGCTGCCGCTGCTCCAGCCGCCGCCACAGCCCTGCGTGGCCAGCACCTCGGGATGGACCAGCTGCGTGACCCGGGCGGTGGCCGTCTGCTTGCGGCCCCCCGAGGTCTCGATCTCCACCAGGTCGCCGTGGGATATGCGCCGGGCCTCAGCTGTCTTGGGGTTGATCCACACCGACTTCAGATCGTTGTGCCGGTTCGACAGCGTGTTCAGGATCGAGTTCTTGTGAGTGTGGGACAGCGCGTGATTGGGGACCTTCATGTTGGTCACGAACAGGTCGTGGGGAGCGGTGCGCTCATAGGCCGGTCCCGGCTTCCAGTCGGGCAGCGGCTGGTAGTCGTCGGTCTCCCACGGGATGCCCAGCTCCTCGACGGTGTGCTCGAGGTTCACCTTGGTGTCGACCATGAACTCGCAGTAGACCTGCGCCCTGGCGTCGAAGAACGGCCTCGGGAACTTCTGCTCGACGGTCTTGTCGGCGGTCCAGAGCCCGTCGCTGAGATGCCAGTCGAGGCCCTTGTCGTCCCCCAGGGTGTTGCGGAGCCACCGGTCGCAGATCTCGAAGTACGAGTATCTGCCATCGAGGTCGAGCCTGTAGGGCTCCCGCATCTTGGCGATGTTGTTGAACGCCTCGTTGAACTGCGGCAGCCGGTCGGCCCGCCTCAGCAGCTCCAGGTAGATCTGCATGGCGTCCACGTAAGGCTCGCCGGCCACGGGTCCCTCGATGCTCGACTGCACCACCGGCTTGGCCCCGTAGGCCGCATGGCGAGAGTCGCCCGAGGCCAGATGCTGGTACACCAGCGGCGTCATCCGCTCCAGGTAGTGAACGTCGGGCAGCACGATGTCGGCCATCAGCGTGGTCTCCTCGAAGCGCCTGGCGATGGCGGCGACGAACGGGATCCGCTTGATGAACCGCTCCACGACCTCGGGCGGGCCCGAGCTCTTCATCATGTTGGACTGGAAGTTGATCATCATCGACGGGAACGGTGGCGCCCCGAAGAGCTCGGGCTGCTCGGAGTTGAGCAGCGAGAACACCGTCCCGTAGGGGGCGCACGGCAGCAGCTCCCACATCTCGGTGGTGCGGGGCGGCCCGGTCGGCCGGGGCGGGTACAGGCCCCCCACCCGACCGCCGCCGATGAACCCCTGCGAGATCAGCCCGTCATCGGAGGCCTTGGAGGTGTACTCAAGGTCCTTGACC
This sequence comes from Acidimicrobiaceae bacterium, assembly GCA_009843915.1. Taxonomy (GTDB): domain Bacteria; phylum Actinomycetota; class Acidimicrobiia; order Acidimicrobiales; family Aldehydirespiratoraceae; genus Aldehydirespirator. Next base: position 79,930 of record VYCM01000146.1, on the reverse strand, counting down.
TTGCCGATGAGCCCCCACGGGTCACCCAGCAGCCCTCCGGGCACGTCGATGCCGCCGATCAGGGTCGGCAGCAGGATGATGGCCATGCCGTTGAGCATCGAGTGCTTGTGGGCCGACAATCCCCGGTACCAGGCCACGGTGGCCGGGCGGTAGGGCAACTCGACACCGTCGACAGTGATGGTCTCGCCGATGCAGGCGGCCTCGCCGAACTCCCTGGCCAGTCGCCGGACGGTCGCGGCGGGCACGGTGGTGATCGACTCCACGTACTCGGGCGTGTACGAGCGCACATGATCGGCCAGCATCTGGAAGCCGGGCCGGGCCTCGGCGCCGTCCACGTCGTAGACGCCGGTGAGGGCCGCGTTGGCGGTGCCGGCATCGAAGGGCTGCGGTCCGTTGTCCTCGTCCCACACCAGCGGCTTCCCGGTGCCGGGATCGCGGAGGTAGCGCCCGTCGGTGCCCACCAGGTAGGCGGCGTTGGTGAAGTTCTTGAGGAACTCGGCGTCGTAGATGCCGAGCTCGTTGATGAGCTGGTCGACCATGCCCAGGATCAGCGCCGCATCGGTGCCGGGGCGGATCGGCACCCACTCGTCGGCCACCGCCGCCGCGGAGGAGCACACCGGGTCGACCGACACCATCCGCACTTCCGAGCGGCGCACCGACAGCTCGTGGGTGGAGTGCATCGTGTCGTAGTGCACCACCGAGCCGAACTGGGCCCCGAAGTTGAGGATGTAGCGGCTGTAGATGGGATCGGGGTTGCTCTCGAACGCGTTCTGGTTCATGTAGAGGATGCCGTGCACGTTGTTGCCGCAGAAGATGGCGGCCGACCAGGTGGAGTACCCAGGCATCCCCAGCCCCGTCACCCACGACGCGGCCAGCGCGCCCCGCAGGTGGTAGATGTCGAAGCTGGTGTAGAGGATCTTCTCGGGGTCGTCGGCGATGGTGTCGCGCAGATGCCCGGCTATCTCGTCGAGGGCCTCGTCCCAGCTGATCGGAACCCATCCGGGATCGACGCCCACGCCCTTGTCGGGGTTGGTCCGCCGCAGCGGGGTGGTGATGCGATCGGTATCGGTAAGGCCCTCGAACCCGGCGTCGCCCTTGGCGCAGGTGCGTCCGTGGTTGTGAGGGTTCTCGGGGTCGCCGAGGATCTTGTCGACCACCTCGTCCTCGTTGACATGGGCCAGGATCCCGCACCGGTTCATGCAGATCGTGCACGCGCTGCGGACCCATCCGTCGCCGTAGGCGGTTCCCGATCGCGCTCCCAGGAGCTGCTCCATGGTTTGCCTCCTCAATGGCCGCTGGCAGTCTCGCGCATACAGATGGCGGAACTGGCAGCGGCTACCTTCGGCCTCCGGAGGAACCCATGAACGACCAGGACACTCGGGCCAAGACGGCCATCGTCAACGCCGTCGTCTACTGCTGTGACGACGGTTCCAGGAGCTTCAACCCAGGCTCGGTAGTCTTCTCCGACGGCGTGATAACCGCCGTAGGGCCGACCGGCGGCGTCGAGGTGCCCGACTCGGCAACGGTGATCGACGCCGGTGGCCGGCTGGCGGTGCTGCCCGGGCTGATCGACGCCCACAGCCACTCCAGTCTGCTCAAGGGCTACTCCGAGAACGCCCAGTTGATGGACTGGCTGCCCGAGTACCAGCGGGAGCACCAGGTGCTCACGCCCGATGATGCCTACTACGGGTACCTGGTCAGCTACATGGAGGCGCTCAAGGGCGGCACCACCACCGTCATGGACATGTACCGGTACCCACACAAGGGCGCGGAGGCCGCGGCCGCGCTGGGCATGCGGGCGAATCTGGTGCCCTACGCGGCCGACCATCCGACCAAGCATTTCTTCGAGACGCTGGAGACGAGCGAGCAACTGATACGGGACTGCCACGACACCCACGACGGGCGGATCAGGGTGTGGCTCGGACTGGAGCACATCACCTACTGCTCGGAGCAGATGTTCCAGCGGGTGGGCGAGCTGGCCGACGCCTACGGGGTGAGCGTCCACACCCACACCAGCGAGCAGAGCGAGGAGGTGGACGTGGTGGTCGAACTCTTCGGCGACCGGCCCGTTCACGTCTTCAGCGAGCGCGGGATCCTGCGGCCCGGCTCGGTACTGGCCCATTGCGTGTACGTCGACGACGCCGAGATCGCGGTGCTGGCCGAGACCGGCACCGGTGTGGCCCACTGCCCGGTGAGCAACATGAAGCTGGCTGGCGGGACCGCACCGCTGGAGAGATTCTGGGACCAGGGGATTGTCGTCGGGCTCGGCACCGACGGCGGGATCTCCAACAACTCGGTGAGCATGTGGGAGTGCATGAAGATCGGGTCGCTGCTTCAGAAGGTGGCCCGCTTGGACGCCACCGCGGTGAGTGCCGACGAAGCGCTGCGGATGGCCACCATCGACGGCGCTCGGCTGCTCGGTATTGGCGAGGCCGTCGGCTCGATAGAGGTCGGCAAGCAGGCCGATGTGATCACCGTCGATCTGTGGCAACCTCACCTGCTGCCCGTGGCCCTGTCGGAGGGACATGACCCGATCCTGTGGAACCTCGTGTTCGCCGGCCGTTCCAGCGACGTGCGGGACGTCTGGGTTCAGGGCCGGGCCTGCGTCGCCGGCGGCGAGATCTGCGGTGTGGACGAGTCGGAGGCGCTGACCGAGATCCACGAGCGGACCGTGGACCTGCTGAGGCGCCGGGAGGGCATGCCCGCCATCCCGATGGTGGCCGATTAGTTGGGCCCTCCGCTACTGGGGGCGAGCCAGTGCGGCCCGCTCTGCTTCGCAGTCCCCGCGGGCGAAGCAGCCCTCGATGTGATCGTTGACCAGGCCCATCGACTGCATGAAGGCGTAGACGGTGGTGGGACCGACGAAGGTCCATCCCCGTCGCTTCAGGTCCTTGGCCAGGGCTTCGGACTCCGGGGTGGACGCGGGCAACGCCTCCATGCTGGCCGGCGGTGCGGCGCCCGGGGCCGGCTCCCAGCCCCAGATGTAGGCCGCGAGCGAGCCGAAGTCCTCGATCACCTCCAGGGCTCTGCCGGCGTTGTTGACGGCTGAGGCGATCTTGCCCCGGTGGCGCACGATGCCGGCATCACCCAGCAGCCGCTCGACGTCTCCGGGCTCGAAGGCGGCCACGGCCGATATGTCGAAGCCCCTGAATGCGGCCCGGAAGTTGCCGCGCTTGCGCAGGATTGTCAGCCAGGACAGTCCGGCCTGGAAGCCTTCGAGGCAGAGCTTCTCGAACAGCCGGTCGTCGTCGGTTACCGGGCGGCCCCATTCGCGGTCGTGATAGGCGATGTAGCCCTCGTCGTCACCCGGCCACCAGCACCGAACCCGTCCGTCGCCACCGACCCGGGCAGCCGCGTTCACAGGCTGGACGGGGCCGCGATCGGTGATCAGGCTGCGGCCCGTTGGGTGAGCGACAGGCCGTTGGTGCGCATGACCTGCTCGATCTCGTCGTCGGCGAACCCGGCGAGGTCATGCACGAATGACACGGGATCGGCCAGTCCCTCGGCGTGGGGGAAATCCGACCCGAACAGCACGTGGTCCGCGCCGATCAGGTCCCGCAGCGCGAGCAGGTCGTCCTCGTAGTAAGGCGAGATCCATACCTGGCGCCGGAACACCTCCAGCGGATCCTCGTCGAAGGCATGCCTCTGCTGGCGGTAGGTCTTGGTGAGCTTCTTCACGAAGGGCCACACCCATTCCGAGCCGGTCTCGATGGTGGCGACGCGCAGGTTCCGGTGACGGCTCAGCACGCCCTCGGCCAGCAGCGAGGCCAGCGCGTCGGAGATCGGCGAGTAGGTGAGCATGCTCTTGAGGGCGTTGTAGCGGAACGACTCGAACTCGCTGTCCACCCCCCAGTGCTCCAGCAGGAACCCGTAGCCGGAGTCGCCGGAGTGCATGGCCACCGTGATGCCGTGATCGTCCAGCCGCTGCCACACCTTGTCATGGGCGGGGTGGCCCAGCGAGCGGCGGCCGCCTGCGGTGTCGGGCACCGACGACGGTCGCATGTTCACCACCCGCACGTCGTTGGCGATCAGCCAGTCGAGCTCGTCGAGGGCCCAGTCGGGGTCGGCCAGCGTCAGGTACCCGGCCGCGAACAGGCGGTCGCGGTAGGCGAACCCCCAGTCGTCGGCCAGCCACCGGTTGAAGCCCCCGAACGCTGCCGTGAGAGCGGCCGGGTCGTGCTCGAGGGCGGCCTCCATGCCCACGCCCAGCGTTGGGAACAGGAAGCACGCCTGCAGACCTTGTGAATCCAGCAACTCGATGCGGGCGTCGCGGTCGCGGTAGGCCGCCGAGATGGGCCTGAGTTCGCCGAAGGCCTCGCGCATGTCGGAGGCCGGGATCTTTCCCCTGAAGTAATCGTCCAGACAGCCCGGTCTCGCCACCGGGTCGAAGGTGGGGTTGGGGATGAAGCGGTTGATCCGACCGGCTACCAGCAGCCGCTCGCGCCCGTCTACGGTCGCCCACTGCATGCAGCGCTTGTGCATCCTCGGGTCGACGTGGCGCGTGAAGGCGTCGGTGGCCTCGTAGTAGTGGTTGTCGGCGTCGAATGCGGCGAAGCCCAGATCTGTCATCGGCGCACACTCTAGATGCCAAGGTCCTAGTCTCCGGCTCGATGGGATTGGCTTCTCGAGTCCTCGGGCGCTCGCTTCATGGCGCCGTGGCCGCGGCGGTGCTGTTGGCAGCGTGCAGCGGCGGACCCGAGGACGGGAACGAGGGCGTGACCGACCCGGCCGCGGCGGTGGCTGCATCGGGTCCCACGAACACCGCCGATGTGGTGGCGGCTCTCGAGGGGGGAAGCGGGGCCAGGCCGGACACCGCCGCTGATGCCGGCGGCGGCTCGGGCGGTCCCCTCGAACTGGGACCGATCGATCCGCTGGACATTCCCGGCGAGATCATCAGCGAGTACAGCCTCGTCGAGGGTGACTGCTTCAACCGGTTCGAGGGCCTGCAGGCGGGTCGGCGGCTGGCGATCACAGCCCGCACCGGCTGCGACGAGCCCCACTGGGGCGAGGTGTACCACACCTTCGATCTGGACGCTCCCGACCCTGCCATCTACCCGGGCGACGATGCGGTGCGTGGTTTCGCCCTGAGGGTGTGCTACGAGCAGTTCGAGGCCTTCGTGGGCGAGATCTACGAGTTGTCGGTGTACGACATCGGGGTGTTCACACCCAATCGCACGAACTTCGAGCACGAAGTGGCCCGCTACCGCGGCGTCCATTGCTGGCTGTACGACCCCAGCGACGACTCGGTGTCGGGCTCGGCTGAAGACACGGCCCGATGACGGGATCCGACGACCCGGTCCTCGAGCGGAGACAGCGCCTGGCCCGCTTGGCCCGGTCGGGACGGCGATTGGGCTATTCGCTGTACGGCGTGTCCCTAGCTGCGTTCGTCGCCGGCTTCGTGACCGGCTTCACCACCGCGCCGGCCACGATCGCCGCGGTCACTCTGGTGGCCGGATCCCTCGTGCTGTTGCCGTCGATAATCATCGGCTACGGCGTCAGCGCAGCCGACCGGGCCGACCGCGACGACGACTGGTAGCCGCTGGCGCGGCGCCTAGACCGCCGGCAGATCGGGCGAGATGTCGATCGGCGGATCGCCCAGGTCGCCGGCCACTACCGCCGGGAGGAACTCCCTCAGGCGAGCGGGAACCGTGGGCTCGTTGTTGGCCAGCAGCTCATCGAGCGTCCACCAGCCCGCCTCGATGAAGGCGGCCGCCTCGAGCGCTTCGAGACCGCGGGGGCGGTATTCACCGCCGTCACACCAAGCCACGTGGATCCGCTCGTGGGACTCGAAGCGCATGCCGCAGAACGTGTACTCCACGTACTGGGTCCATACGCACGGCCCCATCTCCACATCGGTGATGCCGGTCTCCTCGTACAGCTCGCGCCGGCAAGCCGCGGCCGAGTCCTCGCCGTAGCCGACGCCTCCGCCCGGTATCTCGAGCCACTCCGGCTTGTGAGGGTCGATCGGATCTTCGGATCGGATCAGGAACACCCGGCGGGCGTTGTCGAGCAGCACGCAGCGCGCCGCCGGACGCCGGATCAGGAACGACACGAGCTCCGCTCTCAGACGGGGGCGGGACGGTGCCTGACCGCGGAGAAGACCTCGATCGTGATCGGCGTGGCGGGCCTCGGCTCGCCGTCCACCGAGGCGACCCCGTCGGCAATGAGGCTGAAACCGTCGGCGGCCGGCGACCACAGCACGACCACGTCGGGCCGGGCGACCGCGTTTGCCGCCGCGCCCCGGCCGACCACCGCCCGGATCACGCCCCGGCCGTCGATGTCGACCTTCACGTGGATGATCCGGGTTCGCCCGTCGTCACCCACCGTCAGCACGAAAGCTGTCGGCCCGTGCTCGGCGGCAACCGAGGCCAAGTCCTGCGGTTCGACGGCAAGGCTCACCGCTTCAGACGCTAGCCGGGATCCAGTGCGGTCATGAGGTCGCCACGGGAGCCGTAGCGGACGTCGCCGACTCCCACGAAGCGGGCCAGCTCGATCAGGTGCGGCCGGAGCCGCTCGGCCAGTGCGCCATGGTCCACGCCCGGCTCGGCGAAGGCGCCCAGCACGCACAGCGCACCGGCGGCCCGGTCGGTCTTGAGGTCGAGGCGGGCCACCAAGCGCTCGCCGTCCAGAACCGGCAGCACGTAGTAGCCGTAGACCCGCTTGGACGCGGGGACGTAGATCTCGATCCGGTAGTCGAAGCCCCACAGCCGGGCCGCCCGGGACCGGTTCCACACAATCGGATCGAACGGCGACAGCACCGTCAAGGCACCCACCGACCTCGGGAGCCTCGCTGCGGGGTGCAGGTAGGCGGGCTCGGACCAGCCCTCGACCTCCACGGTGAGGAGCCCTCCCGCCTCGACAACCTCATGCAGCCTGGTCCGGCCCTCCCGCACGGGGAGCCGGTAGTAGTCAATGAGATCGGTGGCCGTTCCCATCCCGAGGGCCGCGCCGGAGCGAACCAGCAGCTCACGCTGGGCCTCTTCGGCGGTGGGCGTCGGCTGGGCCAGCACCTCCGCCGGCACGATCCGCTCCAGCAGGTCGAACTCCTTGGTGAAGTTGCCCCGGCGCCGGATCCCGACCGCGCCGATCCGGAACAGCCAGTCCAGTGCGATGGACCCGAGCGACCGGCTCCCCCACCATTCGCCGGAGCGGCGCCGGGGATCGGCCAGTTCGCCGGCGGTCAGCGGGCGCTCCTCCACTTGGGCCAGCACCTCGACCACGTAGCCGGATTCGCGCCGGGCCAGCTCCACCAGATTGCTCCAGGTCTCGCCCTGCTCGGCCCTCCGCTTCTGCCAGCGCAGCAGCGGCTCGTCCTCCACCGGCAGCAGCGAAGCCTCGTGGGCCCATGCCTCGAACCACTCGTCGTCGCGGTAGGCGATCCGGTCGAGCAGGGATGCCTCGTAGCAGCCCAGCCGGGAGAACGGCGGGAGGTACTGCGTCCGGATGACCACCGGCACCGAGTCGAGCTGCAGCAGCTTGACCCGGCCCATCACCCGGCGCAGATGGCGGCGGTCCACTCGCCCTGCCGGCGCCGGGTCGGTGAAGCCCTGAGCCGCCAGCGCTATCCGGCGGGCTTGAGAGATCGAGAGCCGGCGGCCGCTCACACCACCAGGGTGATCATGCGGCCGGGCACATAGAGCTGCTTGCGCAGCTCGCGGCCGCCCACGTGGGCGGCCACGTTGGGCTCGGCTAGCGCGGCGCTCACCGCGGTGCCCTCGTCGGCGTCGGCCGCGATACTGACCCGGCCCCGCACCTTGCCGTTGACCTGCACAGGCACTTCGATGATGTCCTCCACCAACAGGGCCGGATCGGCTGCGGGGAACTCGGCTCGCATCACGGAGTCGGCGCCCCCGCCGTGCAGGCGGTGCCACAGCTCCTCCGCGAAGTGCGGCACTAGCGGGGCCAGCATCCGCACCATCACCGCGGCCACCTCGCGGGGTGCGCCCGCGCCCCGGCGGGTGAGCTCGTTGTTGAGCTCGGTCAACTTGGCGATGGCGGTATTGAAACGCATGCCCTCCATATCGGAGCGGACGCCGTCGATGGTTCGGTGCAGCAACCTGAGCAGATCGTCGTCCGGCAGTTCGTCGCTGACCCGCAACTCGCCGGTCTCCTCGTCGACCACGTTGCGCCACACCCGTTGCAGCACTCGCTGGGAGCCCACCACGGATCGTGTCTCCCAGGGTCGGTCCTGGTCGATGGGCCCCATGAACATCTCGTAGAGGCGCAGGGTGTCGGCCCCGTAGGAGGCGTACATGTCGTCGGGGGTGACCGAGTTCTTGAGCGACTTGCCCATCTTGCCCAGCTCTCGCGAGACCGGCTGCCCGTCGTGGAGGAAGCCCCTCTGCGGAGAGCCCCCCACTTCCTCCGCGGGAACGTAAACACCGCGATCGTCCTTGAAGGCATAGGCCTGGATGTAGCCCTGGTTGATGAGGCGCTTGAACGGCTCCGGCCCGCTCACATGGCCGAGGTCGTAGAGCACCTTGTGCCAGAAGCGGGCGTACAGCAGGTGCAGCACCGCGTGCTCGACCCCGCCCACGTACAGGTCCACCCCGCCCACGCCGTCGGGTTCGGGGTCGGCCATCCAGTAGCGCTCGACATCGGGATCCACCAAGTGATCGTCGTTGCGGGGGTCCAGGTAGCGCAGGTAGTACCAGCAGGAGCCGGCCCACTGGGGCATCGTGTTGAGCTCGCGCCGGTAGGGGCGCGGCCCGTCGCCACGGTGGAGGTCCAGCTCGACGTTGACCCAATCCGTCACCCGGCCCAGGGGCGGCTCCGGCTCGGAGTCCCGGGCCAGTGCCCGGGGCGCCCAGTCGGTCAGCTCGGGTAGCTCCAGCGGCAGCATGTCCTCGGGCAGAGCGACCGGTCCGTACTCGTCGAACACGATGGGAATGGGCTCACCCCAGTACCGCTGCCGGCTGAAGTTCCAGTCCCGCAGCCTGTAGTTGACCTTGGGACTCCCCCGGCCGGCCTCCTGAAGCCTGTCCAGGATCAAAGCCTTGGATGCTTCGACATCGAGCCCATCCAGGAACCGGGAGTTGATGGAGGGACCTTCGCCCGCGTAGGCCAGATCCTCGGGATGGTCGAGCGGAGGCTGAACCGTGCGGACGACCGGCAAGCCGAAGGCTTCGGCGAACTCGCGGTCGCGCTGGTCCTCGCCGGGCACGCCCATCACCGCTCCGGTGCCGTACCCCATCAGCACGTAGTCAGCCACGAACACCGGGACCATCTCACTCTCGGTGAACGGAACCGTGGCATGGGCGCCCACGAAGATCCCGGTCTTGGAGTCGCTGCGGTCGGCGTCGCTCATCTCGGAGGCGCGGGCCCGGTAGGCGGCCACCGCCTCCGAGGGTGTGGCTGCGCCGCCGGTCCAGGAGTCGGGGGTGCCCGAGGGCCAGGCGTCGGCGGTCAGTTCCTCCACCAGCGGATGCTCCGGCGCCAGCACCATGTAGGTGGTGCCGAAGAGGGTGTCGGGCCGGGTGGTGAACACCTCGATGTCGCTCACCGGTCCGTCCGGCGCGGTGGAGGCGGGGAACGAGATCAGGGCGCCCTCGGAGCGGCCGATCCAGTTGCGCTGCATGGTCTTGACCGACTCGGGCCAGTCGAGGCGGTCGAGGTCCTCCAGCAGGCGGTCGGCGTAGGCGGTGATGCGCATCATCCACTGCTTGAGCGGGCGCTCGAACACCTCGTGGTTGCCTCGCTCGGAGCGGCCCTCGTTGGTGACCTCCTCGTTGGACAGCACGGTGCCCAGCGCCGGGCACCAGTTGACCGGGGCGTCGGCCACGTAGGCCAGGCGATGGGAGTCCACAACCTCTCGCTGTTCGGCCTCGCTGAGCTCTTCCCAGGCTCGGCCGTCGGGCACCGGCCTCCGGCCGGAGGAGAATTCGTCGACCAGCTCGGCGATGGGCCGGGCCCGACGCTCGCCGGGGTCGAACCATGAGTTGAAGATCTGCAGGAAGATCCACTGGGTCCAGCGGTAGTAGTCGATGTCGGTCGTAGCGACGCCCCGCCGCTTGTCGTGGCCCAGACCGAGCCGGTCGAGCTGGCGGCGCATGTTGTCGATGTTGGCCTCAGTGTTGATCCGGGGGTGCTGGCCGGTCTGGCGGGCATGCTCTTCCGCCGGCAGCCCGAAGGCGTCGAAACCCATCGTGTACAGCACGCTGAATCCGGCCATCCGCTTGAAGCGGACGTACACGTCGGTGGCTATGTAGCCCAGCGGATGGCCGACGTGCAGTCCCGACCCCGACGGGTACGGGAACATGTCCATCACAAACAGCTTGGGGCCGGACGAGCCACGGCCCGTCGAGAGCGCCCCGGCCGGGTTGGGCGTCTCATAGGCACCGCTCGCTTCCCAATGGTCCTGCCAGCGACTCTCGATGTCGGCCGCGAGGGCCGCGTCGTAACGGTGCGGGGGTGTGTCGCCATCCGGCACGGGCATGACGGCCAAGGCTACGTGGCCGCCGAGTCACTGATGGAAATCTCACGCGCGGGTTGCTTGTGTCGGTACCGGACCGTGCTACGATCCGTTCCGTATCGTGGGACTGGTCCACAGTACGGAACCAGCAGGTGGCTGTCATCCGTAGGAATGGGCCCAATACCGACATGCGGAGGGCTGAGCCGGATGACTGACATCCCTGCTTCCGGACCCGACACGGCCGACGATGACATCGATCTCGCGAGCCTCGACGACGAGGAACTCACGGTCCAGATGCACGACGACCTCTATGACGGTCTGGCCGACGAAATCACCGAGGGCACCAACATCCTGCTGGGCCGGGGATGGTCGGCCGACAAGGTTCTGAACGACGCGCTGGTCGAGGGCATGCGCATCGTCGGCATCGACTTCCGCGACGGGATCCTGTTCGTGCCCGAGGTCCTGCTGGCCGCCAACGCCATGAAGGCCGGCATGGCCATCCTGCGTCCGCTGCTGGCCGAGACGGGCGCCGAGCCCATCGGCAGCGTCGTGATCGGCACGGTCAAGGGCGACATCCACGACATCGGCAAGAACCTGGTGGCGATGATGCTGGAGGGAGCCGGCTTCGAGGTGTTCGACCTCGGCATCAACACCGACGCCGAGGAGTTCCTGGCCGCCCTCGACGAGCACAAGCCCGACATCCTGGGAATGTCGGCCCTGCTCACCACCACCATGCCCTACATGAAGGTGGTGATCGACACCCTCGTGGAGAAGGGCATACGCGACGACTTCATCATCCTCGTCGGCGGGGCGCCCCTCAACGAGGAGTTCGGATCGGCCATCGGCGCCGACGCCTACTGCCGCGACGCCGCCATCGCCTCCGAGACGGCCAAGACCCTCGTGACGGCCCGCCGGGCCGCCGGATGACGGCCCCGCCGCACCCTTCGAAAGTTCTTGTCATCGGCTGTGGCGCGCTGGTCCGCGAACTGCGCGAGATAGCAGCCCTCAACGGCAGCAAGCACCTCGAGGTGGAGTGCCTGCCCGCGATAATGCACAACCGCCCCGAGCGGATCCCCGACGCCGTCCGTCGGCGGGTCCGGGTCGCCAAGGCTCGCGGCGCCTACAGAACGATCATCGTGGGCTACATGGACTGCGGCACGGGCGGGCTGCTCGACCGGGTGTGCGCCGAGGAGGGGGTCGAGCGGCTGCCGGGCGCCCACTGCTACGAGCTCTACACCGGCCCCGACGCCTTCGCCGGCCTGCAGGATGTCGAGCCGGGCACCTTCTACCTCACCGACTACCTGGTGCGGCATTTCGATCGCTTGATCATGGAGGGGTTGGGCATCTCCCAGCATCCGGAACTCCTTGAGGCGTACTTCGGCAACTACACCCGGGTCGTCCACCTCGCCCAGGCCGACGATGACCGCCTGGCCCGCGCCGCGGAGCAGGCCGCCGCCCGTCTCGGCCTTCGTTGCGAGCGGATCGTCACCGGCATCGGCGGACTCGAGGGCCGGATCGTGGAGCTGGCCAGCGCGGACACCTCAGAGGCGGCATGAGTCCCCCAGCGGGGCGAGGCGGGCGCAGGCGCCGCAACGACGACGGCAGCCTGGTGCTGATCAGTTGGCGCGACATACCCGCCCAGGTCAACGGCGGTTCCGGCGCCGACCGGGTCCAGCGCATCCTCCCCCGCCGGTTCCAGAGAGCCATCGACCGGGCCGCCATGGTGGCGGGCAAGACTCAGGCCTCGCAGTACGTAGGGGAGTGGCGCCGGTCTCTGATCCCCTCGGGCACGGACGATCCCGAGGCGGCCGCCATGGCGGCTGCGGCCTCCCTGGAGGAGGCGTTCCCCCGGGAGCGTCTGGACGAGTTCGTCAAGACCGGCGGCTGGGATCCCGATCGCAGCATCGACTCCGAAGGAGATCCGCAGTGACCGACACCGTCGTCAGCTCGGCCACCAGAGAGGTGGTCATCGGGTTCGACCGCCCGTTCGTGATGATCGGTGAGCGCATCAACCCCACCGGACGGCGGCTGCTGGCCGAGGAGATGCGCAACGGGGACTTCAGCCGGGTCGAGGCCGATGCGCTGGCGCAGACCGCGGCTGGAGCCCACATGCTCGACGTCAATGCGGGGATCCCCCTCGCCGATGAGCCTGCCCTTCTGGCCCAGGCCATCAAGCTCGTTCAGAGCGTGACCGACGTGCCTCTGTCCATCGATTCCTCGATCATCGAAGCCCTGGAGGCCGGCATTGCGGTGTACGAGGGCAAGCCTCTCATCAACTCCGTCACCGGGGAGGAGGAGGTGCTGGAGCGGGTGCTGCCTCTGGTGGCCCGCCACAGCGCGGCAGTGGTGGCCATCTCCAACGACGAGACGGGCATCAGCGAGGATCCCGACGTGCGCTTCGAGGTCGCTCGCAAGATCGTCAACCGGGCCGCCGACCACGGCATCCCGGCCTCCGACGTGGTGGTCGACCCGCTGGTGATGCCGATCGGCGCCATGGGCACGGCTGGACGGCAGGTGTTCCAACTGGTGCGGCGTCTGCGCACCGAGTTGGGGGTGAACACCACCTGCGGCGCCAGCAATGTCAGCTTCGGCCTTCCGGCCCGCCACATGATCACCGGAACGTTCCTGTCGATGGCCATAGGCGCCGGGCTCACCTCGGCGATCATGAACCCCATGCACCCCGAGGTGAAGAACGCGGTGATGGCCGCCGACGTCCTGGCCGGGAACGACCGGGACTGCGCCGCGTGGATCGCCGAGCACCGGGACCCCGACACGGTCGGCCTGAGACGGCGGGGCGGGCGTCGCCGAAGCGCCTGAACGCATGCACGACACGCACAGTGTGGTGTTCAACCCTTCGGGGATACGCGCCTCGGTGGCTGCCGGGGCCACCGTCCTCGACGCGGCCCGCGCCGGCGGGGTGGACCTCGACTCGGTGTGCGGCGGGCGGGGCCTGTGCGGCCGCTGCCAGGTCTCGGCCACCGAAGCCGGCGTCCTGTCGGATCCCGGCCCCACCGAGTTGCGCTACCGGGGACGTCGCCCGATCGCCGAGGGCTTCCGCCTGGGCTGCCAGGCCGTGGTGCTGGCCAACGCCGTCGTCGACGTCCCGCCGGAGAGCCAGGTCCACCGGCCGGTGGTGCGCAAGTCGATCGACCTCGCCGAGGTGGTCATCCATCCGGTGGTCACCCTCCACTACGTGGAGCTTCCCGAGGTGGTCCTCGGTTTCGAGGCCGCCGAGCTCGACCTGGTCGCCGAGGCCCTCGCCACCGACTGGGGCCTGATCGGCCTGGAGTTCCCGGTTCCGGTCCTGGCCGGGCTCTCCCCAGCCATAGCAGCCGGAGACCGGTCGGTCACGGTGGTGGTGCACGACCGCCGCACCGTCCTCGACGTGCGCCCCGGCTACTCCGACGAGGCCTGGGGGGTGGCGGTCGATGTGGGGTCGACGACCATCGCCGGGTACCTGCTCGAGCTCTCGTCGGGCGAGGTGGCCGCGGCCTCGGGCCGGATGAACCCGCAGATCCGCTTCGGCGAGGACCTCATGAGCCGGGTGTCCTACGTGATGATGAACCCCGGCGGCGAGGTCGAGCTCACCGCCGCGGTGCGAACCGCCATCGACGAGCTGGTGGGTGAGTTGTGCGGGCTGGCCGGCGCGGACCGCAGCAGGGTGCACGACCTTGTGGTTGTGGGGAATCCGATCATGCACCACCTGGTGCTGGGTCTGGACCCCACACCGCTGGGTGCGGCGCCGTTCACGCTCACCACCGCTGCAGCTGTGCGGGGCCGCGCCACCGACATCGGGATCGGGCTACCGAACGCCGCTCTGTACATCGGTCCGTGCATCGCCGGGCATGTCGGCGCCGACGCGGCCGCAGCCACCCTGGCCGAGGGACCTCACCGGACCGAGAAGCCGATGCTGGTGGTGGACGTGGGCACCAACGCCGAGATCGTGCTGGGCGACGGGAACCGGGTCCTGGCCGCATCAAGCCCGACCGGCCCGGCCTTCGAGGGAGCCCAGATCAGCTGCGGCCAGAGGGCCACCCCCGGCGCGGTGGAGCGGATCCGGATCGATCCGGACACCTGGGAGCCCCGATTCAAGGTCATCGGCTGCGAGCTCTGGTCCGACGAGCCCGGGTTCGCCCAGGAGCTGGACCGCGCCGGGCTCCAGGTCTCGGGCTTGTGCGGCTCCGGCATCATCGAGGTGATCGCGGAGATGTTCCTGGCCGGAATCAGCGACCGTCACGGCGTGATCTCGTCGGATCAGGGCCGGTCGCCCCGCATCGTGGCCGACGGCCGCACCTTCAGCTACGTGCTTCAGACCGAGCCGATCCTGCTGTCGATCACCCAGAACGACGTTCGTGCCGTCCAGCTGGCCAAGGCCGCGCTGCGGGCCGGCATCGACTTGCTGCGCGAGCACGCGGGCATCGACGAGGTGCCCGACATACGGCTGGCCGGGGCCTTCGGCGCCCATATCGACCCGGTTCGGGCGATGGTGCTGGGCCTCGTCCCCGACACGCCCGCGGGCGGTGTGCGAGCGGCCGGCAACGCCTCGGGGGTGGGCGCCGTCCGCATGCTTCTGTCGGGTGAGCAGCGCCTGGAGGTCGAGCGAATGGTGCGGTCGGTGATCAAGATCGAGACGGCCACCGAGTCCCGCTTCCAGGAGCTGTTCGTCGCGGCCATGGCCTTCCCCCACGAGACCGATCCCACCCCGCATCTTGCCGCGGTGATCGATCTTCCCGAGGCGGCCGCTGCCGGTCCCGAACAGGGTTCCCGCCGGCGCCGCAGACCCCGCCCGGCAGCATAAACATCGCTCGACAATCGCCCGAATTCACGATCCGGAGACAGCAAGACCATGAACGAGCCAACATGAGCGAGACAACGCGGCGGAGGGGCGGCGGCCGGGCAGGAAGAAGGGCGGCGCGGGCGGCGTCGACCGAGTCAGCGCCGTACCTGGTCCGCCGGACGCCGCCGGTGGACATAGTCGATGACGAGGGTCTGGAGCAGATCGAACGCAACGCCGAGACCATCCTGTCCGAGGTCGGCATCGCCTTCCAGGACTTCCCGGAGGCCCTGGAGCTGTGGCGGGCCGCCGGGGCCGACATCGACGGGGAACTCGTGAAGTGCCCGCCCGGCCTGTGCCGCCAGATCGTGCAGGACAACGCCCCTGCCGCCTACACCCAGCACGCCCGCAATCCCGCCCGCAACGTCATGGTCGGGGGCGACGCCACCGTCTTCGCCCCCAACTACGGATCACCCTTCGTCATGGACCTCGACCGGGGCCGCCGCTACGCCACGCTGGAGGACTTCTGCAACGTGGTGAAGCTCGCCTATGCCCTGCCCCAGCTGCACCACAGCGGGGGCACGGTGTGCGAGCCGGTGGACGTGCCGGTGAACAAGCGCCACCTCGACATGGTGTACGCCCACCTGCGTTACAGCGACAAGCCCTTCATGGGCTCGGTGACCGCGGCCGAACGGGCCGCGGACTCCGTCGAGATGGCCCGGATCGCCTTCGGCGGAGATCTCGCCGACCGCACGGTGATGACCTCGCTGATCAACGTCTCATCCCCGATGCGCTGGGACGCCCCCATGTTGGGCGCAGCAACCACCTACGCCCGAGCCAACCAGGCCTGCATCATGAGCCCGTTCATCCTGGCCGGGGCGATGTCACCGGTGACGGTGGCCGGTCTGGCCGCACAAGCCCTGGCCGAAGCGCTGTCCGGCATGGCCTACTTGCAGCTGGTGCGGCCCGGCGCTCCGGTCGTGTTCGGCACGTTCGCCTCCTCGATGTCGATGGCCACCGGGGCGCCCACCTTCGGCACGCCCGAGGCCGGCCAAGCCATCCATGTGATGGCGTCGCTGGCCCGCCGGGTCGGTGTGCCGTTCCGCTCAGGCGGTCAGTTCACTTCCTCGAAGCTGCCCGACGCGCAGGCCGCCTACGAGTCGGCCCACACCCTGCTGCCCACGATGCAGGCGGGGGTGAATTTCGTGCTGCACGCCGCGGGCTGGCAGGAGGGAGGGCTGGCGCTGGGCTATGAGAAGCTGATCCTGGACGCCGACCAGCTGGGCGCCATGGAAATCTGGGCCCGGGGAGTCGACGTCAGCGAGAACGGCCAAGCCATGGAGGCGTTCCGCACCAACGCCCACGGCGACCACTTCCTGGGCAACCCTCACACCCTGGCCAACTTCGAGACCGCCTTCTGGCGGTCGGACATCTCCGACGCGGCCAGCTATGAGCAGTGGTCCGAGGAGGGCTCGCTCTCAGCCGGACAGCGGGCCAACGCCCGCTGGAAGCAACTGCTGGCCGACTACGAGCCGCCCCCCATCGACGACGCGGTGGACGCCGAACTGCGCGACTACGTGGCCCGACGCAAGGCCGAGATGCCCGACGAGATCGGCTGACCGGGTTCGGCCAGCCAACTCAGCTGGCGATCGAGACGTTTTCCAGGTGGGGGCGGTCGGGCAGCCGCAGACCTATGAGCTCGCCCGCAGCGTGCAGCTCGAAGTGCCATACGTCGACGTCGTCGGGGCTGCTCTCACGCAGCGACGTCACTGCGTGCCAGATGGCGTAGCGAGCAGCCCGGATCGTCGCCTCCGGAGACTCGGCGGCGCGCGACACGGCCGCATAACCCGCAGAGATGCCCGCGTAGACATCGCCATTCACTGCAACCGACGCCGCCGCCCATTCCGCGAGAGCCCTCAGAGCGCGGGGCCGTGAGCGGTTGACCCCATCGTCGAAGACCGCCTCCACCCATGAGTGCCAAGCCGATGAACCTCTCGCCGCCATCTGTGTCTCCTTTCGACGCGCTCCGCGGGGACCTGCGTCCGAGGCTAGTGGGCCGCCGCCCCGCTTCATCGCGACAGCGGCCCATCCGGCCGGCCCGCCCGCCCGCGGTTATCGACGGGGCGGGTCCAGGGCATCGCGCAGGCCGTCACCGATGAAGTTGATGCACAGGACCGTGGCCACGATGGCCAGGCCTGGAGCCCACACCAGCCAGGGCGCGGTGATCATGAAGCCCTCATTGCCCCCGAGCATGTTTCCCCAGGTGGCTGTATGGGCCGCGCTCACCCCCAACCCCAGGAAGCTCAGCGTCGACTCCGCCAGGATGGCACCGGCCACCGTCAACGACACCGCCACAACGATCTCGCCCACCAGGTTGGGCAGCAGATCGCGCACCATGATGCGGCGACCGGGCACGCCGAGCGAGACGGCGGCCTCCACGAACTGGTTCTCGCACAGCGACAGCACCTTGGCCCGCACGATCCGGGCCGGGACCATCCAGCTGACTGCGGCCAGGACGATCACCACGTCGAGCACGCTGTCGCCCAGTATTCGAGCCGCCATGATCACCACCATCAGGCTCGGGAGCGCCAGCATCGTGTCGGTGAGGCGCATCAGCGCCGAGTCCACCCAACCCCGGCAGTAGCCCGCCACCAGCCCCACCGCCGTTCCCACAACGCCGCTGATCAACGCCACCGACACCCCGACCAGCAGGGAGATCCGGCCTCCGTAGAGGATCCGGCTCAGCGTGTCCCGCCCGAGGGTGTCCGACCCCAGCAGGAAGTCGCGGCCCGGCGGTTCCAGGATCTTGTCCAGGTGCTGCTCGGTGGCACCGTGGGGAGCTACCCAGTCGGCGAATACCGCGCACAGCGCGATCAAGGCGAACACTGCCAGCGAGGCGGTCGCCAGACGGTGCTTGCGGAACCGTCGCCACACGGTCCGCCAGTGCGGCGCGATCTCATCGCCGGGTGTCTCGAGCGGCTGCCCCGCCATCGACCGCCTGTCGGCGAGCCGGCCCTCGCCCCGGTGCTGGTAGCCCGGCCGCGACGACGAGTGCTCAGCCATAACGGATCCTCGGGTCGAGCACCGCGTAGAGCAGATCGGCCAGCAGGTTCATCAAGAACACCGCGGCCGAGACGATCATCACCGTGGCCAGCAGCACGGGGTAGTCGCCGCCGGTCATCGCGTCGAGGAACAGCAGGCCCATGCCCGGGTACTGGAAGACCCGCTCGGTGACGATCAGGCCGCCCACCAGCAGACCGAGATCCACCGCGGCCAGCGTCGTCACCGGGATCAGCGCATTGCGCACGCCGTGACGCACCACCACATGGCGTTCGGGCAGGCCCTTGGCCCGGGCGGTGGAGATGTAGTCCATGCCCATCACGTCGAGCATGGACGACCTCATGTAACGGCTGTAGGCCGCGATCAGCTGCAGCGACAGCGTCATCGTTGGCAGCGCGAGATGCCGCGCCCTGTCCAGCAGGTCGAAGCCCTGCTGGCCGGGCGAGTAGATCCCGGCGGTGGGCAGCAACGGCGCTCCGAGCCGGAGCCACTCGGCCAGATACAGACCGAACATCAGCTGCAGCATCAGGCCCAGCCAGAACACGGGGATCGAGATGCCCAGGAACGACACGGTGGTCGAGGCCCGGTCGATGACGGAGCCCGGCCGCAGCGCCGACAAGGTGCCCACGACCAACCCGACCGCCAGCGAGAAGGCCATCGCCACCACGATCAGCAGCAGCGTGTTGGCCATAGCGCTTCTCACCAGCGGCCATACCTCTTGGCCGTTGCGGACCAGTGACGTGCCCAGATCCCCGGTCACGAAGTTGCCGAGCCAAGTCAGGTAGCGCACGCCGAACGGCTCTTCAAGGCCGAGGGATTCGATGTAGGCCCTTCTGGCCTCCGGACTTATCCGAGGGTTGAGAGTGAGCTGGGCGGCAGGACTGGAGATCTCGCCCGCCGCCCAGAATGTGGCGAACGAGATAGCCAGGAGAATGGGAACGGTGACCGCGAGACGTCCCGCCGCGTAACGGATCACCTCCGCAGCGTGCCCGCCGGTCCCCCTCGGCGGCTCACCCTGTCGCTCACCCGATCACGGTCCAGTCGTAGAGGTCGTAGAAGCCCCCGTAGACGCTCGACACCCAGCCTCCGGGCCCCTCCAGGACACCGGGGTCCCAGGCCAGCAGGTTGGGGAGCACGTACAGCGGGATCCAGGGAACGTCGGAAGCCAGCAGTGTGCCAAGCTCGCGCACGAGTTCGAGGCGGGCGGCCTCGTCGACCTCGGCGTCGATGGCGAAGGCCAAGTCGCTGGCCTGCCGGCTGGCGTAGGCGGTGAAGTTCTGGCCGCTGAAACCGTTGGCCTCGCTGGGGATGCCGTCGATGTCGTAGTGGGCGGTCACGGTCGGATCGGGGGTGGTGCTGTTGGCGAACAGGGCCACCGGACCGAAGTTCATGGCCGGGAGCCGGTTCTGGAACAGCTCGCCCGGGTCGTAGTTGATGATCTCCCAGCCGATCCCGAAGGGCCTCGTCATCTCGGTCACGAGGGCCTGCACGTCCTCGCGGCGCTTGTTGCCGGCCACGGTGTTCCACTGCAGCACCAACTCGACGCCCTCGTCGTTCACCCACAGGCCCTCGGGATCGGGGCGGGTCCAGCCGTCCTCGGTGAGCAGTCGCTCGACGGCGGCCATGTCCTGGCGGTAGTGGGCGAAGTCGTCGGCGCACCAGTCCCCGAAGGCCGGGTTCCAGCCCGCGCACTGCAGCACCACCGGATCGTCGATGATGGGGCCGAGGGCCACGTCGGCGATCTCTTCCCGATCGAGGGCGTAGGCCAGGGCCTGCCGCAAGTTCTTGGTGATCTCGAAGTACCGGTCCGGCGCGATCTGGTTGATCCACAGACCCTCGATGAACGTTCCCGCTCCCGAGACGAACGTCAGCGGCGGGGCCAGGCGCTCCTTGGCGCCGGGGAACGGCTGGGGGAAGGCGGCCATGGCCTCGCCGGTCTGAAGGGCCACGATCTCGGTGTCGGTGTCCTCCCGGGGGACCATCACCACCCGGTCAACCCGAGGGATGCGCTCGGGTACCCAGTAGTTCTCGTTGGGGACGAGGATGTGCTGTTGCTGGCTCCAGGACTCCTGGCGCCAGGGTCCTCCCGAGATCGGTATCGAGTCGTTCCAGTGGCCGGAGATGTCGGTCTGGCCGTCGAAGGCGTGGGCGGGCAGGATCCCGTCGAGTCCGCCGAAGAGCTCACGCCAGGGCGCATAGGACTCGGACAGCGTGACGATCGCGGTGTGAGGATCGTCATGGCTCACATCGGTGATGAGGTCGTACCCGATGGTGTTGAGAGAGCCCTCGGTCTCGATGATCGCCCGCCAGGTGAACCACACGTCGGTGCTGGTAATGGGCGTGCCGTCACTCCAGCGCGCCTCAGGATTGAGCCGGTATGTGATCGTGAGCGTGCCGTCGTCGTTGAGCACTGCCCCGCCGTTGTCCACCGTCGGCGCCTCCATCAGAACCGGCGAGGCACCGATGTTGTGGTCGACATCGAACTCCATGAGGCGGGGCACGACATGCACTAGCACCGACCAACTGAGCCACGTCGCGTTGTTGCAGGACGTAATCGGGTTGAGACACTCGGGCCATTGCTCCACGGCCAGCACGATCTCGCCGCCGGGACGGCCCGCGGCGGCTTCAGCCGTCTCCGGAGCCGTGTCGGTGGAGCCGGCGGCCGTCACGGCCGGATCGGTCGCGCTCTCGCCGTCCGCCGCATCGCCGTCGGTCGACCCGCCGCATGCCGCCACCGCGATCAGCGCCGCCACCACCAGCAGACCCCGCAAATACCCGGCACATCGCCATGGCTTAGCCGGACGCGTTCTCACGGAGTTTCAGACTAGCCGTCACCACCGCCACGGAGCGGGCGGTTCCAAGAGTTAGGCCCCTCAGCGGAGGCGGGGGCGACGCAGGAGGTTGGCAGCCACGGCTGAGGCCCGCAGCGGCCACGGATCGAACGTGCCCTGCTCGGTGACGGGCGGGGCCGGCCGTGTGAACATGCGGTACACCACGTACAGCGCGATGACGGCGTGGCACACGACGAGGACCCCGAAGTAGGCCCACGGCGCGATGGCCGCCATAAGAAATCCGCCCAGCGTCGGCCCGATCACGGCCCCGACCCCGCTGACCCTCACCAGCGAAGCGCTGGCCCCGGTCAACTGCGCGGGCGAGACGCTGTCGGCGGTGGTGGCCACGGCCAGGGAGTACAGCGGGAACGTCGAGCCGCCGTGGATGAACATCAGCAGCAGCGACAGAGCCGATCCCACCGGCACCAGCAGGTGCAGACCCGCGGATCCTGCCGCGATGATGGCCACGACCAGGATCACATAGCGGCGCGGCACCCGGTCCGAGGCGCTGCCAACGAGCCACTGGAAAGCCACAGACCCCGCCATCGACGAGACCACGAACAACGAGATCCGGGTGTTGGACAGGCCCTCCGAGGCGGCATAGAAGGCACCGAGCCCCATCAAGCAGCCCTGCGAGACGCCAACCCAGAACGCGGTCAGCAGCCCCAGGGGCACGACCTTGACGAGCTCCCGCAGCGAGATCGGCTCGGGCACCACCAACGGCGGCGCGGTCGACGCCGACAGTGCCACCGGCACCAGCGCGAACGAGATCAACGCCGAGGACACCACGAACAGCTTGAAGCCGCCGGGATCGGCGAGGTTGAGCATCAACTGGCCCACGCCGATCCCGCCCATGGTCACGATCATGTAGCGCGACAGCATCCGGCCCCGGGTGGCGTTGGTGGCCATGTCGTTGAGCCACGACTCGACGGTCACCAGGATCCCGGCCAGGCACAGCCCGTAGGCGAACCTCAGCAGCGTCCACGACGCCGGATGGATCCATACCACGTGCAGGACGGCGGCGGCCGAGCCCACCGACGACAGGGCGGCGAACACCCGGATGTGGCCGACGGAGGCGATGAAGTGCTCGGCTGCCTTGGTCCCGAACAGGAAGCCCAGGAAGTAGCCGGCCATCACCACGCCGGTCACGGCCAGCCCGAAGTCCTCCAACTCGGCCCGCACCCCCAGCGCGACCCGCAGCAGACCGTTGCAGCTCATGGCCAGGGCCACTCCTACCAGCAACGACCTGACCGCGCCGAAGCTGTCGCCGCGCGGCTCGATCAGCGGTCCGCCCGGCAGCCCTTCGTCGCCAGGCTCGGGCCGCACCACAGCGCCTGAGGCCACGACCGGATCGTAGTGACGAGCCCCGACGGCAAGCCCGCAATTCGCTCGTGACTTTCGTCACAATGGGGGCCGACCGGCCTGACGGCCGCGGCCGGCTCGAGCCGGATTGCGTCAGGCTCGGGCCAGGGCCGCGGCGATGGCCTTGCGCACCGGAATGGGGCTCTCGATCTGCAGGAAGTGACCGACCCGATCGAGGTAGACGCTGTGCACGTCCCCGAAGGCGTCGATCATCCCCGCCGCCCGCTTGTTCGGGGTCATCTTGTCCTCACGGCCCAGCACCAGCGTCACGGGGCACTGCACCCGGGCCGCGGCTGCTTCGGCCCCGTCGTAGGCGTCGCACGCGGCCAGATCATTGGCCAGCACTCCGGGCCGCGCCCGGTCCAGCAGGGAGGTGTTGCCCCCGATGAGCCACATGCCCGGTGAGGCGTGTCCGCCGGTGTGCGCTCGACTGCCTATGCCCCAGGAGGTGATGAGGCGCCCGGCCACGGGGTCGTCGGCATCGGCTGCCGACTGCAGCGCGGGATGCACCGGCATCGCCCCGGCGGTGCCCAGCAGTACCAGCGATCGGGCCACCTCAGGCCGCTGGGCGGCCGCCTCCAGCGCCACGAACGTGCCCATCGAATGCCCAACTAGGTGGGCAGGCGCCAAGCCCAGGGCCTCGGTGGTGCTCGCCAGCCACGCCCCCATCTCCTCGATGCCGGCTAGCACTGGGCCCCGGCTGCCGCCGTGTCCGGGCAGGTCCACCGCCGCGGCCCGGTAGCCGTGGTGCGCGATCCAGCGGGTCTGGAGCTGCCACACCGTGCGGTCGCCGCCCGCTCCGTGCACCAGTACGACCGCGGGCTCGTCGCCGTCGATGCTGCGTCCCCCGGTGGCACAGCGCACCACCCGCCCGTCGATCAGCGCTTCCACGTCGGCTCAGCTCTCAGCGCTGCGAAGCCTTGAGGGCCCGCTCCAAGTCCTCGATGATGTCGCGGGGGTCCTCCAGGCCGACCGAGATCCGCACGAGATCCTCGCCCATTCCGGACGCGGCCAGGTCTTCGGCCGACATCTGCTGGTGGGTGGTGCTGGCCGGGTGGATCACCAGCGTCTTGGCGTCGCCCACGTTGGCCAGATGGGAGGCCAGGCGGACCGCGGCGATGAACTTGGCCCCGGCGTCGCGTCCTCCGGCGATGCCGAAGCTCAGGATGGCGCCGGTGCCTCTCGGGTAGAGCCGGCGGGCCAGTTCGTGGTCGGGATGGCTGGACAGGGACGGGTGCTTGACCCAGGTCACCGCGTCGTTGGCCGTCAATGCCTCGGCCACGGCCTCGGTGTTGGCCATGTGGCGCTGCATCCTCAGCGGCAGCGTCTCGACGCCCGACAGGATCTGGAAGGCGTTGGCCGGGCTCATGCAGGCGCCGAAGTCCCGCAGCCCCTCCGCCCGGGCCCGGCTGATGAAGGCTCCCGGACCGAACTCGTCGCTGAAGCTGATGCCGTGGTAGCCGGCGTAGGGCTCGGTGATTGTGGGAAACAGGCCCGACGCGTCCCAGTCGAAGTGGCCGCCGTCGACGAGCACGCCTCCGAGAGCGATGCCGTGACCGCCGAGGAACTTGGTGGCCGAGTGCATCACGATGTCGGCGCCGTGCTCGATGGGGCGGATGAGGTAAGGGGTCGAGAACGTGGCATCCACCATCAGAGGCAGCCCGCGGGCGTGAGCCACTTCGGCCACTGCGCCGATGTCGAGCACCTCTATGCCCGGATTGCCGAGCGTCTCCGCGAAGATGAGGCGGGTTTCGGAGCGGATGGCCGCCGCGAACTCGTCGGGACGGCGGGGGTCCACGAACGTGGTGGTGATGCCGAAGCGCGGCAGGGTCAGGTTGAGCATGTTGTGGGTGCCGCCGTAGATGTTGCGGCTGGCCACGATGTGGCCGCCGGTGTCCATCAGGGTGGCCACGGCCAGGAAGAAGGCGGCCTGGCCGCTGGCGGTGGCCACCGCGCCCACACCGCCCTCCAGTGCAGCCACCCGTTCCTCGAACACGGCCACGGTCGGGTTGGAGATCCGGGAGTAAATGTGGCCCGGGATCTCGAGGTTGAACAGCCCGGCCGCGTGGTCGGTGTCCTCGAAGGAGTACGAGGTGGTGAAGTAGATAGGCACGGCTCTGGCGCCCGTCGTCGGATCGCTGTGCTGGCCGGCGTGAAGGCTGAGAGTGTCGAAACGCAGGAAGTCGGGCTCTACCACACCGGCGAGCCTAAAGGCTGAAGGGGTAGCCGCGGCCGGACGCGTCGAGGCCCTCGCCGTATCGGCTGGGGGGTGACCGATCTCGGCGGGGGCCTCGAGTTGGGGTGAGGGGCTTACGCCCCTCGGGAGGGAATCGTCGTGCTGATCCGTGGTCCGCTAGCGGCGGACCCGGTACGGGCGGCCGGCGGCCTCGCCGGTCACCCGCAACAGGCTCTCGACCACGCCTACGGCATAGCCGGGCCCTAAGGCGTCTCGCCACACAGTGTTGGCGTTGACCTTGCTGTTGCTGAACGGAATGGGGCTCATCCTCGCTCCTCCTTTGCCTGTGTACGCCACATCGTCGGCTGTCTTCAGAGTGTTTCGCCGAACGCCGCGAATTGCAACGAATTGGAGGTCAGAAGGGGTGTGATTTAGGTCACACCGGTTGGGTCGGCCCGGTAGAAGTCCACCGGTTCAGCAGCCAGCGGCATGTTTCCCAGGATCAGGTCTGCGGCCTTCTCGGCCAGCATCATCACCGGGGCGTAGATGTTGCCGTTGGTCACATACGGCATCGACGAGGCGTCCACCACCCGCAGGCTCCTCGTGCCGTGAACCTCGAGCGAGTCCGGGTTCAGCGCCGAGTCGTCGCCCAGGCCCATGCGGGCCGTGCAGGACGGGTGCAGGGCGGTCTCGGCGTCGCTGCGCACCCAGTCGAGGATCTCCTCGTCGGTGCTCACCGAGGGGCCGGGCGATACCTCCCCGCCGTTGAACGGGTTCATGGCCGGCTGGTTGAGAATGTGCCGGGCGTGGCGGACGGCCTCCACCCACTCCCGGCGGTCCTCGTCGGTGGACAGGTAGTTGAAGCGCAGCGCCGGCTTGGTCCGCGGGTCAGTCGAGACGATGGCAACGGTCCCCCGCGAGTTGCTGTACATCGGCCCTACGTGCACCTGATAGCCGTGGCCGCCCTCGGGCACCGAGCCGTCGTAACGGATGGCGATGGGCAGGAAGTGGAACATGAGGTTGGGATAGGCGACGTCGTCGTTGCTGCGGATGAAGCCGCCCGCCTCGAAGTGGTTGGTCGCGGCGGGACCGCGGCGAGCCAGCCATTGCAGGCCGATCCAGGGCCGGCGCCATTTGGCCAGGTGCGGCTGCATCGACACCGGCTGCTTGCAGGCGTACTGGACGTACACCTCCAGGTGGTCCTGCATGTTGGCGCCGACGGCGGGAACGTCGGCCACCACGTCGATGCCGTGGCGGTGCAGGAGGCCGGCCGGGCCCACGCCGGAGAGCTGCAGGAGTTGCGGCGAGTTGATGGCCCCGCCGCAGCAGATCACCTCGCCGGCCTCAACGGTGCGGTGGCGGCCGCCCTTGGTGTAGGTGACGCCGGTGGCCCGGTCGCCGTTGAAGAGGATCCTGGTGGTGAGTGCCCGGGTGACGAGATGGAGGTTGGGCCGCTTGAGCACGGGATGCAGATAGGCCTGGGACGCGCTCAGACGCCGGCCCCGGTGGACGTTGCGGTCGAACGCGGCGAAGCCCTCCTGGCGGTAGCCGTTGACATCGGCGGTCCGGGGGTGGCCGGCCTGCTCGGTGGCTTCCAGGAATGCCTCGAACAGGGGGTTGGTGGCCGGCCCCCGCTCCAGCACCAGAGGGCCTTGGTGGCCGCGGTAGGCGCCCTTGCCACGGGTCCCGTCGGGGCCGCTGTGGTCGTCACCGGCCAGGCACTGCTCCATGCGCTTGAAGTAGGGCAGGCAGTGGGCGTAGTCCCAGCGCTCCATGCCGGGGTCGGCGGCCCAGCGCTCGTAGTCGAGGGGATTGCCCCGCTGGAAGATCATGCCGTTGATGCTGGAGGATCCGCCCAGCACCTTGCCCCGGGCGTGGTAGACGCGGCGCCCGCCCATGTGGGGCTCGGGCTCGGAAGTGTACTGCCAGTCGTAGAAGCGGTTGCCGATGGGGAACGACAGAGCTGCCGGCATGTGTATGTACACGTCGAAGCGCCAGTCCCGCCGACCCGCCTCCAGCACCAGCACCGAGGTGCCCGGATCAGTGCTGAGCCGGTTGGCCAGCGCGCAGCCAGCCGAGCCCCCGCCCACGATCACGTAGTCGTAACGACGGCCGTGATCTGCCATAGTCCCCTTCCGAACTCAAGCCGGAGTGCGACGGCGCACTCCCGGGTCATGCAACAATCGCGACCCTACCGCTGCCGGAGGAGATCCAGGGAGGCACTGGCGTGAACGAGAACACCCGCCCCGAACCCGAATCGCAGCTCTCAGGCCACTGCCTCTGCGGCGCCGTGAGCTACGAGGTGCACGGCCCGGCCCGCCCGGTATGGAACTGCCACTGCTGGCGCTGCCGGCGCTGGACCGGCCATTTTATGGCGGGCACGAACTGCCGCCAGGAGCATCTCCACCTCGTGTCCGACGACTCGCTGGCCTGGCACCATCCCGTCGACGACCCCAACGTGGCCTACGGGTTCTGCCGCGACTGCGGCGGGTCGTTGTTCTGGAGGGTGCACGAGGGCCCCGGCGATCAGGCCGACCACATCGCCATCTGCGCCGGCACGCTGGATCTCCCCACCGGCTTGACTACCGAGGGTGCGCTATTCGAGGTCGAAGCCTCCGACTACCACACCCTCGACCCCAACATCGAGACCCTCATCCGCGAGTAGCAGCGGTGGCTGCCGGTAGTCAGGATCTGAAGTGGTGTTGCCGTCAGGATCGCATTCTGTCGCCTGCGGGGTCCCATAGGCAGCTCTCGACCGGCT
This sequence comes from Acidimicrobiaceae bacterium, assembly GCA_009843915.1. Lineage (GTDB taxonomy): Bacteria > Actinomycetota > Acidimicrobiia > Acidimicrobiales > Aldehydirespiratoraceae > Aldehydirespirator. Next base: position 52,555 of record VYCM01000146.1, on the reverse strand, counting down.
TGGCTGGGCGGCGGGAGCCGACTATCTCGATCTCGAAGCGGCCGGACGAGTCGGCCAGCTCGGCGGGGACGTAGCCCATGGCCACGGACACCTCACTGTGGTGGGCGTAGCCGCCGGAGGTGACCCAGCCGACCACCTCGCCGTCGTGCCACACCGGCTCGTCGCCGATCACGTCGCAGGCATCGGCGCCGGTGCCCACGTCAACCGTCCAGGTGCACAGGCGTAGGCCTGTCGCCGCCACCCCGCCCGGCGGGCCGCTCTCGCCGTACTTGGCGATCAACGCGTCCCGGCCGATGAAGTCCTTCTCCATCCGCACGAAGCGGCCCAGCCCGGCCTCGAACGGGTCGTAGTCGGGCCGGTACTCACGGAGCCACGACCCGAACCCCTTCTCCAGGCGCAGCGAGTTCAGCGCGTGCAGCCCGAACAGCTCCAGGCCGTGCGCCTCCCCCGCCGACCGCAGCAGATCGAACACGTAGCGCTGGTAGCGGGCCGGCATCCACAGCTCGTAGCCCAGATCGCCGGTGAAGCTGATCCGCCCGCACCACACCGGGGCCTGGCCCACCTCCATCTCATCGAAGGCCATGAACCGCATCCCGTGAGCCGACACGTCGGTGCCGGTGACCTCAGCCAGCAGCGCCCGCGCCGCCGGCCCGGCGATGGCCAGACCGCACAATTCCGCTCCGAGCGTCTGGTAGCCGACCGAGCCGTCGGCCGGCAGATGGGCGTCGAACCAGCGCTCGTAGTAGCGCTCCGCGATGCCGGAGCCGAACACCACGAACCGCTCGCCGTCCCGCACGTTGCCGGTGGCTCCGCCCACCACGGTGCCCGCCGGTCCCTCGGCCCGGCCGGGCGCGGGAGGCAGGCATGCCACCGTCAAGTCGCCGGCGAGGTTGCCCCTAGGGTTGGTCATCGGCGTCAGCGCCATGCGGCCCGGGATCGGCACCCGACCCGCCAGCAGCCGGTCGAGCCACTCCCTCGCAGCCGGACCCGACACCAGGAACTTGGCGAAGCCGGTGGTCTCCATCATGCCTACGCCGGCCCGCACGGCCAGGGTCTCGGCCCGCACCCGGTCCCATGCATTGGACCGTCCGAAGGTGACCTCCTCGACCGGCTCCAGACCCTCCTCCTGGAACCACAGCGCCGACTCCAAGCCGAAGGCGTCGCCCCACACCGCGTTGGCCGCCACCAGCCGGTCATAGATGGGGGAGGTCTGCACGCCCCGTCCCTCGGGCAGGAACTCGTTGGGGAACGTGATCCGGAACCGGCGCGTGTAGTTTTCCCGCACCTTGGCGTTGGTATAGGCGAGCGTGGCGTAATCGCCGAACCGGGCCACGTCCATGGCCCAAACGTCGAAGCCGGGATCCGCCGCCGTGATCCAGTTGGCCACCGACAGCCCCACGCCGCCGCACTGGGACAGTCCAGCCATCACGCCGCACGCGGTCCAGTACCCCGGCAGCCCCCGGACCGGACCGACCAGCGGGTTGCCGTCGGGCGCGAAGGTGAACGGCCCGTTCACCACCCGCTGGATCCCGGCCGCAGCAAACGCGGGGAAGTGGGCGAAGGCGACCTCCAGCGAGTCGGCGATGCGGTCCAGGTCCGACGGCAACAGCCGCATGGGGAAGTCCCACGGCGTCTGACGTGGCGACCATGGCAGGCAGGCCTGCTCGTAGGTGCCCAGCAGCATGCCCTCGCCCTCCTGGCGCATGTACATCTCGCCGCCGAAGTCGATCACGTGTCTCAGCCGTGAGCCGGTCCGCCGGTTGTACTCGATCACCTCTTCGAGCGGCTCGGTCACGATGTACGTGTGCTCCATGGCCAGCACCGGAAGCTCCAGCCCCACCATGCGGCCTACCTCGCGGGCCCACAGGCCACCGCAGTTCACCACGTGCTCGCAGTCGATGGCCCCGAGGTCCTCCCCGCTGGCGGTGTCGTACACCAGCACCCGCCAGCCGCCGTCGCGACGTCGCTCGATGGCCCGGGCCCAGCAGTTGCGGTACACCTCGGCGCCCGCGGCCCGGGCCGCCCGGGCGAAGGCATGGGTCACCCCGGCCGGGTCGACGTGGCCCTCGTGGGCGTCGACCAGGGCGCCCACGAAGTGCTGGGGGTCGATCAGCGGGACCAGTTCGGCCGCCTCGGCCACCGACACCAACTCGGTCTCCATCCCGAGGTAGCGGCCCCGGGCGTGCGTCATCTTGAGCCAGTCGAGCCGCTCCGGCGTGTCGGCCAGCATGACGCCGCCGGGCATGTGGACCCCGCAGTCCTGGCCCGAGATCCGCTCGATCTCGGCGTACAGCTCAATGGTGTAGCGCTGGAGCCGGGCGACGTTGGGATCGCTGTTGAGGGTGTGCATGCCGCCGGCACTGTGCCAAGTGGAGCCGGCGGTGAGCTCGGTGCGCTCCACCAGCACGACATCGGTCCAGCCCGCCTTGGTGAGGTGGTAGAGCACGCTGGCGCCCACCACTCCCCCGCCGACCACCACGACCTGCGCGCCGGACCTCATTCGCGGCTTCCTACCAGTTGCCAGCGCCGATCAGCCCGTGGCCGACCACCGGCGGGCGTCGATGGCGGGCAGAGCGGGGTTCGGCCCGCAACCGTAGCGGGCCCCGTCGTCGGGGCCGTCGCCGGGTGGGATCCTCAGCCCGTCGGCGAGCGAATCGGCGGTCATGCAGTCGGCCACCATGTTCTGGAAGCGGTGCAGGGGCTCCTCGAAGCGCGGCGACAGCGGCCCGGGCGGGGCCCCGCCCAGTGCCAGTCCCCGGTGGGACCGCTCGCAGATGTCGATGTCCTCGTTGTTGATCTCGATCCAGAACTTGAGCGTCTCGGCCGCGGCGTCGCCGTACTGCTCGGCCGGCGTGGACGACGGCAGCAGCAGAGCGCAGTGCTCGCGGGTGGCGCCCGACGACAGCGGCTCCAGGCGGATCACGAAGGCATGGCCGGGAAGAACGGCCAGCGTCAGGTTGGGGTACACGGCCACGAACCGGCCGCTGACGCTGTCCGATGAGTCCAGACCGGGCGCGGGCGGCAGCGCCAGCCAGTCGTCGCGCTCGTCACTCGACACCGGCGTGGTGGTCTGGCCGCAGTACAGGCCCGGCCCCTGGTAGCGGTAGTGGTCCTTCACCCGGGACACCTTGGCCAGCTCGGGATGGACCCAGGCCAGGTGGTAGTACTCCTGGAAGTTCTCGGTGATCAGCTTCCAGTTGGCGGCCACGTCGAAGGTGCACTTCTCGTGGACGACCCAGCCGTCGAAGCCGTAGCCGGCCATGCGCTCGGGCAGGTCGCCAAGCCACTCGGCCAGCGGCGGGGTGGCCTCGTCCAGGCAGACGAACACATCCAGGCCCCAGACCTCCGCCCGCACCGGCAGCAGCGACAGCTCGGCCGGGTCGAAGTCCGCTCTGGGCACCTCGTCGAACAGCGGGGACGCCACCAGGGAACCATCTAGGGCGTATCCCCAGCGGTGATACGGGCACCGGATCATCCGCGACACGGTGCAGTCCTCGGAGGCCAGTTCGGTGCCCCGGTGGCGGCACGAGTTGATGAAGGCCCTCAGCACACCGTCGCGGTCCCGGGTGATGAGCACCGACGTACCGCCGACGGAACGCACCAGCAGACGGCCCGGCTGGGCCACTTCCGACGCGGACGCCACCGCAACCCAGGCCCGGGCGAACAGCCTGCGCTGCTCAACCTCGAAGAAATCGTCGCCCGTGTAGGCGACCGGCGGCAGACCTGTCGCCTGATCCAGCGGTCGGCGGGTCGCCGCCCAGAACCCCTCGTCTACGTAGCGGGCGCTGCCCTGGAGCGTTGTCACCGCGCGAAGTACACCACGACCACGCATCAGTGCGCAACGCTCACGGTCCCTCAGCTCTACTAGAAGTCGGTGTCGACTCCGCCCTCGGCTATGCGCCGGTCGGTGAAGTCGTCCAGTTCGGCTCGGACGTCGTCGGCCAGCGGAGGCGGCTCGTAGGCGTCCAGGAGCTCACCCACGAGGCGCTCGGCGTGGTCTAGAGCAGTGGGCGAGCCGGCCTCGACCCAGGACTCGTAGTTGCGCCAGTCCGACACCATCGGCTTGAAGAACGCGTCGCGGAAGCGGGCCAGCGTGTGGGCCGTGCCGAAGAAGTGCCCGCCCGGGCCGACCTCGTCGATGGCCTCGACCGCGAGCGAGTCGGCGTCGGTCGCGAGGGGCTGCAGGAACTCCCCCACCATGCCGATCATGTCGGCGTCGATGACCATCTTCTCGTAGCAGGCCTGCAGCCCGCCCTCCATCCACCCCGCCCCGTGCATCACCATGTGGGCGCCGCCCGTCACCACGGCCCACAGCGAGAACACGCTCTCGTAGGCGGCCTGGGCGTCGACCGCGTTGGCCGCGCAGACGTTGGAGGACCGGTATGGAACGCCATACCGCCGCGCCAGCTGGCCCCCGAGCAGCACCGCCTGCATGTACTCGGGGGTGCCGAAGGCGGGAGCACCCGACTGCATGTCGACGTTGGAGGTGAACCCCCCGTAGATCACCGGCGATCCGGGCCGCACCAGCTGGCAGAAGGCCATCCCGGCCAACGCCTCGGCGTTCTGCTGCACCACCGCGCCGGCCACCGTCACCGGCGCCATCGCCCCGGCCAGCGTGAACGGGGTGACCGCCACCGCCTGATTGCGGGCCGAGTACTGGAGGATCCCCTCCAGCATGGGCGTGTCGAGACGCAGCGGCGAGTTGCAGTTCACCACGGTGAAGATCGACGGCTCCGCCTCCAGATCGTCGTTGCTGACACCGCGGACGATTCGCACCATCTCCAGGCAGTCGCGGTTGCGCTGCGCTCCCAGCGAGTAGGCGTGGAGGGCCTTGCCCGTCAACGTGAGCAGGTCGCGGGTGGCAACCAGGTGGCGCACCGATGCGTGCACGTCCACCGGCTCCACCGGGTAGCCGCCCTGGAAGGCGATGGAGTTGAGAACTTCCCCGAGCATCACCAGCCGCCGGAAGTCCTCCCGGTTGCCGGTGCGGCGGCCTCCGGCCCGATCGGCCACGTTCGGGGGGCTGGCGACCGACGAGAAGGCCACGCTTCGTCCACCCATCGGGAGGTGCCGGGCCGGGTCGGGGGCGTGCAGCACGAACTCGCCGGGAGCGGTGGCTACCAGTTCGGTGATCATCTCCGGGTCGAAGCGCACCCGATCACCGTCGACCTTGGCCCCGACCTCGGCCCACATCCGCTGGGCCGTCGGATGCAGGAACTCCATTCCGGTATCACGAAGCACGACCAGCGAGGCGGCGTGGATGGCTTCGAGTTCGTCCTCGCTCACCACCGGCGTCGGCTCGAACCGGCGCTCATGCAGCCGCCACGGCGGCTGGACCGGGCCGCTGGGCTTCTCGACCACGGTCTGGCGTGGCCGTCGCCTTCGACGCTCGGCGCTCATTGCCGCAGACTAGTGCCCCGATTACTACTCCTCGCGCCGATGACCACATGTATCACCATCTGATTTCATGCAGTGAATTGCCGGCCCAGGTCTTCGCCTTCATGCCTGCCGGCGCGCCGGTCCACCGCCGCCTACTCGCATGAGGCAAACGCGCCCGATTGGCAGCAGACTTGGGGGCATGGCCGACCCGCTGGAGATGCTCGACATCGCCTCGGACGACCCCGAAGCGGTCCGGGACTGCTACGCGGAGCGGGGCTGGGGTGACGGACTGCCGCTGGTGGCCCCCACGCCCGAGCGGGTAGACGCCATGCTCGCCACCTGCAACGCGGATCCCGACGAGCCCGTCGCCGTCCTGCCGCCCCGGTCCGGTGTGGCTACCCGCCGGGTGATCGCTGTCAACGCGGTGCTGGCCGGCTGCCGCCCCGAGCACCTGCCTGTTCTCGTAGCGGCGGTGCGGGCTCTGGCCCGTCCCGAGATCAACCTGCGAGGCGTGAACGCCACCACCCATCCGGTGGCGCCACTGCTCATCGTCCACGGCGAGATCGCCCAGACCGCGGGCTACAACCCGGGGCTGGGCGCCTTCGGCCCCGGCAACGTGGCCAACGCAGCCACCGGCCGCGCGCTGAGGCTCATCCTTCTCCACGTCGCTGGAGCCGTCCCCGGGGCGGGCGATGCGTCCACCCAGGGCGGGCCGGCCAAGTACACCTACTGCGTGGCCGAGAACCTGGCCGAGTCGCCCTGGGGCGGATACGCAGCCAGCGTCGGAGTCGCTGCGGTCTCCGCGGTCACTGTCCACTGCGGCGAAGCGCCCCACAACTTCCATGACATGGAGTCGAAGGATCCTGCCGCCATCCTCGACAAGGCCGCTTCAGCCATGACCTCACTGGGGTCCAACAATGCGCCGGTCAGCTCCGGCGAGTTCTTCGTGATGCTGTGCCCCGAGCACGCCGCGGCCTGTGACGACGCCGGGTGGACGCGCGACCGGGTGGCCTCCTATCTCCACGAGCGGGCTCAGATGCGGGTCGGCGACCTGCGGGCCGCGTTCGCGCTTCGGGCGTGGGCGCCGTGGCAGGAGGCCCTAGATGACGACGCGATGATGTCCGTCACCGAACATCCCTGCAACATCAAGATCATCGTGGTGGGAGGACCGGGAAAGCACAGCTCGGTTATCCCGAGCTGGGGTATGACCAGGAGCGCCACCGTGCCGGTGGAGGTCTGAGCCCGTGACGGAACCCACAAGGATCTTCGAAGGAGGGAACCGATGAGGATCTATGCCCCGGTGGGAGCGGTGGGACCGGCCGCCATTTCCCGCGCCGTTACCGAGCCGACGCTGGCCGGCAAGCGCATCGGGATACTCGACAACTCCAAGCCGAACGCCGGCCTGCTGCTTCAACGACTGGCCGAGGGCCTCGCGGTCCGTACCGGCGCAACGGTGGGCCTCGTCGAGCGCAAGAACGCGGCCCTGCCCGCGCCCGACGATCTGCTGGCCCGGCTGGCCGAGGCCGAGGTGGTCCTCACCGGCTCAGCCGATTGAGGAAGTTGCACGTCGTGGAGTGTCCACGACTCCGTCAACCTTGAGTCGGCGGGGACTCCGACGGTCCTCGTGGCGACCACCAGCTTCGAGTCTCTGGCCGCTGGCGTAGCCGAGACGCTGGACCTTCCGGACCTGCGGATCGTCGCCGTCGAGCATCCCCTGGGCGGCATCGACGAGGCTGCAGTCATCGAACGGGCAGAGAAAGCGGTGGAACCGACGCTGCGCCTTCTGACCGTACCCTGATGACCGACCCGCTCGTCGTCGGAGTCCTGTATCCGGACGAATGGAATCTCGACTTCGACCGGCATCTGGCCGAGTTGGCCGCCATCGACCCCCGCATCGAGATCGTCCTGGAGCCCTACGAGGAGTCCAGGGAACTCCGTTCCGGCCGGGGAGTCCCGCCCTATGACGCGGTGCGCCATCTGGCGCCCTCGCTCACTGCGGCCCAGAGGCGCGCCTTCGCCCGCATCGAGTGCTGCCTCACGCTCGACCTGCCGTTCGACGTTGCCGCGGTCGCGCCCCGGCTGCGCTGGGTGCAGGCCCTGGCCGCCGGGGTGGCTCATCTCACCTCAGCGGGACTTCGGGAAGCGGGCATCCGTCTAACCAACGCCTCCGGGGCCAACGCCACTTCGATTGCCGAGTTCGTCTTCGCCCGCATCCTGGGCGAGTTCAAGCGGACCCGCCGGCTGGACACGATCCAGCAACAACGGCGATGGCACCCGGTGTTCGGCCAGAACCTCGCGGGCTCCACCATCGGGCTGGTGGGCTTCGGACCCATCAATCAGGCGGTGGCCCGCCGAGCCCGTGCCTTCGAACTGGACGTGATCGTCGTGCGTCGCAGCGCAGCCCCCAGCGACCTTGCCGATGAGGCCCTCGGACCCGGCGGGCTCCACGACATGCTGGGCCGCTGCGACATCGTCGTCGCGGCCGTCCCGGAGTCGCCCGAGACCCACGAGCTGTTCGACTCATCGGCCTTCGCGGCGATGCAGGACGGCTCGATGTTCGTGAACGTGGGCCGGGGATCACTCGTCGACGAGCCCGCTCTGGTGGCCGCCCTCCGCTCGGGCAAGCTCCGGGCCGCCGCTCTCGACGTGACCGCGGTCGAGCCCCTGCCGGAGAACTCTCCCCTCTGGGACGCCCCCAACATCTACATCTCGGCCCACTGCTCCACTGAGCCGACCCGCTTCTTCGAGTCAGCGCACCGGGTCTTCGCGGACAACCTCGCCCGCTACGTCGCCGGCGAGCCCCTCCTCAACGAGATCGACCTGCTAGCCGACGAAACCCCATAGACGTAGCGCGGTTCCGCCTAGGCACGCGTCCTGATGAGGGCCCGGAAGGGCTGCGAAGGCCTCGATCCCGTTCCGCACCAGCTCCCGATAGGGGCGGTCGTGGGTCTGGCAGAAATCCGAGCCCCACATCAGCCGCTCCGCACCGAAGGCGCCGGCCAACCGCGTCACGAAGGGTCGGGCGGTGCCCTGGGCCGCTAGCGCGGCGTCGATCACGTTGGTGGTCACCTTGAGGTGGAGATTCTCGAACCGGGCCAACTCCTCCAGCGGCTCGGGCCGCGCGGTGTCACAGAATCCGCAGTGGTCCAGCGACACGGCCACGTCCTGGAACCGAGCGAGCACTCCGGCCAGCTCATCGAACTGGTTCTCGAAGACGGTCACGATCACATGGGCACCGGATGCCGCGGCCTGCTCCCACAGTCCGAATGTGTTCGGATCGCTCAACCAGGACCGCTCCGCCGAGAGCGCGAAGAACCGGACGCCACCGACGCCGCCGTGATCGAGCCAGCGCTGCAGTTCCTCGGCCGGCGACTGGCCGTAGGGGTCGACGCAGCAGGCGGCTGTGAACCGGTCGGCGTGCTGCGCTGCGCTGGTCGCCACGTAGCGGTTGTCGTAGGAGTACGCCCCGACCGGCTGGACCAGCACGGCCAGATCGACGCCCGCGGTGTCCATCTCGGCCCGCAGTCCCTCGGCCGAGCACGGCGCCCGGATGTACCAGTCCTGTGGCAGCGCAGCCGCCGAGAGGGGAAACGCTTCCCGGTCGGCCGCCACGACGTGGGTGTGGGCGTCGACGAGCACCTGCGAACGCTAGTGGTTCCGCCTGCTTCCCTCCCGGAGCGCAAACTCGGGCTTCACAGCAGCGCGGTTGTGTTCTACAGTCGGCTCCGATCCGCCCGGGCGCTCGCACCGGGCCCCACAACCCAAGGAGGAAGCGCTCTCATGTCTACTCTGGCCAGCGACCTGGTTATCGAGTTGGAGAACAAACCGGGGGCGCTGGCCAAAGTGGCAACTGCGATCAGCGACGCGGGCGTGAACATCGCGGCCGCGACGTGCATGGGAAACGGCAACACGGCGGAGCTTCACATCCTCGTGCCCCACGGTGAGCCGGTGTACAGGGCGCTGGCCAACACGCATGGACCGTCCGTCACCCGCGAGCGCGAGGTGGTGGTGGTCCAGGCCAAGGACCGGCCGGGCGAGCTGGCCGAGCTGGCCCGGATGGTTTCTGACGCCGGCATAAACCTCGACATCGTCTACGTGGCCACGAACTCCAGGGTGGTGCTCGGCTCGCAGGACACGGAGGACCTCAAGAAGGTCCTGGACGGCTTCGCCTTCTAGTTCTAGGGAGCGGAACTCGCGGGCGAGCGGACCAGAGCCCGCCAAAGCGAGCGGTAGCCGGGCCATACCGCGTCGGCCGGCAGGTACCCGTCCTCCTTGAGGGCGCGGTGCAGCCGGGGAAGGTTGCGCGCCGGGATTCCGGAGTCGACATGATGGGCTAGGTGATAGCCCACGTTGTAAGGAACGAGGAACAACCGGGCGGACCAGCTCTGGCGCACATGGTGGGTGGTGTTGCGACGGTCGGGGGTGCGAGTCATGCCACCGTGCTCGGCGATGACCCGCAAGCGGTTGGCCACCTGGTAGTAGGTGAAGTAGGGCAGCACCCACAGCACTGCGTACAGCCACGGGTGCCCGACCAGCCAGAAGGCCCCAAACACCAGCGCCTGACCGGCGAAGAACCGCAGACTCAGCAGCAGGAACGGCGGCCGGACCAGCCCGGTGAAGCGGGGCTTGACGATGCGGTAGGCCGACACGCCGAACAGGTCGCGCAGCAGCTTGCGGCGTATCGACGCTCGCGACACCGGGTACAGGGAGTACAGCAGGAAGTCGGGCTCCTTGGGGCCGAACTCGTCGCGGTGATGGTTGGCGTGGCCCCGCCGGTAGTGGTGAGTACCGGTGCCGAAGGTCAGCCACCCCAGGAGGTTCACGCCCACGACGTCGTTGACCAGGCGGTTGGAGAACAGCAGCCGGTGGGCGGCCTCATGGTGCAGGATGAACATCCGCAGCATCACGATCCCCATCACCGGCACTGCGAGCGCGGTGGCCAGCCAGTGATCGACGGCGATCACCGTCCAGACCAAGGTCACTGCCGCGGCCAGTGTGGCCGCCACGGTCACGGCGTTGATGATGTTGGGGATCCGGCGCAGTTCGGCCCGGAACTCCGGTCGGGGCCGACCGTCGGGCCGCAATCGCTCCGAGCCCGGGAAGTCGGGCAGGTCGGAGCGGGCCATGCCCCCGGTCATGGTCGCTACCAGCTCGTCGTGGGACAGAGAGCCGGCCGCCTCGGTCATAGCCCCCACACTAGGGGCTGTCACGCCGACTCGTAGCCCTCCAGCTCGGCGCGCACTGCCCCTGATGCGCTGGGCGGGATGCCGGCCACGACGACCCTCACCCCGCCGGCCGACATCCTCTCGATGATGCGTCGCAGCGCCACCGCTCCGGAGTAGTCGAGCCGTCCCACGCCGGACAGGTCGATCACCACCGACGTCAGGCCGCGTTCGGTGGCCAGTTCCTCACGGACCGAGCGCTCCACCTGGGGCACGGTGGCGAACCACATCACGCCCTTGGGTCTCACGGTGAGGGTCTCATGGTTCCGCTCGGCGGGGGTGATGACCTGCATCTCGCGGTAGAGGTGTACCGCGATGGCCAATCCGATCCCCACCAGCACGCCCCGCTCCACCCGGGGCGCGAAGCCGATGGTGGCGAAAGTGGTTCCCGCGCCCACCAGCGCTTGCGGGAAGGAGCCCCACGGCAGGCGGGTTATCTCCTTGATGTCGACCAGCCGCACCACGACGACTATCACGATCACACCGAGCACCGAAGTGGGCAGGTCCTCCAGCAGGAAGGCGAGCGGCAGCACGGCCAGCACGAAGGCTCCGGTGATCGCGCCCGACCATGCGCTGGTAGCGCCGGCCATCCGGTTGAGCGAACTGCGCGAGAAGGAGCCGCCCACCGGGAAGGCTCCGGACACCGCGGACGCGAGGTTGGCGACGCCCTGGCTCACCATCTCGCGGTTGGCGTTCCACGGCAGGCGGTCGGCTGCGGCGTAGGTGCGGGCGATCGACGCCGGCTCCGCGAACCCGATCAGGGCGATCACCGCGGCCGGCAGCAGCAGGCTCGGCGCCTCCGACCATGGAAATTCCAGGCTCAGCGGTATGAACCCGCCGTCGAGGTCGCCCACCTGCGAACCCGCGTAGTCGCTGGCGCCGGCCAATACCACGCCGGCGATTACTGCCACCAGCACACCGGGGAACAGGCGGTGGATGTGGCGACCGCCGAGCATCAGGCACACCGTTATCGCGGCGAAGGCAATGGCCGACCAACGCCATTCGTCGGGCTGCCCCAGAGCCCGCACCGCGGCGGCCAGCACCTGCCCGTCGGGGTAGACGTCGAAGATCTTGGGGAGCTGCGAGGCGATGATCACGACCGCGGCTCCAGCGGTGAATCCGGTGACGACCGGCTCCGACAGCACGTAGGCGACCCGGCCCATGCGGGCCGCGCCCAGCAGCACCCGTATGACGCCCACCAGCAGGGCCAGCAGCGCCGCACTCTGGATGTAGCTGGCCCCGCCTGGCTCGGCCACCCCGGACAGCGCCCCGAGAGTGAGCAGGGCTGTCAGGGCCACCGGTCCGGTCTGCAGGTATCTCGACGACACGAAGAACGCGGCCAGCAGCGACGGTAGCGCCGTCGCATAGAGGCCGTAGTGGGGTGGAAGTCCGGCCAGTTCGGCGTAGGCCAGCGACTGCGGGATAGCGACGAGAGCCACCGACACCCCGGCTATCAGGTCACCGGTGCTCGGACGGGACATGGGGTCAGGTTACGAGCACGGGTAGTGTGCGTTGTCGATGACCGCCGAGCGGACTCCCGCCCACATGCCTGTGTTCCCTTCTGACGAGTGGGTGGACTGGCTCGACGCCGCCCTGTCGGAGTGCCGCGTCGACGACACAGTCGGTTTGGTGCTGGAGTACCACGCTTCCGACGACGCCTCCGTCTTCTGCTGGCATGTGCGTATCGCCTCCGGTCGGGTGTCGGCCGCAGTCGGGCGCGCCGGCGAGGCGCACGGTCAACCCGTCTTGACGCTGGCTTCGGATCGCGACACGGCTCGAGCGATCGCGATAGAGGGCGAATCCGCCCAACGCGCCTTCGCCGAGGGGCGGCTGCGGTTCGATGGCGATCCTCGGCTGCTGCTCGCGGCCCGCCCGGCCATGGAGGCCATCGGCGCCGTCCTGGCCGGGGCAGCCTGACCACGCCGACCCGGCCTACTACTTCAGGAACCGGCTGGTGGTGTTGTCGGCCAGCACCTTGCCGCCCGTCTGGCAGGTCGGGCAATAGGCCACCCGGTAGCGGCGGTATTCGACCGAGCGCACCGTGTCTCCGCATGCCGGGCACGGCTCGCCCACTCGATGGTGGACGTCGCTGGGGCGATCCTGGGAGCGGCCCATGTCCTCGCGCTCTCGCTCCGCCGCGAGACCCCTCGCGATGGATGTGGTGATGGCCGCGTGCAGACGGTCGACGGCGTCGCCGTCGAGGCGCGACGTATTGGCGAAGGGTGAGATCCGGGCCGTGTGAAGTATCTCGTTGGCGAGCAGGCGGCCGATCCCGGCCAGATGCGACTGATCTCGCAGGAAGCCGTGCACGCGCTCGCTGGCCGCGGCCAGGCGCTGGGCGAACTCGTCGCGGCCGATGGTGTGGGCATCGGGTCCGAGACGCGCTAGCGGCTCGACCGCTCCCGGGTCGCCGGCCAGCAGCCAGACGCCCGCTCGGCGCTCCGTGCCGGCCTCGGTGAGCAGAAGCGCCGGGCCGTCGGCGAAGGTCCAGCGGGCGATGCCGCCGCGGGGCTTGCGGGCCTTGTTGGTGTCGATGCGCAGCCGGCCCGCCTGCATGAGATGGACCACGAACGTCAGGTCCGAGGTCTCGTACCCACCGTTGCCCTCACCGAAGCGCAGCAGCAGGTACTTGCCCCGGTGGCCGACCTCCTTGAGCGCCTTGCTCGCGGCCGCGGCGGGCCTGGGGTCGAAAGTCTTGAGTACAGCCGGGTGCATCGGCTCGAACCGGGCCAGCGGTGTTCCGGCGAACCCGGCAGACAGCCGCTCGGCGTGGGCTGCGACCTCCGGCAGCTCCGGCACGAGTCGCTGCCTGTCCCGCTGGCCTCTTAGATGAGGCCGAGTGAGGCCACCGTGTCCCGCTCGGCGGCCAGTTCGGCCACGGAGGCGTCGATGCGGGCCCGCGAGAAGCCGTCGATCTCCAGGCCGCCGACGATCTGGTATTCGCCGCGGGCGCATGTGGCTGGGAACGACGAGATCAGCCCTTCGGGCACGCCGTAGCTGCCGTCGGAGGGGACCGCCATCGAGACCCAGTCGCCCGGCGGCGTGCCCAGCATCCAGTCGCGTACGTGGTCGACGGCCGCGCTGGCCGCGGAGGCCGCCGATGACGCGCCCCGGGCCTCGATGATGGCCGCACCCCGCTGCTGCACGGTGGGGATGAACGTCCCCTCGAGCCACTCCTGGTCGTCCACGAGGCCAGCGGCGTTGCGACCGTCCACCTCGCAGTGGAACAGGTCGGGGTACTGGGTGGCGGAGTGGTTGCCCCAGATCGTCATCTTGCGGACGTCGCCCACGGTGGCGCCCACCCGGGCGGCGAGCTGAGCCTTGGCCCGGTTGTGGTCGAGGCGGGTCATGGCCGTGAACCGCTCGCGGGGCACCCCCTCGGCGTTGTTCATGGCGATCAGGCAGTTGGTGTTGGCCGGGTTGCCCACCACCAGCACCCGGAGATCATCAGCGGCGCGGGCGGCCAAGGCCCGGCCCTGAACGGTGAAGATCGCGCCGTTGGCCTCCAGCAGGTCCTTGCGCTCCATGCCCTTGGTGCGGGGCCGGGAGCCCACCAGCAGGGCGATCTGGACGCTGTCGAAGGCCTCGTCGGGGTCGTCGCTGAGCACCATGCCCGCCAGCAGCCCGAAGGCGCAGTCGTCGAGCTCCATGGCCACGCCCCGCAGGGCGTCCATGGCCGGCGGAATCTCCAGCATCTGGAGGATCACCGGCACCTCGGGTCCGAGCATCGAGCCCGAGGCGATGCGGAACAGCAGGCTGTAACCGATCTGCCCGGCCGCTCCGGTGACGGCCACTCTCACTGGATCACGCATGGCGGGCACGGTAGCCGGTGCGGCACGCCCTCAGCCGGGCTGAGCCTTGACCCTGACCGCTGTCTGGCGGGTGTTTCCCACCCAGGACCGGTGCAACCGGGCGTACACGCCGCCAGCAGCGACCAGATCGCGGTGGGTGCCCTGCTCCACCACCCGCCCATCGTCGAACACCAGCACCAGGTCGGCGCGCTCGGCGGTGCTCAAGCGGTGGGCCACCGACACCGTCGTGCGACCGACCGCCAGATGGGCCATGGCCGCGGCCAAAGCCTCCTCGGTCTCGGGGTCCACTGCGGAGGTGGCCTCGTCCAGGATCAGCAGGCCCGGATCGGCGACCTGGGCCCGGGCCAGCGCCACCAGCTGGCGCTCGCCTACCGACAGCCGCCCGCCTCGCTGGCCCACCGGAGTCTGCATCCCGGCCGGGAGCCCGTCGACCCAGGCCCGCAGCCCAAGCTCGTCGATGGCCGCGGCCGCATCGGCTGCGGTGGCACCGGGCCGGCCGTAGCGGATGTTGTCCTCAATGGTGGCCGCGAACAGGAAGCCGTCCTGGGGAACCATCCTGATGCTCCGGCGGCGAGCCTCGGGAGCTACGGCGCGAAGGTCCACACCGCCCACCACGACTTCGCCCGTCGCGGGGTCGGCTAGGCGGGCCAGAAGACGGGCGAAGGTCGTCTTGCCCGAGCCGGTCTCGCCTACCACGGCCACATTTGCATCCGGCAGGATCGACACGTCCACGCCGCGGAGCACTAGCGCACCCGTGCGGTAGGCGAAGTCCACGGACCGAACCTCGACACCCAGCGGCCCCGCTGGCAGCTCCTGAGCCTCAGCGGGCTCCGGCTCGACCACCTCGACCGGTGTGTCCAGCACTCCCATCACCTTCCACCAGGCCGCCAGCGCGGCCTGGGTGTTGTCGAACACCTCACCGATCTCCGAGATCGGCCTCATCAAGAGCCGCACAAGGAACACGAACGCCACCAGCCCTCCGGCGCCGATGCCCAACTCCTCGCTCCACGTCACCCCGGCGACGAGGGCCGCAGCCAGCGCCACCGACGACACCAGGTCCACCGTCGGCATCAGAAACGCCCACCACTTGAAGGCGGACATCTGGGCCTGGTACTGGCGGTCCACGGCGCGGTCGAGTCGGTCCCGGACGGCGCCGCGGTACCCGTAAGCCCGTATCACCGCCGCGGCCGACACCGTCTCGCTGGCGTGGCCCATGGTGTCGGCCACCCGGTCGCGCACCCGGGAGTGGGCCGCGATCTGGCGGCGCTGCACCCAGCGCATGAACGGCAGGACCAGCAGGTGCAGGACCAGCACCAGCAGCGTGAGCTGCCAGCTGTAGAACAGCATCACTGCCAGCGTCGCCAGGATCAGCACCGGGTTGATGGTCCAGGACATGGCGCCCCACTGCATGAAGATGGCCATGGCCTCGATGTCGCTGGTCACCCGGGCCACCAGAACCCCCCGACGCGTCTCGGTGTGGGTGGCCAGGCTCAGCCGGTGGATGTGCTCGAACGCCCTGACCCTCAGGCCGAGCAGCGCCGACTCGGCCATGCGCACCAGCCGGATCAGGGCGAAGCGGCTGGCCGCGGCTACCACCAGCACCGCTCCCAGCGCGGCCACCGACAGGATCCACACCACACCGGGCCGGTAGCCGTCGGGGCCGATCACGCCGTGGTCGAGCACGAGTTGCACCATGACCGGCACGATCAGCCTGCCGACGGCGGCGAACAGCCCCGCCGCGGCGACCACCGGGAGTCCTCGACGCAATTCCGGGCTCATGGCGAAGCCGCGACGCAGCACTCGGAGTGCCTGGACCTCGGTCTCCGGTGCGTCGCTCACGGGACTTCGGCCTGCTCGTAGGCCGAGACCAGCGACCGGTAGTCGTCGATGTCCAGCAACTCATCGTGGGTGCCGGTGGCAACGATCCTGCCGCCGGCCAGGTACGCAACCCGGTCGGCGAGCTCGATCGTGGAGATCCGGTGCGCTACCACCAGCATCGTGGTGTCGAGATCGCGGCGGAGGTTGGCGAGGATCTCACCCTCCACGACGGGGTCGACCGCGCTGGTGGCGTCGTCGAGCATGAGCAGCCGCGGTGAGCGGACCAGGGCACGGGCCAGCGCCACCCGCTGCCGCTGGCCACCGGAGAGGGTCACACCCCGCTCCCCCACCACGGTGGAGCCGCCGTCGGGCAGGGCGTCCACGAAGGCGCCCGCAGCTGCTGAGTCCAGCGCGGCGGTCACGTCGGCCGGTGAGCGCCCCCACTGGAGACCGACGTTCTCGGTGACCGTGTCGGCGAACAGGAACGCCTCCTGGAACACCAGCGCCACCGCGCTGTGGAGCTCTCGGGACGGAACGTCCTGCAGAGCCGCGCCCGAGAGTTGTATCGAGCCGCCGGCCACAGAGTTGAGCCCGGCCACGGTCTCGAGCAGCGTCGACTTGCCCGAGCCGGTGGCGCCCACCAGCGCCACGGTCTCGCCCGGACTGACGGCAAGCCACAGCCCGTCGAGGACGAGCCGCGATCCGTAGCGGACCGCGAGGCCGTCAATCTGGAGCCCGAGCGGACCCGGAGGCAGCACCGGGCCGTTGCCCTCAGGTTCGGCCGACGGCTCGAGGGGCCGGTCCAGCACGCGGTCCACCCGCTCCAGCGACACCACCGAACGGGGCATCTCCTCCAGGAAGAACCCGACGATGAATAGCGGCAGGGCGAGCAGCGAGAACAGGGTCGCGGCCAGCACTAGGTCACCGGGCGTAGCCGAGCCGCGCCCCACCAGCCAGGCTCCGACCAGCAGCAGGACGATGGCGCCCACCGTGGGCAGGGCGTCTATGGAGGGCTCGAAGCTGGCCCGCATCCGACCCACCCGTATGCGCTCGTCGCGGAGCCTCGCCGACGCGGCCCTCATGCGCTCCACCTCGATGGGCTCCCGGCCGAGAGTCTTCACCACAACCGCTCCGTCGAAGCTCTCGTGGGCGACCTCCGACACCTCGCCGACCCGCCGCTGGACCTCGGCCGACGGCGCCTCGACCATGCGCGTGTAGACCCGGCTGATCACCGCCAGCGCCGGGAACACGATCGCCGCGATCAACGCCAGCAGCGGATGGGCGGCGAACAGGGCGACCATCGTGACCACCACGAGGACCACCACGCTGACCGCGAAGGCCAGCGGTTTGAGCACCATGGTGGCTGTGTTGACGTCGGAGTCGGCATGGGCGAGCAGCTCGCCCGGGTCGCGCTCGCGGTGGAAGTCCATGGGCAGATCGATGTAGCGGTGAAGGAGGGCTCGCCGCCAGTCACGCTGGGTTCTCAGCTCGGCCATGGCCAGGAACCACCGGCGCATCAGCACCGAGATCCCGCTGGCCACCGAGACTCCGATAACCATCGCGGCGGCCGCGGCAGGACCGGTCCGCTCGGACTCCGGAGCGATGATCACGTTGTCGGTGATCCAGCCCAGCAGCCAGGCGGTCCCCACGGTGGCGGCGACGAACCCGAGGGCGCCGAGCAGGGCCACGAGATGCGGGACGGGGTGGGCCCGCACCGACCGCATGATCAGCCGGTAGCCCCGGCGGGGCATGCTGTCGCGGGAAGCGCTCACCGGGGAGCGTCAGCCGTTAGAGGCGGTCGATGATGGCCGCCGCGAACTCCGAGCACTTCACCTCGGTGGCGCCCTCGGTGAGTCGGGCGAAGTCGTAGGTGACGATCCCGTCGCTGATGGTGGCCTCCACTGCGGCGATGATGTCGTCGGCGGCCTCCTGCCATCCGAGGTGCTCGAACATGAGCGTGCCGGAGAGGAGCACCGACGAAGGGTTGACCTTGTCCTGGCCGGCGTAGCGGGGGGCGGTGCCGTGGGTGGCCTCGAAGACGCCGTGGCCGGTGACGTAGTTGATGTTGGCCCCGGGCGCGATGCCGATGCCTCCCACCTGGGCCGCCAGCGCGTCGGAGATGTAGTCGCCGTTGAGGTTCATGGTGGCTATCACGTCGAACTCGGCGGGGCGGGTGAGTACCTGCTGCAGGGCGATGTCGGCGATGGTGTCCTGCACCAGGATCTTGTCGCCGGCGTCGCCGCCGCAGTCCTCCCAGGCCACGGCCACGTCCGCGAACTCCTCGCGCACCAGCTCGTAGCCCCAGCCCCGGAACGCCCCCTCGGTGAACTTCATGATGTTGCCCTTGTGCACCCAGTGGACCCGCTTGCGGCCGCGGCGCAGCGCGTAGTTGAGGGCGGCCCGCTGCAGCCGCTGCGACCCGAACTTCGACACCGGCTTGATCCCCACGCCGGCGTCGGCCCGGATCTCCCAGCCGAAGGCGTCGTGCAGCAGCTCGATGAGCCGGGCGGCGTCGGGCGAGCCCGATGGCACCTCCAGGCCGGCGTAGATGTCCTCGGTGTTCTCCCGGAAGATCACCATGTCGACCAGATGCGGTTCCCGCACCGGTGAGGGCACGCCCTTGAACCACCTCACCGGGCGCAGGCACACGTAGAGGTCCATGATCTGGCGGATGGCGACATTGAGGCTTCGGAAGCCGCCGCCCACCGGTGTGGTCAGCGGGCCCTTGACGCCGATGAGGTGCTCGTCGAAGGCGGTGATGGTGTCGGCCGGCAGCCAGTCCCCGGTCTCGTTGTAGGCCTTCTCGCCGGCCAGCACCTCGAGCCAGGCGATGCGGCGGCCTTGCTTGGCCGCCGCCGCGTCGAGCACGGACTTGGCGGCAGGCCAGACGTCGATGCCGATCCCGTCGCCCTCCACGAACGGGATGATCGGCTCGTCGGGCACGCGGAGGACACCGTCGGCGCCCAAAGTGATCTTCTCAGCCATATGTGCCGAGGCTACCGGCGGCCCGTATCGGCCCGTTCACCCCGCCAGCGCCTGGGCCTCCTCGAAGACGTCTTGGAGGCGCTCGCGCACCATCTCGGAGAATCGGCTCATCTGGGGGCGGGTCATGCGACCATCCGGCGGACGGATGGGCGGTCCGGCCACCATGGCCACCCTGACCGGTCGGGGCATCCGGGTGCCGGTGCTCATCGCGGCCTCAGTTCCGGCGATGCCGATCGGCACGACGGCCGCCCCGGTTCGCGACGCTAGGTAGCTCACGCCGTCGAACACCTCGCCCACTTGGGTCCCCGACTGGCGGGTTCCCTCGGGGAACACCACCATCTGCTCACCCGCCTCCAGCATCTTGACCGCCTCCCGCATCGCCTCCCGGTCGGCTGCGCCCCGCCGCACGGGGAACGCTCCAAGTGCGGCCAGGAACGCTCCGAAGTACCGGTTTGAGAACAGGGACTCCTTGGACAGCGCCCGCAGGCGGCGGCGACTCATCCCGGACAGCAGCGGAGTGTCGAGGTTGGACCGGTGCACGGGAGCCACGATCACCGGTCCTTCGATGTCGAGATATTCCCGGCCTCGCCGCCGCACCCGGAAGTAGGGGTACAGCACCGTCATGATGGTGCGGCGCACCGAGCGGTAAACCCACATGGAACTGCGCTTGGCCGCAATGCGCTGGGCCCTCTGTTGCAGGTCGTCCACCGGACTCCTCTTCGGCTGGGGGATGTCGTGCCGGTTGTCTACCACTCCCCGCGCCGGTGCAGCCGCTGGGGAAGAATGATGCAACGGCTCACAGCGGGAGGCAGGCCATGGGGCAGCTGGACGGCAGGACGGCGATAGTCACCGGCGCGGGCGAGGGCATCGGGCGGTCGGTGGCCCGGGCCTTCGCGGCCGAGGGAGCCAATGTGCTCGTGGCCGAGATCGACGAGGATCTCGGCCACGACGCCGCTGCGGAGTTCGGCGACTCCTGCGAGTTCCTTTCCACCGACGTGGGCGACCGGGCCGCGGTCGAAGCCATGGTCGCTCATGCGTCCCAGCGCTGGGGATCGGTGGACATCCTGGTCAACAACGCCTGGGGCGGCGGAGAGGTGAGCCGGGTGGAGCACAAGACGCCCGCCGGGATGGCCCGGGCCCTGGCGGTGGGGTTCTACGGCCCGTTCTGGGCCATGGCCGCGGCGCTGCCGATCATGAAGGCCAACGGCTGGGGCCGGGTCATCAACATGTGCTCGCTCAACGGAGTCAACGCCCACATGGGCACGGTCGAGTACAACTCGGCCAAGGAGGCGCTGAGGGCCGCCACCCGCACCGCGGCCCGGGAGTGGGCGGAATGGGGCATCACCGCCAACATCTTGTGCCCGGCGGCCAAGTCGGCCAGCTTCAACCGGGTGCTGGGCGAGCATCCAGAGCTGCTGGCCGCGGCCGACGCCTCCAACCCGATGGGCCGTATCGGCGACCCAGACCTCGACATTGCCCCGGTGGTGGTCTTCCTGGCCTCGGACGCCAGCCGGTACATGACGGGCAACACACTGTTCGTCGATGGTGGCGGCCACATCAACGGCGCGGCGTGGAAGCCCGACCTCGGCGACTGAGCCAGCGGTCGGGGCGGGCACCCGGTCGTCGGGGCACCGGCTGATACCGTCGCCCCATGCCCTCATCCGATGACTTCGTCCTGATCGATCACCCCCGGCCGGAGATAGCGCTGGTCACCCTCAACCGGCCCGAGCGCATGAACGCCATGGCCTTCGACGTGATGGTGCCGCTGGCCGAGGCCCTGCGCGGGGTCAACAACGACAACGATGTGCGGGTCGTGGTGATCACCGGCGCAGGCCACGGCTTCTGCTCCGGCGCCGACATGGTGAGCGCGGGTCGGGTTCCCTACATCGAAGGACTCACCCGATCGACCATCGCCCACAGGGCCGCCGACCGGCTCCACGAGGTGATCGAGCTGGTCGGCGACCTGCACCAGCCCGTGATCGCGGCCATCAACGGCGCAGCCATCGGCGGCGGCCTGTGCCTGGCCCTGGCCTGCGACATCCGCATCGCGTCCACCGAGGCCTACTTCCGGGCGGCCGGCATCAACAACGGCCTCACTGCGTCCGAGTTGGGCCTGAGCTTCACGCTGCCCCGGGCGATCG
The DNA here is from genome assembly GCA_009843915.1 of Acidimicrobiaceae bacterium. Lineage (GTDB taxonomy): Bacteria > Actinomycetota > Acidimicrobiia > Acidimicrobiales > Aldehydirespiratoraceae > Aldehydirespirator. Next base: position 31,198 of record VYCM01000146.1, on the reverse strand, counting down.
GCTCGTCGAGGGCGTTCGACATCATGCTGACCGGCCGGGACGTCGACGCCGGCGAGGCGGCCCGCATAGGCCTGGTCAGCGAGACGGTGGCCCCTGGTGACCTGCTGGAGCGCTGCTATGAGATCGGCGCCCGCATCGCCGCCTTCAGCCGGCCCGGAACGGAGCTCACCAAGCGGATGCTGTGGGCCGGCCTCGAGGCGTCGAGCTACGCGGCCCACATGCGCTCGGAGATGAACGCGCAGTTGCTGGTGCGCATGACCACCCGCAACTTCGAGGAGGCCGTCCTCGCCCGCTCCGAGAAGCGCCCCCCAGTCTTCGAAGACTGAGCGAGCCTCGACGGGGGCCGCTCACGCGATGCCGAGGGCGCGGTGGAGGCGCTCGAGGGCAGCCGCCGCGTCCATGCCGTCGCGCCAGACCTCGTCAACGCCCGCTGATCGCAACTCTTCAAGGAGTTCGGCGGGAGTGCCGGGATCGCAGGCCAGTGCCACGAAGATCGCGCCCGACTCGGCCAGAGCGTTGGCGGTGCCCGAGCCGCGCAGGCGGTAAATGTCGTCGCTGCCCGTTATCACCGCTGCCGTCAGGCCCGACGCAGCGAAGTCGGCCGCAGCCGCGATGGGCGAGTCGAGCCCGGCTGCGCCCCGGGTCTCGACCCCGCCCGCGGCCAGCAGGTTCTGCGCCCAGGTAGTGCGGGCCGAATGATCCGAGACCGATCCCAGGGCGGCCACCCAGACGGCGGGACGCTCTCCGCTGGCCATCCGGTACCGGTCGGCAGCGTCGCGCAGGTCCTCGAAGGGCTCGGCCAAGCGCCTGACCGGAAGGCCTCCGGCGTCCGGGGCATCCGATTCGGCGAGTGATTCCGGGGCTGGCTCGTCGAGCAGGGGGAACTCGCTCACGCCGGTCAGACGCTCGCTCCGGGTCCTCAGCGCTCCCAGGCGGGACCGCCAGCTCTCTGCCGTCGCAGCGGCCAGGCCGCCGTCGCCGATGACGGTTTCCATCCCGCCGGATGCCTCGATGTCCTGAAATACCCGCCAACCCGCCGACGCCAGCTGTTCGGTTACTGACTCCACGTAGAAGGACCCGCCCGCGGGGTCGGTTGCCCGTGCCAGGTACGACTCCTCCAACAGCAGCAGCTGAGTGTTGCGAGCCAGCCTGCGGCCCAAGGCCCCGTCCGGGTCGGCAGCCCCGGAGGCGTGATCGAAGGGCAGCACGGTCACGGCGTCGGCGCCGGCAACACCGGCGGCCAGCGCAGTCGTGGCGCCCCTCAACAGGTTGACCCACGGATCGCGCCGGCTGTACATGTGCGACGCCGAGACCGCGTGCTGGTACTGGCGTGCCGTTTGCTGCGAGCCGCCGCTGGCCGTCACCACCCGTGCCCACATCACCCTGGCCGCCCGCAGCGCGGCGATGGTCACGAACTGGTCGGCCGTGGCTGCCAGACGGAACCCGATCAATCCGGCCGCCGCGTTCACCGGGACACCGGCCTCGACCAGCCCCCGCAGATAGGCGACACCCGTCGACGTCGCCCACCCCAGCGCCTGGGCCTCGGTCGCGCCCGCGTCGGAGTAGCGGACAGCGTCCACCACGAAGACTCTGATCCCGGAACCGAGCCGGGAAGCGCCCGGGCCGGCGACCAGGGAAGCTGTCCAGGCCTCGGCCGGTGCGCGGTCCGGGCGACGGCCCGAGCGGGCCCACTCCCCCAGCGGATCGATGCCGAGCGAGCTGGCGGGCGCGAGACCCTCGCCCCGACGGGCCGCCAGCGCCATGAGGGCCTCAGCCACATCCAGCTCCGCGTGAGGCGCTAGAGCCACGGGCGTTGCTGCAACGTCGACACCGTCGAGCAGCGCGTCGAGTCCGTCGACGTCGATGCCCGCGGGGACTTCGAGCTCCAACGACGTGACCCCTGCCGCCAAGTCCTGCTCCATCTCAGCCCGGAGCCTGTCGATGGCGTCGGCCGTCGCCGCGGCCGTGCCGTGGTACTGGCGAACGTCCCAGCCCGCCTCCAACCGCCTCGGGTCGGCAGTCACCGCGGCCGCCGCGGGCCGCTCCGGGCCTTCGGTGTACAGCGGCTGGATCGTGACCCCGTCGCGGGTGGTGCTGGCGAGTTCGACTAGGTCGCGGCCTCGCAGCGTCTGCTCGACCAGGGCCATCCAGTCGTCGGCACCGGCGGGCGGGCCGCCGCCGGGCGTCATCACATTGTGAAGCGGAGGCTTCGGGCCGCGTGCTCACCCCAGTGGGCGTCGCCGCTCCAGGAGATCGAGCCGTCGTCGATCTTGGACTGGGGGTCGATGCGGCCGCAGGCGAGCATGATGAACGTGGTCGAGTCGGCGGTGAGCACCACGTCGGGCGAATCCAGCGAGCCAGGATCCACCGCCTTGGCGCGGCCGTCCACCACCACCGCCATCTGGCGCTCCACCGGACCGGTGATGTCGGCCCTGAGGCTCATGCCGTCAGGCAGACCGACCTTCTTGCCGATGATGTAGCCCATCGAGCCCTCGACCTGGTTCATGGTGATCTCCGCGGCCGGCCCGCTGTCGTCGGTCGCCCGCCCCAGCGGGATGGTGCAGTCGCGCACGTGCACCCACATGTCGAAGATGCGGATGGCCAGAAAGCCCCCGTAGCTCTGCACCCCCACCGGGGTCCACGACGGCTGTTCGATGTCCTCGTCGCGCAGCGCGGCAAGATCGGACCGGCGAGCGTCGAAAATCTCGCCCACCCTGGCCCCGAACTCGTCCGACGACATGCCTGCGGAGGCTCCGGTGAGGGCGATCATCTTCTCGAACGGCGGCATGTTGTCGGTGCTGATCTCCCATCCGGAGATCACGTCCTCCACGCCCACGGCATGGCCCAGCGCCTGGCGCACGGTCCAATCCGGGCAAAGCGACTGCACGGTCCACTCCTCGTCGGCGAGGTCGTGGCACAGGTCCAGAATCTCAGTGAAACAGGCTTCAGTGGTGTCTATAAGCGACTGGCGGGAGTAAGAATGCATGGTCCAAGCATGACGCCGACCGGACCGTGACCGCAACGTCCACCGGAGAATCACCCATGACAGCCACCGACGCACCGGCAGACACCACCGAGCAGACCCGCATCGCCGACGAGGCGGTCGACGCGCTCCTGGCCGACCACGACCCCGCCACCGAGAATCACATCGAGTTCCGGGGCCACCAGTACGACGCCGGCCTGGCCTGGGTGCACCATCCGCCGGGCTTCGGCGGACTCGGCCTGTCCCGCAAGCTCCAGCGAGCGGTTGATCGGCGGTTGCGGGCCGCGGGCGCCCAGCCCGCCGACCCCTCCACGTTCTTCATGATGCTGATCGGCCCGACCATCCTCACCCACGGCACCGACGAGCAGAAACGCCGCTACCTACGGCCCATGTTCACCGGCGAGGAGCGGTGGTGCCAGTTGTTCAGCGAGCCCGGCTCCGGCTCGGACTTCGCGGGGCTGGGCACCCGGGCCGAACGCGACGGCGACGAGTGGGTGGTGAACGGCCAGAAGGTGTGGAACACGCTGGCCCACGTAGCCGACCTGGGAATGCTGGTGGCCCGCTCCAACCCGGAGTTGCCCAAGCACAAGGGGCTGACCTACTTCGCGCTCGACATGCGAGCACCGGGGGTGGAGGTACGGCCCCTGCGCCAGATCACCGGTGAGGCCGAGTTCAACGAGGTCTACATGACCGACGTGCGGGTGCCGGACGCGGCCCGGATCGGTGCGGTCGGCGAGGGCTGGCGGGTCTCGCTCACCACACTGATGAACGAGCGGACCGCCATCGGCGGCGCGGTGGGCGGCGCCACCACCGGCCGGGAGGGGCCGCTGGGCAACCTGCTGGAGGCCTACCGCAACATGGATCCCGCAGTGCGCACCAAGGCCCACCGCGACGAGGTGATGCAGCTGTGGGTGCGGGGCGAGGCTCTGCGGCTCACCAACGTCCGGGCCTTCCAGAATGCCCGGGCCGGCAATCCGGGACCGGAGGGGTCGGTGAGCAAGCTGATGCTGGCCGAGTTCAACCAGTCCCTCACGTCCAAGGTGATCGACCTGGAGGGCGCCGCGGGGATGGTGGACTACGACTACGAGTTCCGCCGGCCCACCGCGGTCTCGCTCGACGGCAAGTTCGGCGACGCCCACCACGGCTTCCTGCGAGCTCGGGCCAACTCTATCGAGGGCGGCACCAGCGAAATCATGCGCAACATCCTGGGAGAGCAGGTGCTGGGCTTGCCCGGCGAGCCCAGAGTGGACAAGGAGATCCCCTGGAGCGACGTGCCCCGCAACTAGCACCCCTTCCCGGCGACGAACGGAACCAGACCATGCCTATGCCGACCGACGTTGGGATCGTCGACACGGTGATCGGCTTTCCCGCCAAGGACTTCGAGCACTACGAGTTCATCCGCAAGCAGCTCAAGGACGCCGAGTCGGCCGAGTTCGACTTCCCGGTGGAGTACATGTTCAAGGGCGTGCCCAAGGAGAAGTACGGCGCGGCCGACCCCATAGGGCTGACGCTGGGCGAGATGGACGCCTACGGCGTGGAGTGGGGCATGATCGGCTGCGAGGGCGAGGTCAACCGCAAGGCCCTGGCCGACCATCCCGACCGGTTCGTGGCCACCTGCCAGGCCGACGCCAACGACGTGATGGGCGCGGTGCGGCGCATCCGCCGCTACCACGACGAGTACGACATCCGGGCGGTGGGCACGTTCCCGGCCGGGTGCTTCCCGCAGATCCCCATCGACGACGCCAAGTGGTACCCGGTGTACGCCACGTGCTGCGAGCTCGACATACCGATCTTCGTGTGCGCGGGGGTGCCCGGTCCCCGGCTGCCCATGGACTGCCAGCACGTGGAGCGCCTCGACCGCGTGATGTACGACTTCCCGGATTTGACCCTGGTCACCCGCCACGGCTGCGAGCCCTGGGAGGCCCTGGCCGTGAAGCTGATGCTGAAGTGGCCCGGTTTGCACTACTCGACCTCTGCGTTCGCCCCCAAGCACTACCCGAGGGCCATCATCGACTACGCCAACACCAGGGGTGCCGACAAGGTCATGTACGCCGGCTACTTCCCCATGGGCCTGTCGCTGCAGCGGATCATGACCGAGATGCCCAACGTCGGCTTCCGCGACGGCGTCTGGCCCAAGTTCCTGCGGGAGAACGCGGCCCGGGTCCTGAAGATCACTTAGGGACCGGGCTGGCTAAACGGTGTGAGGCTCGGGCCGTGGTGACGTTCGACGATGTGCGGAGGGTCGGGCTCCAGTTGCCCGAGGTCACCGAGTCGACCTGGTACGGCACGCCGGGGCTGAAGGTTCGCAAGAAGGGCTTCTGCCGCCTGTGGGGCGAGCGCGAGCATCGACGCGACCGGGTGCACGACACCGAGGTGCTGGTGCTGTTCTGCGAGCCGGAGATGAAGCCGGTCCTGCTCGAGAACCATCCCGGCGTGCTGTTCACTGTGCCCCACTACGACGGCTACGGCGCGGTGCTGGTGCGGATGGCCGACGCCGGCATCGACGATGTCGCCGACTGGCTGGAGGACAGCTACCGGCGGGTCGCCCCGCCCACGCTCATCCGCAGGCTCGACGGCGTCTGACCGCCCCGACGGGACTCACGTACGGCGGTCGGCTAGATGCGGCGGTCCTGGCCCTGCCAGTACTCGTCGCGCAGTAGGCGCTTGTAGAGCTTGCCCGTCTCGTCGCGGGGCAGCTCCGAGCGGAAGTCCACCGTACGGGGGCACTTGACCGAGGCCAGGCTGGCCCGGCAGTAGTCGATCAGGTCCCTCTCCAAGGCGGCTACGGCCTCGTCGCCGTCGGGCATCTCCATGGGCTGGACCACCGCCTTGGGCACCTCGCCCAGGTCGTCGTCGGGCACGCCGATCACGGCCACGTCCAGCACGGCCGGGTGCATGGTCAGCAGGTTCTCGGCCTCCTGGGGGTACACGTTCACCCCTCCCGAGATGATCATGTACGCCTTGCGGTCGGTCAGGTACAGGAAGCCGTCGTCGTCCACCTTTCCCACGTCGCCGATGGTGGACCAGCCGTTGGCCAGCCGCGAGTTGCGAGTCTTCTCATCGTCGAGGTGGTACTCGAAGGTGTTGCCCTCGCCGAAGTAGATGACGCCCTCAGTGCCGGCGGGCACCTCCTCGCCGGTGGCCTCGTCCACGATGTGGACCTCGCCGGTGATGGGCACTCCCACAGTGCCCTCGTGGGCCAGCCACTGCTCGCTGTCGCAGAAGGTGGCCCCGTTGCCCTCGGTGCCCGCGTAGTACTCGCTGATGATCGGCCCCAGCCACTCGATCATCCGGTGCTTGGCCTCCACCGGGCAGGGCGCGGCCGCGTGCAGCACGCTGGTCAGCGACGACAGGTCGTAGCGCAGCCGCTGCTCGTCGGGCAGCTTCAGCATCCGTACGAACATGGTCGGCACCACCTGGGTGTGGGTCACCGAGTAGCGCTCGATCGCGGCCAGGAACTGCTCCGCGTCGAAACGCTCCATGACCACCGCGGTGCAGCCGATGATGTTGGCGACCATCGTGAAACGCAGCGGCGCGCCGTGGTACATCGGCGCGGGCGACAGGTAGACCGACTCGTCGGACATACCGAGCAGCAGCACGCACATCATGGCCACCGCCGACTCCGCCTCCTCGATGGGCACCGCCTCGTAGGCACTGAGCACACCCTTGGGACGCCCGGTGGTGCCCGAGCTGTAGAGCATGTCGGTGCCGGCCACCCGGCCCTCCAACGGCTCCGGTGACGCCCCGGCCAGAGCCTGCTCGTAGCTGCCGTACCCGTCGATGACGTCGTCCATCATGAGCCTCAGCTCGACCCCGTCCATCCGTTCGACCAGCTCGGCCGCCTGGGCGGCCTTGTACCTCGACGTGATGAAGACCCGGGCGCCGCTGTTGTCGACGATGTAGGCGATCTCGTCGGTGGTGAGACGGCTGCTGATGGGCGTGTAGATCAGCCCCGCGTAGTGCGCCCCCCACATCAACGGCAGGAAGTTGCGATGGTTCTCCAGGCACCAGGCCACATGGTCGCCGGGAGCCAGCCCGGCCTCCCGGAACAGGCGTGACACCTGATTGGCCTCAGCGTCGAGTTGGGCGTACGTGATGGTCTCTCCCGACCCGGCCATGATGACAGCCGGCTTGTCGGGACTGGTAGCGGCGTGGACTCCGGGATACATCGACCCGACGCTACCCGAGCCGGCGCGGTGGAGGGCCCCGAGCCGGCGCTCAGACCGTGTAGCCGCCGTCGACGGCCAGATGCTGGCCGGTGATGTAACGAGCCCGGTCCGAAGCCAGGAAACACACTGCCTCGGCGATATCGGCCGCGGTGCCAAAGGTGCCCATGGGGATGTTGGCCCGGGCCGCGTCTAGGGCTCGCTCGTCGAGGTCGCCCGAGGCAATCAGACGCTGCGCCATGCCGTCGCTCAGCATCCCAGGGCCGACGCTGTTGGCCCGCACGCCGAAGCGTCCTTCCTCCGCGGCCAGACCTCGAACCGCGGCCTCGACGGCGGCCTTGGGAACGGTGCTCAAGCCGTCACGCACCGGGAACCGGCCGAGACCGGCCGTGGTGACGGCCACGATGCTGCCACTGGATTCTCGCAGGTGAGGCAGCGCGGCTGACGTCACCGCGAAGAACCCGGCCGCGTCGGCGTCCAGCTGAGCCCTCATTGCCGCCGACGCCGTTCGACTCATGTGCATTTGCGGGACATGAGGGCCGGCCGCGTACACCAAGGTGTGCAGGCCGCCCGCAGTGCCGGCCAACTCCGCCATGGCCGCGGCCACCCCTTCGTCGTCGGTGAGGTCGACGGCTGCGAGCCAGCTCCGGCGGCCAAGTCGCTCGATCTCTGCCGCGGTGGCGGCCGCCGCCTCGGCATTGCTGCGATACGTGAGGGCCACATCGCTGCCCCGGGCGGCCAGCTCCACCGCGATCACCGAGCCAAGGCCGCCGCTGCCCCCTACCACCAGCGCCGCACCGGCCCGACCGGCGAAGTCCTGGCCCAAGTCGAGTTCGCTCACCGCCTCAGCCTGCCCTCAGCCAACGGGCCGCACAACCGGGGAGACCCGGCCTGACCGCGAACTGGCAGCAGAAAGCGCCCTATAGGGGCCGACCGCTGCCAATTCGACTGGCACCGGCCCGCCGGCCGCGAACTGGCAGCAGAAAGCGCCCTATAGGGGGCCGACCGCTGCCAATTCCTCTAGCGGGAGCGGAGAAGGCGGGTTAACGCACGCACGGGGCGATCCGGCAACGAGCGGACGACCTCGGGAACTCGCGGGTCGAGGCGACCCTCGGCCAGCGTGTGAAACTTGCGCTCGATCTCGGCGTCGCTGAGCGGATCGTGCATCGATCCTCGCTGGCCGTGAACGGTCCGCTCCAGCACCCGGCCGTCGGTGGTGGTGATCTCCACCCGGGCCCCCTGCTTCCAGGCGTAGGTGGCGTCGAAGGCGGGATCGAGAACGAGTGTGACCCTGGCCTGCAGCGCCGCCAGCGCAGGGTCGGCGATGCGCTCGGGGCTGAAGGTGGCGGGGTCCGACGGATCAGCCAGCACGGCGGCGGCCACGTTGAACGGCGCGGAGTACTGGGCAGCCATGACCGAGGCGGTCCCGTCCATGTCGTTGAGCTCGACCACCTTCGTCGTGGTGTGGACGGCTATCCGCTCGATCTGTCGGGCACGGATGTCGCGCTCAGCGACGAGTTCGGACGTGGCCTGGACCATCGGGTGTACGTCGCTGCAAGACGCATACGGCTTCACGGTGATCTCGTCGATCATCCAGCGCTCGCCGAGCCCCTCCACCAGCAGCTCCGGCCGGGGATCATCGGTGAACACCCGGCAGAACCCGTGCCGTCCGGCTAGGCCGTCCCGGGCCCCCTCGAACCCGTCGGCGGCCAGCGAGGCGGCCATGATCCCGCCCTCGGCGGCCCGCCCAGCGTGGATCCGCTTGGCCATCCCGCCCGAGGCCGCGAACTCCATGGTCCCCGACGCCAGCGACGCCGCGATGCCGAAGGCGTGGTTGAGCCGATCGGCATCGAGACCGCGCAGGTGGGCGGCCGCGGCGGCCGCTCCGAATACGCCCGACATCGAGGTGGGATGGAAGCCGGCCAGCATGTGCGAGACCGGCCCGACACCCAACCCGGCCCGGGCCATGGCCTCGTACCCGACGACCACGGCCTCCAGGAACGCTAGGCCCGAAGCGTCGAGTTCCTCGGCCACGGCCAGCGCGGCGGGAACCACCACCGCGCCCGGATGGTTGACGGCCTCCTCGTGCACGTCATCGAGCTCGAACGCGTGGGCCGCGGTGCCGTTGGCGAAGGCGGCCATGGCCGGCGACGCGCGATCGGCCAAGCCCACCACGGTGCAGGCTCCACCACCGCCGGTGGCAAGAGCATGGCGGGCTGCGGCCATCGACCACGGCTGCGCGCACCCGTAGGCGATCGCGCCCAGAGTGTCGATCACGCAGTTGCCGGCCGCAGCCAGGTGAGCGGGGGCAACACGGCCGCTCAGTCCGCTCAGGAACCCGGCTAGCTCGGCCGACAACGAGCGGTCTACCGCTTCGAGAGTCTCCGAGGCCGAGAGCGCATCCGCCATCACACCGCGTCGCCCAGCGACTCCAGCAGCAAGTCCTGGAGGTGGCTGACCGAGTTCTCGCTGTGAACGCCACACACGCCGCTGGGATCCTCTATCAGCGGTCCAGGCGTGTAGCCGCGACTGGCGACGCCGCGCTGCACCGACTCGACGATCCCGAAGTCCTCGGCGACGGTGTTCTCCCAGTCGTCGGAGACCAGCCGCGACTGGGCCTCGGTCAGATCGGCAGTGTCGAACCACCACTCGCGGATCAGCAGCGTGCGGTCCACCGCCAGGGGCACCCAGCGGAAGGTGTTGACGACCTGGCCGGGATAGCACTGGATGGCCGACACCGGCCACACGAAGTACGCCTCGTACCCGTCTCCGGCCCCGCCGCCGTTGCCATCAGCTTCGGCACCTGTCCAGGCGGGCGGCTGGCCGGGGCGTTCGGCGCCATGGCGGATCACTGAGCCACCCGAGGCGATCCGGTAGCTGCCGGGGGCCACCACCCCCGACGTGAACCACTTGTGGACGTTGGGGCAGTGGTAGCACTCGTTGTAGTTCTCCACCACCACCTTCCAGTTGGCCCGCATCTCGTGGGTGAGCCGGGCCGACAGCACCCGCCGGGGGGCGTCGGGTACCCGGACGAGAAGGTTGTCCTGCACGCCGGGCGCAGTGGCGGCCAGCCCGGCCGCCTCGGCCGCCAGGTTGACGAACAGGAACCCGCCCAGGGTCTCGAGGCGCACGCGGGGCACGCACACGTCGCCCACATCCTCGCCGCGGGCGTGCAGAAGCCGCCCGTCGAGTCCGTACGTCCAAGCGTGGTAGGGGCAGGTGATCCGGTCGAGACGGGCCGTCTCGGATGTCACCAGCTCGTGACCGCGGTGCTGGCACACGTTGAACATGGCCCGGAGCTGTCCGGCGTCGTTGGCTACCAGCACGCTCTCATCGCCAACGCGCGCCGTGATAACCATCCCGGGCTCGGCCACCTCCGACGCGTGGCCCACCATCACCCAACTCCGAGCGAACACCCGGTCCATCTCCGCGGCGAAGACTTCGCCGTCCGTGTAGTACCGGGCCGCCAGCCCGTTCCGGCGCCCGGTCATGGCAGGTCCGCCAGTGCGTCCACGAGTCGGTCCATGCGGTCGGGCCGGTTGGCGTCGCAGCGCAGGAAGCGCCGGTCCAGCCCCCGGAACGACACCGAGCCGTCCTTGACGATCACCCCTCGCTCCAGGAGTCCGTCGAAGACCGTGGTGGAGTCGGTGCCGGGATCCAGGATCTCCACCAGGAAGAAGTTGGACCGGCTGCCCGGAACCATCCGGAAGCGGTCGAGTTCGGCGAAGCGGCCCTGCGCATGGTCCCTACCCTTGGAGATCATCGCCACGGTGGCGTCGAGATGGTCCTTGTCGTCGAGGGCAGCGGCGGCGCCTGCCGTCTGCAGCACGCCCATGTTCCACGTCGGCTTGACGGCAAGGCACGCGTCGACCACCGGCTTCGGTCCAACACCGAAACCGACCCGCAGGCCCGCGAGGCCGAACGCCTTGGAGAACGTGCGCAGCACCACCAGGTTGTCATAGTCGTCGACCAGGTGGATGTATCCACCAGTGTCCGAGTAGTGCACGTAGGCCTCGTCGAGGACTACCAGGGCCTCGGGCGCGGCCTCGACGATGCGCCTGACGTCTTTCTCGGCCATCCACGTTCCCGAAGGGCTGTGCGGGTTGGTGACGAACACGATCCGGGTGTCTTCGCCGATGGCGTCGATGTAGGCATTGACGTCCACCGCCATCGTGGCCCGGTCGGTGGCGTCGTGCACCAGGACCGGCACCCGGTCCTCGGCCTCGGCGAACAGGTGATAGATCGGGAAGCACGGGCCGGGCATCTGGATGCGCCCACCCGGCTCGCAGAACGCCCGGATCAGCCATGAGATGATCTCGGTCTCGCCGGCTCCGCACATCACCCGCTCGGGCTCGAAGCCGTAGACGAGCGAGATCTTCTCCCGCAGCGGCTCGGCCGTCCAGGACGGGTACAGGTGCAGGTCGTCCAACCGCTCCCGGATCGCCTGCACGGCCAGCGGCGATGCCCCCAGGGGATTCTCCGCCGAGCCGAGCTTGGCGATGTCGGCCGCGCCGATCCCGTAGCGGGCGGCCACATAGTCGGCAGGCAGGCCGGGAACGTAGAACTCCGGGTCGACCAGAGCGGGATGCGAGTGACGCATCTCGGCCTCCTTATGTCGTGGGGTCGGTACGACCCAACTGCGGCCCTTGTATGCGTATTGTGCCCGATTTGCGGCGATAGCGTCGCGCGCCGGCGCCTGCTGAGGCCGGACCGCAGGGAGGAGCTGACGTGGAGCAAGGTTCGGTTCTGCCCGGCGAGACCGCACGCGCCGGATCCACCCTGCCGACCTCGGCCCGAGTGGTGATCATCGGCGGTGGGATCTGCGGGGCCAGCGCGCTGTACCACCTCGCCCACGAGGGGTGGACCGACAGCCTTCTCATCGAGAAGGCTGAGCTCACCTCGGGCTCCACCTGGCACGCGGCGGGCCAGGTCACCCACTCGGTGTCGAGCTACGCGCTGGCGTCCTTCCGGCGCTACGCCTGCGAGCTGTACGCGTCGCTCGAGGCTGAGAGCGAGGTGGCGACCTCGTGGCATCGCAGCGGCAGCCTGCGGGTGGCCTACAACGCCGAGGAGGTGGACTGGCTGAGGGCCCAGTTCGGCCCGGCCGAGTACGTGGGCAACGCCATCGAGTGGGTCTCGCCGTCGACGCTCTCGCGGCTTCATCCCTTCTACGTGACCGACGGGATGCTCGGCGCGGTCCACACCCCCGACGATGGCCACGTCGACCCCGCCGGCGCGGCCAACGCCATGGTGCGAGCCGCCCGGAACCTGGGTGCGGCCGTCAGCCGGCGCAACCGGGTGCTGGGCATCCGCCGGCGGCGAGACGGCAGCTTCGACGTCGACACCGAGCGGGGCACGATCCACGCCGAGCACGTCGTGAACGCGGCCGGCTGCTACGCGCACCGGGTGGCTCGCATGGTCGGGCTCGACGTGCCCATCGCCAACGTGCTGCACACCTACCTGCTCACCGAGCCGGTGCCGGCGTTCGGCGACCTCGACCGGGAGCTGCCGGTGGTGCGCGACGACTACGTGTCGGGGTACCTGCGCCAGGAGCAGCAGTCGGGCCTGATCGGCATCTACGAGCAGACCGGCGCCGAAGCGGTCTGGCACGACGGCGACGGGCCGGACTGGTCGCTGGAGAACCCGCTGTTCGACGCCGACTTCGACCGGGTCGGCCCATGGCTGGCCCGGGCCTTCGAGCGGATGCCGGTGCTGGAGCCGCTGGGCATCAAGCAGGTCATCTGCGGGGCCATCTCGTACCCGCCCGACGGTGAGCCCCTGCTGGGCCCGTCGGGGGTGCCCAACTTCTGGCAGATGGTCGGCGTGCAGGTCGGGATCGCCGACGGGCCGGGCCTGGGCCGGGAGCTGGCCCGCTGGATGGTGCACGGCACCACCGGCGTGAGCGTGCGGGCCTACGACGCACGCCGGTTCGGCTACATCGACCGCGCCGACATCATGTCCTACGGCCGGGTGAAGGGGGCCGAGGACCACCAGTACCGCCACCAGACCCCGCTGCCCACGCTGGAGCGGCCTGCCGGTCGCCCCTACCGCACCACGCCGTTGTACGGGCGCCTGCACGGCAAGGGGGCGGTGTTCACGCAGGTCTACGGCTGGGAGCGGCCCAAGTGGTTCCCGGCGGCAGCCGGCCTGCCCGCCGAAGACATGGTCTCGTTCCGCCACACCGGCTGGTTCGACGCGGTGGCCGAGGAGTGCCGGGCCGTGCGGGAGCGGGTGGGGATCCTCGACGCCACCGCGTTCGCCAAGTTCGACCTGATCGGCCCCGACGCGGCCGCGGTGCTCGACCACCTCACCACCAACAACGTGCCTGCGGTAGGACGCATCGGGCTGACATACCTGCTGACGCCGAAGGCTCGCATCGAGAGCGAGCTGACCGTCACCCGCCTGGCGGCCGACCACCTCTACCTGGTGTCGGCCGCGGCCGGCGAGGGCAAGGATCGGGAGTTCTTCGAGACGCACTGGCCCGACGGCGCCGACGCCGAGCTGGTGACCCGGTCGATGGAACTGGGGGTGCTCAACGTCACCGGGCCCGAGGCCCGGCGACTGCTTGCCGGCCTCACCGACGCCGATCTGGGCAATGAGGCTTTCGGATGGTTGCGGGCGCAGGTCATCACGCTGGCCGGCGTGCCGAACGTGCGGGCTCTGAGGGTGGGGTTCACCGGGGAGCTCGGCTGGGAGCTTCATGTGCCGGTCGAGGAGCTCGGCACCGTCTACGACGCGCTCTGGGATGCAGGCGAGCCGCTGGGGGTGGCCGACGCGGGCAACCATGCGCTGGACTCGCTGCGCATGGAGAAGCGCTATTTCACCAGCCGCGAGCTCACCCACGACGTGAACCCCGACGAGGCCGGGCTGCACCGGTTCGTGAAGATCGACAAAGGCGACTTCGTGGGCCGCGACGCGCTGCTGGCCCGCCGGGCCGGGGCGGCCTCGGGCGAGGAGCCGTACCGGTGGCGGCTCGCCTATCTGGCCGTGGAAGCCGACGACGCCGACGTGCAGGCAGCCGACGGCGTCTACGCCGGCGCGCAGGCCGTCGGCCTGGTCACGTCCGGCGCCTACGGCTTCCACACCGGCCAGAGCCTGGCCTTCGCCTATCTGGCCCCGGAGCACGCGGAACCCGGCACCGGGCTGGAGGTCCGGGTCGTTGGCGACCTGCGGCCGGCCCGCGTGCTGGACGAGGCCGTCCACGATCCGACGAACACCCGGCTGCGGGCCTAGAGGGATAGGAGCGACTCGCATGACCCCGATCCTCGTGCTGTGGGCGGTGCCCCGGTCGACGTCGACCGCATTCGAGCGGATGATGAAGCAACGCGGCGATCACGAGATCGCGCACGAGCCCTTCGGCGAGGTCTGGTACTCGATCGGCAACGACACCCGCCCGCCCGACAGCCACATCCAGTACCGGCCGGAACTCAGCTTCGAGTCGGTCTGGGAGGGGCTGGTGGCGGCCGCCAGGCGGGGACCGGTGTTCATGAAGGACTTCCCCCACTACGTCACCCACATGCACGACTGGGTGGTTCCCTCCACCGGTCCCGGCGACGCGGAGGTGCCGTTCCTCGATGCCTTCAACCACTCCTTCCTGATCCGCGATCCCGCCAGGGCGTTGACATCGATGTACGGGCAGTGGACGGACTTCACGTTGGACGAGACCGGCTTCACCGAGCAGCGCGAGCTGTTCGACCTGCTGACGCAGCGCACCGGGAGCCCGCCTCCCGTCATCGACGCCGACGACATGCTCGACGACCCTCACGGCGTCACGGCCGCCTGGTGCGCGGCAGTGGGAATCGACTTCAAGCCGGAGGCGCTTCAGTGGGGCACGAGCAGGGCCTCAGATCACACCTGGTACGAGAGCGGAACCTGGCACGCCAACCTCGCCGAGTCCACGACGCTGTCTCGCCAGGAGCGCGACTATGTCTCCATCGACCACAACCAACTCCTCCGAGACGCCTACGCCGCCTGCCTGCCCCACTATCAGGCCATGCACGCCCACCGGCTCGCACCGTGAGCACGATGACCGGAGCTGCCGACCGCCGTGACCGGATCTGATCCGTCCGCGGTGATGCGGGCCGCGGTACTGCTGGGCACCGGCGGGCCCGAGATGCTGGAGGTGCGCGACGACGTGCCTGTGCCCAGTCCCGGCCCGCGTGACGTGCTGGTGCGGGTGGCGGCCTGCGGCATGAACAACACCGACATCAACACCCGTGTCGGCTGGTACAGCCGCTCGGTCACCTCGGCCACGTCCTCGCAAGGGTTCGCCGAGGCTGATCCCACCGATTCGGCGTGGGGTCGCGGCGGCCTGTCCTTCCCCCGGATCCAGGGCGCCGACATCGCGGGCGTGGTGGTGGCGGCCGGTGAGGGTGCGGACTCGGGGTTGATGGGTCGCCGGGTGCTGATCGACCCATGGCTGCGCGACCGGGACCGTCCTGCCGATCGCGACCTCGCCGGCTATCTGGGCAGCGAGCGCGACGGCGGGTACGCCGAGTACTGCACCGTTCCACAAGAGAACGTGTACCCGGTGTCGGTCGGTCTCTCGGACGTCGAGTTGGCCAGCTTCGCCTGCTCCTGGTCGACCGCGGAGCACATGCTCCAGCGAGCGGACCTGCGCTCGGGCGAGACGGTCGCGGTCCCGGGCGCTTCCGGCGGCGTGGGCAGCGCACTGGTGCAACTGGCCAAGCGCCGCGGCGCCCGGGTGGTGGCCGTCGCCGGCGAGTCCAAGCGGGCAGCGGTGAGCGACTTGGGCGCCGATGCGGTGATAGCCCGGGAATCCGGAGACATCGTCGCGGCGGCCACCGCAGCCAACGGAAACAGCTTCGACGTGGTGGCCGACGTCGTCGGCGGCAGCAGCTTCCCGGGTTGGCTGGAGGCGCTGCGCCGGGGTGGGCGCTACGTGACCTCCGGGGCCATCGCGGGACCGGTCGTGGATCTCGACCTGCGAACCCTGTACCTGAAGGACCTCCAGTTGCACGGCGCCACCGTCTATGCCCCTCAGGTGTTCGCCGATCTCGTCGGCTACATCGAGCGGGGGGAGGTCAGGCCGGTGGTGGGCGGCACCTACCCGTTGGAGGAGATCCACGCCGCGCAGGAGGCTTTCGCCGGCAAGCGCCATGTGGGCAGCCTGGTGATCGTGGTCGAGCCCGCGGTATCACGGGACCCGAGCCCCGGCTAGCGGGTCAGGGTGTAGTCGGCGCCGCTGATCTACAGGATGCGACGCATGGCGTCGCGGGCCCGTTCCTCGGCCACCCGTTTGCGGCCGACGATCGGCGTGGTTGGAGCGAATCCCGCCTCGGCTCGCTCCGACTCGCTCTCACCGCCCCAGAAACCCAGCTCGCGGTTCCGGCGCGCATAGTCACGGCAGGCGAGCAGCACGGAGCACTGCTCGCATATCGACCGGGCCCGAGCCTCACGGCGCACCCTGGCCTCGGGCCGCTCCGCAAACGGTGCGAAGAACAAGCCGCTCTCACCCACGCAGCGTCCTTGCTCCATCCACGTCGTGGAACCCATCAATGTTGCGAAAGTCTCGAAGGCCTCGAGCATCGGTATACAATTTAGCAGCGGTATACAATCCCCGCAAGAGCGACTACTGAGTGCCCATTCAGCCTCCGTCAGCGCCCGAGACGATCCCCTCGTCGTGGAGCCTGCCGATGTCGGTGCCCGAGAGGCCGAGCCATTCGGCCAGCACTTCGTCGGTGTGCTCGCCAAGAACCGGAGCCAGCACGTCCGTGCCCGCCTCGCTCATCGTCCAGCCACCCACGTCAGTGGGGGTCAGCGGCGAGACCGGCGCCAAGTACTGGCCGATACCGGGCTGATCCACCTCGACGAACAGCCCCCCGGCCGGCGAGCAGCGCGGGTCGCGGGCAACTAGCTCGGTGAAGGTCTGGTACGGACCCCAGCACACCCCACAGGCGTCGAGACGCCGAGCCACCTCGATGAAGGGCCGGTCTCCGGTCCAAGCCTGCATTGCCGCCTTGATCTGCTGGCGTGCCTCGAAACGGTCGCCCTCGTCGCCGAAGTCGAGACCCCGATTCGCCTCGATCTCGGCGACCGCAGCGGCGCTTTCTGTGGCCTCTAGGAGCGCGTCCCACTGCCGGCGGCTTATGGCGACGGCGTAGAAGCGCCGGTCGTCGACGGTGGACAGCTCTGCACCGAACGCCCCGTACAGGTCGTTGCCGCAGCGCGGCCGCTCCGTCCGATTGACTTGAACCTCGCCCACATAGCCCAGCGCAGCCGTCGCCGCCAGCGCCACATCGCTCAATGCCAGAGTCATCACCGAGCCCTCGCCGGTGAGCAGGCGGCGACGATCGGCGGCCAGGATCCCCACCGCCGCGGTCTGACCGCACAGCAGGTCCCAAGCCGGCAGCACGCTGTTGACGGGCTCCGTGCCGCCGGCGGGGCCGGTCGCCATCGGGAACCCCATCGCCGCGTTGATCGTGTAGTCCACCGCGGTGGTGCCGTCCCGGTTGCCGGTGATGGCCACCATCACCAGATCGGCCCGGCGAGCGACCAGACGCTCGGGCGTCATCCAGCCCCGGGCCGGGAAGTTCGTGAGGAACGTGCCCACAGAGCCGATCAGCTCGGCCAGCAGCTCGTGGGCAGCGGGGTTGGCGAGGTCGACGGCCAGCGACTTCTTGCCCTTGTTCAAGCCGGCCCAGTAGAGCGAGCGCCCCTCGGCGGTGAGAGGCCAGCGGCCGTGGTCGATGCCGCCGCCGATCCTGTCAAAGCGCACGACCTCGGCCCCGAGCTGGGCCAGCGCCATACCTCCGGAGGGCGCGGCCACGAAGGCCGAGCCCTCGACGACACGCAGACCATCGAGCGGAGCGGTGCCAATCACGCCCGCGAACCTAGATCGAGCGAGAATGGGGTGCGAGCACCACACTGCGCCATCGGGCCGCGGCGGGGGCACACTGGCTTGGTGATCGAGAGTGTGCCGTGCATGCTCATGCGCGGTGGAACGTCGAAGGGCGCGTTTCTTGACAGCCGGGACCTGCCCGACGACCCGGACGAGCGCGACGACCTCATCCTGCGCGTCGTCGGTTCTCCGGACCCGCGCCAGATCGACGGCATCGGCGGGGCCCACGTGCTCACCACCAAGGTGGCGGTGGTCGGTCCGCCGACCGTGCCGGATGTCGATGTGGACTACCTGTTCCTTCAGCCCTCCGTGGAGGAGCCGCTCGTCAGTGACGCCCAGAACTGCGGCAACATGCTGGCCGGTGTCGGACCGTTCGCCGTCGAGAGGGGCATGGTTGCCCCCGCCGGGAGCGAGGCGAGAGTCTGCATCCACATGGTCAACACCGGGTCGGTGGCGACGGCGACGTTCCCGCTGCACGACGGCTCGCCGAACTATTCGGGCCAGACCTCGATAGACGGAGTGCCCGGCACGGCAGCCGCCATACGCCTCGACTTCGAGGACATCGCGGGCGGCTCGTGCGGCGCGCTGCTGCCCACCGGCAACCTCGCCGACTCCGTCGAGGGGGTGAACTGCACCCTGATCGACAACGGGATGCCGACGGTTGTGATGAGGGCAGGCGACCTGGGCGTGACCGGCTACGAGGACTGCGCCGCCCTCGAGGCCGACGGCGGCCTGCGAGCCCGGCTCGAGGGTGTGCGCAAGGCCGCAGGCCCGCTCATGGGCCTCGGCGACGTGACCGACTCCATCGTGCCCAAGATGAGCCTGGTGGCACCTCCCCTCACCGCGGCCGGAGACCTCAGCACCCGGACGTTCATACCCCACCGGTGCCATGAGGCGATCGGGGTCCTAGGAGCGGTGTCGGTCGCCACCGCCGTAGTGCTACCGGGCGCCGTCGGCCATGAGATGCTGCGAGCCCGGTCCGGCGGGGAGGCTGGACCGGTCGAGGCATTCCGGATCGATCGTGTGGTCACCCTCGAGCATCCGTCCGGCACGTTCGACGCCGCAGTGACCATCACGACCCGGCCCGGAGCGACGCCCACGGTGGAGAGCGCCGGAATCGTCCGCACGGCCCGGAAGCTCTTCGACGGCGCGGTCTTCCCCCGGCCCCGCTAACCCGGCAGCAGTTGGAGCCGTGGATAGACGCGCCGGGCGTTGCCCTCGAAGACCTTGGCCCGATCGGCCTCGTCGAGGTCGGCCCGGTCGAGGTAGCGCCGGGTGTCGTCGTAGTGGTGGCCCGTGGCGGGATCGATGCCGCGCACCGCGCCCACCATCTCCGACGCGAACAGGATGTTGTCGGCCGGCACGACATCGGTGAGCAGGTCGATGCCGCGCTGGTGGTAGACGCAGGTGTCGAACCAGATGTGCTCCAGCAGCCCGTCGAAGTCCCAGCCCGCGTCCTGGGCCATGCCGGCGAAGCGCCCCCAGTGGTAGGGAACCGCTCCGCCGCCGTGGGGTATCACCCAGCGAAGCCCCTCGAAGTCGGCCAGGAACCCAGAGGTCAAGGCCTGCATGAAGGCGGTGGTGTCGGCACCCAGGTAGTGCGGGCCGGTGGTGTGGAAGTTCTCGTTGCAGGACGCGCTCACATGGATCATGGCGGGCACGTCGAGCTCGCACATTGCCTCCCACAGCGGCCACCAGTAGCGGTCCCAGAGTGGTGGCCCGGTCCAGTGCCCGCCGCTGGGATCGGGGTTGACGTTGCATCCGATGAAGCCCATTTCGGTGACGCAGCGTTGCAGCTCGTGCACCGAGCCGTCGATGGGGGCGCCCGGAGACTGCGGTAGTTGGGCCACCGGCGCGAAGTTGCGGGGGTACAGGTCACAAACCCGCCGTATCAGCTCGTTCTGGTGCTGGGACCAGAACTGCGAGGTGTGCTCGTTGCCGATGTGGTGGCCCATCCAGCTGGCCCGGGGCGAGAAGATCGTCAGATCGGTGCCCCGCTCGCGCTGTAAGGCGAGTTGAGCGCCCTCGAGGCTCTCGCGGATCTCGTCATCACGGACGGAGATCTCGCCCTTGGAACCCACATGGCCGGGATCTGCGGCCACTGCGGCCTTTTGGGCCTCGCGCCACTCACCCACTGCGGGCGGGGTGGTGGTGTAGTGGCCGTGACAGTCGATTATCAACGGGCTTCCTCTCCGAGCTTTGCAACCGGAGGCATCCTACGGACCGCTCCGTCTAGTGCCCGGTGGCCGTGGCCAGGATGGCCGCTGGATCCTTCGGGGCCCTGCGGCCTGCCCAGGCCACGTAATGGTCGGGGCGGACGAGAGCCAACCTGCAGCCGTACTGCCGGCGGTCACCGTCGAACGAGTCGGTCAGCACGACGAGGGGGATCCCGCTCAGCGCGGCAGCCGACTGGAAGCCCTCCACCCAGGCCGGCGGAGCGTCGAGCGCAACGAGCGAGAAGTCCCGGCCCAGGAGGTCGGATACGTCAGCCGCCGGATCAACCGATCTGGCTGCCGGCGCGGCCGCGGCACTGAGGGCACAGGGTGGCAGGTGATGACCGGGACGAGCCGCGAGGCTGTGCGACCCTCGCGCGCTTGACACCCCGCCGGGTGGGCCCAGGACCACGGGCGATCCCTCGTAATGGGGCTCGAAGGTGGCCACGCCGTCGTCGCGGACCTGCCGGGACGACCAGGCCCGCTCGAACGCCTCCCGGTCGGCGTCAGGATCGAAGGACCGCACAAAGCGGCGGTCCCGCTCGATGAAGGCCTCGATGAAGTCTGCCGAGGTCGACTCGAACACGCTGCGCCGCTCGGCATCGTAAGAGTCGAGCAGGCCTTCGCCCGCCCAGCCCCTAAGGGCGGCGGCCAGCTTCCAGCCGAGGTTGCGGGCATCCTCGAAACCGGTGTTGATGCCGTAGCCGCCGTAGGGCGGATGGCTGTGCGCGGCGTCTCCAGCCACGAACACCCGCCCGCGGCGGTAGCGGCGAGCGCTGGCGAAGCGCAGGTCCCAGACCCCGATGTAGTCGAAGGCCACGTCCACATGCGCTCCGACGGCCGCACGGACCAATCTCTCGCAGGCGGCAGCGTCTGGCGTGCCCGACCGGGCGGCTTCCACGGGGGCGTGGAAGAACCACTGCCCCTGGTCGTCGACCCGGCCCAGGAACTGCCAGTAGCCGTCGAGGTCGGGGTGCAGGACGTTGAAGAACGAGGCGTCGGGATGGCGCTCCGTCAACAGGCGGTGGAGCTCGGCCGACCGGAACACGAGCAGCACCATGGCCTTGTCGTGATCAGTCCGCCGCAGCTCTATGCCGGCCTGTTCCCGCACCATCGAACGGCTCCCGTCGCAGCCCACCACGTACTGCGCCCGCAGCATCTTCGGGCTGTCGCGGCCGCGGCCTTCGATCTCTACGGCCACGCTGGAGCCCTCGTCGATCACCGATGTCGCCGTCCAGCCGATGAGGCAGTCCACATTGCGATCGGAGGAGGCGGCGGCCCGCAGAACCTCCTCGGTGCAGTACTGCGGGAGCCGCTCGTTGTCCGCGTAGTAGTAGGGCCGCAACGCAGATCGCCGCCACCACGGGTACCAGTAGTCGCCCAGCAGAGTGCCGTAGGCGGTGACCCCGCTGGTGGGGGCGTCCGCGGGCATCACCCGGGCCGAGCGGACGGCGCTCTCCACGCCCCATGAGCGGAAGTGCTCCATGGTGCGCTGGGTGAGGTTCTGGCCCTTCGGTATGGGCTGGGGCCGCTCGTGGCGCTCCACCACCGCGCAGCGGACTCCCCGCAGCCCCAGCTCCAGCGCCAGACCCATGCCCACCGGACCGCCCCCCACGATCGCCACCTGGTATTCGGGACCGCCGGTGGCGCCGACGGGGTCGTCCGCCGTCACGACCTCACCCGTCGGTCACATCCATGCCCGTCGTGCAACCTGTACGACCAGTTCGAGCTTGGCCCACTGGTCGTCGGGGGTGATCAGGTTGCCGTGGAGGGTGCTCGAGAAGCCGCACTGGGGGCTCAGGCACAGCCGGTCGGCGTCCACATAGGCCGAGGCTTCCTCGATGCGGGCCAGCAGGTCATCGGCCGGCTCCAGTTCAGGGCGCTTCGTGGTGACCAGACCGAGCACCACCGTCTTGTTGCCGGGCACGAACCGCAGCGGGCTGAAGTCGCCCGACCGCTCGTCGTCGTACTCCAGGAAGTAGGCGTCGACCTCAAGTTCGTTGAACAGCACTTCGGCCACCGGCTCGTACCCGCCCGAGGCGAACCAGGCGGACTTGAAGTTGCCCCGGCACAGATGCACGGCCACCGTGAGATCTTCGGGACGATCGCGCAGCGCCGAGTTGATGAGCGCGGCGTAGGTCCTTGGCAGTTCGTCGGGGTCGTCACCCCTGTCGACCGCTCCCTGGCGCATCTGGGGGTCGCACAGGTACGCCAGGTTGGTGTCGTCCATCTGGACGTAGCGGCAGCCGGCGCGGTACAGCGTGGCGATCTCGTCCCGGTAGCACTGGGCCAGGTCTTCGAAGAACTCGTCCAGGTCGGGATAGGACTCGATGTCGATGCCGGCCCGACCGCCGCGGAAGTGCGCCATGGTGGGCGAAGGGATGCACACCTTGGGATGCCGCTGCGTGCAGCCGGCCAGGAAGCGGTAGTCGTCCGCCTGGATGGGATGGCGGTGCCGGAGCTTGCCAGTAACGGTGATGCGGGGCGGGGCCATGCCCACCGTCTGTTGGGAGTCCGAACTGGAGGCGATGGCACCGGTGACGGTGATCCCGGCGAGCTCCTGAAGGAAGTCCAGGTGGAACCAGGCTCGGCGGAATTCGCCGTCGGTGATGCTGCGGATGCCGGTGGCCTCCAAGCGGGGAACCATGGCTGCTATCGCCGCGTCCTCCACCGCCCGCCGCTCAGCCGCGGTGATGTCTCCGGCTGCAACCCGCTGGCGGGCGTGGAGCACCTCGCGTGGGCGAAGCAGCGAACCTACGTGATCGGCCCGGAAGGGCGGCTCGAGCGCCGAGGTTGCGGCCTTGGACATGCGGAACCCCTGTTGGTAGCGTCACGCGTCCATTGATTGTGCCACCCACGCATGGCCGAGGCGATGGTGGGAGGCCCCGTCAGATCTCACAGAGGGGGAGACATGACTAGACGGACGCAACGCTGGATGCGGCTCACTGCGGTGCTGCTCGTGCTCGGTCTGCTCGCTGCGGCCTGCGGGGACGACGACGAGGTCGCCGAGCCGGCGGAAGCTCCGGCCACGACCGCCGCGCCCGCACCGGAGCCCGAGGAGGAAATGGCCGAACCCGAAGAGGAAATGGCCGAGGAAGAGATGGCCGAACCCGA
>VYCM01000146.1:0-7761 GCA_009843915.1 Acidimicrobiaceae bacterium | reverse complement strand
ATGGCCGAACCCGAAGAGGAAATGGCCGAGGAAGAGATGGCCGAACCCGAGCCGGTCGACTTCGGGGACTCGGTGACCGTGAACCTGGGTCACCCGTTCCCAGCGCGGCATCCTATCCAGGCCCGGGCGCTCGAGCCGTGGTCGGCGCTGGTCAACGAAGTGACCGGCGGCACCGTGACGGTCGAGTTCTTCGCCGGTGGCGCGCTGGGGCCCGCTCCCCAGACCTACGAGAACGCGGTATCGGGCGCGGCCGACATCGGGTGGGCGCTACAGGGCTACACCCCGGGACGTTTCCCGGTCACCGACGTGATCGAGATGCCTTTCACCTTCTCCAGTGCCTCCCAGGCCACCGATGTGCTGTGGACGCTCTACGAGGAGTTCGAGGAGTTCCAGAACGAGTACTCCGACGTCAAGCTGCTCGGCATGTGGGTGCACGACGTCGGCGACATGTGGATCGCCAAGGGTCGCGTCGACACCATCTCCGACATCGACGGCCTTACGTTGCGGGCCCCGAGCCCCGTTCAGAACGCGGTGATCTCGGCCTTGGGCGGCAATCCGGTGGGCATGCCCGCCCCGGAGCTGTACGACTCGCTGGAGCGCGGCGTCATCGACGGACTGTTCATCGCCAACTCGGGCCTCTCGAGCTTCAACCTCTACGAGGTGCTCGAGAGCGGCGTGCACTGCAACTGCTACGTCGCGGCCCAGTTCCTGGCCATGAACCTCGACACGTGGAACAGCCTGTCTGACGCACAGCGGGCCGCCATCGACGAAGTGTCGGGCCGGGTGATGTCGATGAACGCCGCGGCCGTCTACGACGCCGCCTACGAGTCCGCGGCCGAGAGGGTCGTGGAGGCCGGCATCGAGAAGGTCCAACTCGACGAGGCCGAATTCGCTCAGTGGCGGGCGGCCACGCAGGGCGTGATCGACAGCTGGATCGCGGACAACTCCGGCAACTTCAGGTCGCAGGAGATGTATGACCGCATGCTGGAGCTGGCTGCCGGCTGAGGAGAGCGGAGCGCCACTGAGCGCTAAGAAGTGCGGCAACGCGTAGACAGCGCGGTCGGGGTCGTCCGCCGCGTCAACCGGGCGGCCCACCACATCGCGGGCGCGGCGCTGATCGCCATGCTCGCCCTCACGGTGGTGGACATCCTGGGGCGCTGGCTGTTCAACTCGCCGGTGGCGGGAACGGTCGAGACCATCCCGCTGCTGCTGGTGATCGTGGTGTTCTTCGGCTTCGCCCATGCCCAGCACATGGGCGACCACATCGCCGTTGACCTGCTGTTCTCAAGGCTGGGAGCTCGTTCCCAGCACGTGTTGAACATCTTCAGCCACCTGTTCAGCCTGGTGGTGCTGGCGCTGGTCACCTGGCAACTCTGGAAGTACGCAGGGGTGCAGGACCGGGGCGGCTACGCCACCGCAGTCATTGAGTGGCCTGTCCACTGGTTCGTCCGGATCGCCACGCTGGGCTCGGCGCTGCTCTGGGTCGCCACTCTGGCCGAGACCGTCGCCGAGCTGTGCGGTTCGGGCGCGCAGGACGTCGAGCGGGAGGCAGCCGCGGTCAACGGCGCTGGTGGCGAGACAGAATCCGAGAGAGACCGATGAGCCCCGAGACGATCGGCCTCATCGGCTTCGCGGTGATGCTGGCGCTGCTCGCACTGAGGGTCCCGGTGGCCGTCGCCATGATCTCCGTGGCGGTGGTGGGCTACGGCCAGATCGTCAACAACGACGCCGCCCTGGCCCGGCTGGGCGCCGACGCGTTCAACGGCGCCGCCTCCTACAACCTCTCGGTGATCGCGCTGTTCGTGCTCATGGGGCTGCTGCTGGCCGCGGCCGGGCTGGGCGTGGATTCCTACCGGGCCCTCGACGTGTTCCTATGGCGAACGCGGGGCGGGTTGGCTGTGGCGACCCTGGGCGCGTCAGCGATGTTCGCCTCGGTGAGCGGCTCCGCGGTGGCCTCCGCCACCACCATGTCGGTTGTGGCCGTGCCGGAGATGCGCAAGTACGGCTACAACGCCGGTCTCTCCGCGGCGTGCGCCGCGGTCGGAGGCACGCTCGGAGCGCTGATACCTCCCAGCGCGGTGCTGGTGCTGTACGGCGTGCTCACCGAGGAGCCCATCGGCGACCTGCTGCTGGCCGGCATCATGCCGGGTGTCCTCACCGCGGTCCTGCTGATGGCCACGGCGTACGTGGTGATCAGACGCCGCCCGGATCTGGGCGCGGATTCCTTCTCAAAGCCCGACCTGGGGTGGTTTGCCGCAGTGAGGCTGGTGTGGGCCGTGCCGGTGATCTTCTTCGTGAGCATGGGTGGGATTTTCTACGGGGTATTCACGCCGACGGAGGCCGGTGCGGCTGGGGCCGGCTTGGCCCTCATCTACGGGGTCGGCACCCGCCGGCTCAAGTGGAGGGGGTTCGTGGACGCCCTGAGCCGCACCGTGCGCACCACCGCCTTCATCTTCCTGCTGGTCATCGCCGGAAAGATCTTCGGCTTCTTCCTGGCCGTGTCGAGGATCCCTTTCGAGGTGACCGAGTTCGTCGCAGGCATCAACGCCCCCCGCTGGGCCGTCGTGGCCGTCATCTTCGCGGTGTACTTCATCCTCGGGGCCCTGATGGACGAGATCGCCATCCTTGTGATCATGACGCCCATCGTCTACCCGGTGGTGATCGACCTCGGCTACGACGGCGTGTGGTTCGGGGTGCTGACCATCATGATGCTGCTGACCGGACTGATCACGCCGCCGGTAGGGCTCATCACCTTCGTGGTGTCGGGCGTGACCGAGATCCCGCTGGCCCAGGTGTTCAGAGGGCTCATGCCGTTCATAGCGGCCCTCAGCGCGGCGATCCTCATCATGATCGCCTCCCCCGACATCGCCCTCTGGCTGCCGGGAATGGCCAGCTGAACCCCGGCTGCCGGAGCGGCCAGGCTAGGGCTCCGCGGGTTCCAGCCCGTGGCGCTGCAGCAGCAAGTGGGACGACAGCCCGCCGTCGAGGGTGAGGTTGGCGCCCCGGAACCATCGCGCCGCGTCGGTGTGCAGGAAGGCCACCACTCCGGCGATGTCGTCGGGGCGGGCGTGACGGTCCATGACCTTCTCGGCGGCTGCGGCCCGCTCGATCCTGGCCATGAAGTCCGGCAGCAGCGGCGTGGCGACCGCGGCCGGGCTCAGACAGTTCATGCGGATGCCCCGATCCCGCCACCGCCAGCGGCCGGCCATGGTGTACACCTGCACGCACTGCTTGGACAGGAAGTAGCTACGAGCTCCCTCCTCTAGCCGGTGACGGCGGCAGAACCCGGCGATGTCGTCGCCGTAGTCGAGAGCCAGGAACTCCTTGACCAGTTCCACCGACTCCGCCCAGTCCATTCCGGCCATGGACGCCATGTTGGTGATGGCCGAGCCCTCGCTCAGGCGCGGCGCCAGGCGCTCTGTCAGCCGGCGCAGGGCCAGCAGGTTGACCGTCATCACGTCGACCGGGGGTGCCGTGGGCGGCAGCCCCGCGATGTTGCACAGCCCGTCGACTCGGCCGGGCAGAGCCTCGTCGACCAGCGAATCGATGGCTGCCGGATCCCGCAGATCGACGAGATGGTGCTCGTCCACGCCCCGGGCAGGGTTCCGGTCGACACCCACTACCGCCGCGCCCTGACGCCGCAACTCGGCGGCTGTCTCCGCGCCGATCCCCGACGCGCAGCCGGTGACGACGATTGTGCGTCCGGTGAGCATCACCCCATTGTCGCCGAGATCACGAACTAGTCGCCATCGCGGTGAGCCTTCACGACATGGATCTCCGCTCGGTTTGAAGCGCGCGAGTGGTCGGCAAGCAGCACGCGGTGAAAGGGTTGGATCCCAGATTGGTCATCGCACGGAGGAGAGATGAGATGGGTGACCTGAATACAGCCGCTGATGCGGTATTGGACGGCGTTGTATCGGGGTCGCCGCGAGTGCCCGGTGTGGCCGCGGTCGCCACCGACCGCGACGGCGTCATCTATGCGGGCGCCCGGGGCGAGCGCGTTCTCGGGGGCGATGCCTTCACCACCGACACGGTTTGTGCGATCTTCTCGACCACCAAGGCCATTGGCGGCACCGCCTGCTTGCAGTTGGTCGAGCAGGGCGACCTGGACCTGGACGCTCCGGCGAAGGAGTACGTGCAGCGGATCGGCGGGCTCCAGGTTCTGGAGGGCCTCGACGATGACGGATCGCCGAGATTGCGCGCACCGAAGAGCGACATCACGACCCGCCAGTTGCTGACCCACACCGCCGGGCTCACGTACGACTTCTTCAACGAGACGTACACGAGGCTGGCCAACGAGCAGGGCCAACCCTGGGTGGTGGATGCCTCGTACGCCTCCATCGAGACGCCCCTGCTCTTCGACCCGGGCGAGCAGTGGGAGTACGGCTCCAACATCGACTGGGCCGGTCTGGTGGTGGAGGGCATCACCGGCAAGCGGCTCGGCGACGTGTTCGCGGAGCGGATCCTGGGGCCGCTGGGCATGGACTCGACTGCCTTCTCGATGACCCCGGCGATGCGGGAGCGCATGGCGACGATCCACGCACGCGAGGACTCCGATGGGTCTCTCATACCGCTTCCCGGGGTGGAGCTGCCGCCAGACCCGGAGATCCACATGGCCGGCCACGGCCTCTACGGCACGGCTGAGGACTACGCGAAGTTCATCCGCATGTGGCTCAACGACGGAGCCGGCCCCGGCGGCGAGCAGATCCTCAGGCCCGAGACGGTCGAGATGGCGTGCCGGAACCACCTGCCCGAGGGCATGTTCATCAAGATGCTGCCCGGTCTGGGCGCCACCGAGGTAGCCAAGACGGTGCTTCCGGTGTCGAACCCGCGCCTGTCCAACGACGCCGAGTTCTTCCCGGGAATGCCGAAGACCTGGGCGCTGAGCTTCATGATCAACGAGGAGGAGGCGCCCACCGGCCGGCCCGCGGGCGCGCTGGCGTGGGCCGGGCTGGCCAACCTGTACTTCTGGATCGACCGGGCCAACGGAGTCGGCGGGTTCTGGGCCACCCAGATCTTCCCGTTCGCCGACCCCACCTCGGTGGGAGGGTTCCTCGACTTCGAGAAGGCGGTCTACGACAACGCGGCCTAGTCCGAGCGGGACTGGATGTCGGCTAGGACCTGGGCCGCGTGGCCGGCTAGGTCCTGGCCCGCGAGATCGTAGGTCGCCGCGATACTGCCCTCGGGGTCGATCAGGTAGGTGATGCGACGGGGCAGCCCGTACTCGTAGTAGTCCTCCCCCGGCTCGCGCTCGGCGTGATAGCGCCGGCCGATGGACTTGTCAGGGTCGCTGATCAATGCGAAGGGGAAACTCTCGGTCTCGGCGAAGGCCAGCTGATCTTCGACAGTGTCGAACGATGCACCGACGACGACCGCGCCGGCTTCCTCGAACTCGGGGGCTCGGTCACGGAACCCCCTGCCCTCCTTGGTTCAACCTGCGGTCGAGGCCTTGGGGTACCACCACAGCACCACCCAGCTGCCTCGGAGGTCCGTGAGACACACGTTGTTGCCGTGCTGGTCGGGTGCCTTGAAGTCAGGAGCCCGCGAATCCACATCAAGCATGGGCGGCAAGCTACCGGAGCGAAACAGTTGCCGGCCGCAACGGCCGCTTAGTCTGGCTTGCCGATGACGTTCGTGGCCGAGCTGCGCTCTGATCTCGGCCCGGCCGGGATTCTCACCGGATCGGATGCCGCGCCCTATCTGACGGGCCAGCGAGGCTTGTTCTCCGGGGAGGCCCTGGCCGTGGTCCGTCCGGCCTCCGTCGATGAGACCGCTCGCGTGGTGCAGGCGTGCGCGGCCTACGGGGTGGCCATCGTGCCCCAGGGCGGCAATACGGGCATGTCCGGCGGCGCCGTCCCGACCGCAGGCGACACCCCGATGCCGACGATCGTGCTGTCGATGAGCCGCATGAACCGGATCGTGTCTGTGGACCCCGACCGCTGGACCGTCACCGCCGAGGCCGGTGCCACCATCGGGGCGCTGCAGCAGGCCGCGGACGCGGCCAACCGCCAGTTCGCGCCGGACTGGGGCGCAAGGGGTACCGCCACCGTCGGCGGGGCAATTGCCACCAACGCCGGAGGCAACAACGTGCTGCGCTACGGCACGATGCGCGACCAGGTGCTCGGAGTGGAGGCGGTGCTGGCCGACGGGCAGGTGTGGGACGGGCTGCGAGCCCTGCGCAAGGACTCGTCGGGCTACGACCTCAAGCATCTCTTCATCGGCGCGGAGGGCACCCTGGGGGTGGTGACTCGGGCGTTGCTGCGCCTGCACCCGGCCACGCCCCACACCCAGAGCGCCCTGGCCGCCATATCCGGGCTCGGCAGCCTGATGCGGTTGCTGGAGCTGGCCTCAGCCCGCTGCGGCGGCGATGTGACTGCGTTCGAGCTCGTCCCCGATGTCGGGCTCGCGAGGGTGTGTGAGAAGCTCGGCCTCTCCCGTCCCCTGCAAACCCGGGCCGAGTTCTACGTCCTGTTGCGGCTGGCCTCGGCCGAGCCGGTGTCGGAGCGGCTGGGGGCGTTCCTTGCAGAGGCTTCCGAACGCGGCTGGGTGACCGACGCGGCCGTGGCTGTGACGGAGGAGCACACCGAACGACTGTGGACCATCCGAGACGAGTTGTCGCCGATGTTCCTGTGGGCGCAACACGAGCACGGCCTCAAGTTCGACAACGCAGTACCGATCGACCGCCTCAGCCCGTACCACGACGAGGTCCGCCGCATCGCGGCCGAACTGGCGCCCGGTGCGCTGACCTACGGGTTCGGTCACATCGGCGACGGGAACATCCACCTGTACGTCCTGCCCACAAGCGACGACGGTGTGGAGCCGTTCCGGGCCGTGCGCGACGAGCTTCAGGAGCGGATCGACGAGGCCACCTTCCGCTTCGGGGGCACCCTCAGCGCCGAGCATGGCATCGGCCAGCTTCTCCAAGGCCGTATCCGGCCCCAGAAACCCCCCGTCGAGTGGGAGCTGATGCGCGCAGTCAAGGACGCCCTCGACCCCCAAGGCATCATGAACCCCCACAAGACCCTGCCCGCCGGGCCTTGACGTGCCGTTGGCTCTGTACCTAGCGAACGGCTAGGAGAGCCAGTTGACGGCTTGGATCTCGGTGTAGGCCTCGATCCCCCACTTGCCCCGGTCGCGGCCGATGCCCGACATCTTGAAGCCGCCGAAGGGGGCGTACATGTGGGGTTGCACGGTGTTGAGGGCCACGTTGCCGGACTCCAGGCGGCTGCCGATCTCGTACGCTCGCTTGGCGTCGCCCGCATACACGTAGGAGAACAGGCCGTAGTCGGAGTCGTTGGCCAGCGCTACGGCCTCGTCGTCGTCATCATGGCCCAGGACCACCACCACGGGGCCGAAGGCCTCCTGCTGCACCACTTCCATGTCGGGTGTGACGTCCGCCAGCAGGGTGGGGGCCACGAAGTAGCCGGGCAGGTCGGGGCGTGCGCCGCCGCACACCGCAGTCGCTCCGGCGTCGACGCCGCCCGCGATGAATGCCTCCACCCGATCGCGGTGAACCTCGGTGATGACCGGGCCGACGATCGTGTCGGGCGCACGGCCGTCGCCCACCTTCATGAAGCTTGCGAAGGCCTTGAGCGTCTCCACTGTCTGGTCGAGGATGCTGCGATGGCAGATCACCCGGGTCGGGGCGGTGCAGATCTGGCCCGAGTGGAGACCCCAGGTGGTGGCGATGCCCATGCAGGCCGCGCTCACGTCGGCGTCCTCGGTCATCACCAGCGCGCCCTTGCCGCCGAGCTCCATCAG
>VYCM01000133.1 GCA_009843915.1 Acidimicrobiaceae bacterium | reverse complement strand
TTTTTTTTTTTGATTGGGAGTCCTACGTGATCTACACCAACGGCGCCTACGCCGGCCCCGGGGGACTGCTGGGTGCCATGACCGTGTTCGAGTCCTACAAGATCCCCAACTTCGAAGTCGAGGCGCTCGACGTCGTCATCAACACGGCCCGCTCGGCTGCGTACCGGGCGCCGGCCGCGCCCTTGACCGCCTACGCGATCGAGACGATGCTCGACGAGGTCGCCGAGGAGCTCGGCATCGACGCCATGGATCTGCGGCTCAAGAACGCGGTCGCCGAGGGCGACCCGTCGACAATGGGCTTCCCGTTCGCTCGCATCGGGTTCGTGGAGTGCCTCGAGGCGGTGCGCGACCACCCGCACTTCTCCGCTCCTTTGGGACCCAACCAGGGCCGGGGCCTGGCCGCCGGCTACTGGTTCAACATCGGCGAATCGTCCAGTGCCACCGTCAACCTCAACGAGGACGGCACCGCCACTGTGGTCACCGGCAGCCCCGACATCGGCGGCAGCCGTGCCTCAATGGCGCTGATGGCCGCCGAGGAGCTGGGCATAGATCCCCACGACATCCGACCCGTGGTGGGCGACACCGAGGCGGTCGGCTTCACCGACATCACGGAGGGCAGCCGGGCCACCTTCGCGACCGGCATGGCCGTGGTGGAGGCCTGCCGCAAGATGGTGGTCGAGCTGCGGGGACGGGCGGCCAAGATGATGGGCGCCGACGTCGACGATGTCGACTGGGTGGACGGTCAGGCCGTCTACACCGGCAGCGACGGCGACAAGGATCCGCTGTCCATGGCCGCCATTTGTGCCAAGGCCAAGCGCACCGGCGGCCCGCTTACCGCCACCGGATCGCTGGAGGCCCACGGGGCCGGCCCCGGCTTCGCGGTGCACCTCTGCGACGTGGAGGTCGATCAGGAGACCGGTGTGGTGCGCGTAGTGCGCTACACCGCCTCGCAGGACGCGGGCACCGCCATCCATCCCAGCTACGTGGAGGGCCAGATCCAGGGCGGTGTCGCCCAGGGAGTCGGCTGGGCCCTCAACGAGGAGTACATCTACGACTCCGACGGCGTGATGGAGAACCCCAGCTTCCTCGACTACCGGGTGCCGGTGGCATCGGACCTGCCAATGATCGAGGCCATCATCGTGGAGGTTCCCAATCCGGCCCATCCCTACGGCGTGCGCGGCGTGGGCGAGACCGGCATCGTGCCCCCGATACCGGCCGTGGCCAACGCCATCTACGACGCCACCGGGTGCCGCCTCCGCGACCTGCCGATGTCGCCCATCAGGGTGCTGGAGGCCATCACCGCCAACGGCGGCTCCAACGGCTCCTAGGCCGGGCCGGAGGCGAGGGGCCCGGTGGCGGTCAGCGTCCACCTGAGTTCCAACCTGAGAGGCCCCACCGGAGGGCTCGCCGAGGTCGAGGCGGAGGGAGCCACCGTCGGCGCCCTCATCGACGATCTGGATCAGCGCTACCCGGGGCTCGGCGACGCCCTGCGGGCCGGTGTCTCTGTAGTGATCGACGGCCTACTCATCGCCCACCCCGAGTACGAGCCGCTCGCCGACGGCGCGCAGGTCTACTTCGTCCCCCAGACCGCCGGCGGCTGACCCGGCCGGGCCCGCATCAGGCTGGGTGGGCGACCTCGGCCAGGGTCGTCAGGAAGCGGTCGTTCTGGGCGGGGGTGCCGATGGTGACCCGGATGCCGACCCCTGAGAACGGGCGGACGACCACGCCCCGCTGCTCCAGGGCGATGCACACGTCGTCGGTGCGGGCGCCCAGATGCATCCATACGAAGTTGGCCTGGGAATCGGGTATGTCCCAGCCGTCGGCGGCCAGCGCGCCCGCTACCCGGCCCCGCTCGACCTTGATGGCATCGATGTTCGCCTGCGCTTCGGCGGCGGCACCGTCGTCTCCCAGCGCAGCCAGGGCCGCAGCCTGGGCCAAACCGTTGACGTTGAACGGGATCAGGCACTTGTCGATGGCCGACACGATCTCGGGATGCGCCATCACGTAGCCCAATCTCAGGCTGGCCAGTCCGTAAGCCTTGGAGAACGTCCGGGCCACAGCCACGTTGTCGAAGTGGGCCAGCAGATCGACCACCGGGTCGCCCAGGGCGGGGTCGGCGAACTCCCGGTAGGCCTCGTCAACCAGCACCACCACGTCACCGGGGATGCTCTCGGCCAGCCTCGCCACCGCGGCCGTCGACACGGCGGTGCCGGTGGGGTTGTTGGGGGTGGCCAGGAACACCAGCTTGGTGCGCTCGGTCACCGCGGCGGCCACCGAGTCGAGGTCGAAGGCGTGGCCGGCCGTCAAGGGCACCTTCACCAGCGTCCCTCCCATGGTCTGCACCGAGATCGGATAGGCCTCGAAGGAGATCCAGGGTGTGACCGCCTCGTCGCCGGGATCCATGTAGGCGGTGGCCAGCTGATAGAGGAGGGCCACCGAGCCCGCGCCCACGGTCACCTGCTCGACGGCCAGATCCAGCCGGTCCGCCAGGGCCTCGCGCACCGCGGTGGCCCGATGGTCGCAGTAGAGGTTGCCGTCCCGGCACGCCGCGGCCACTGCTTCGACCACTGCAGTGGGGGGAGGGTAGGGGTTCTCGTTGGAGGCCAGCTTGATGGCCTCGGCGATGTTGTGCTCCCGCTCGGCCTGCTCGGCGGCCTTGCCCGGCTTGTACGCGGGAAGGGCGTCCACGGCGGGACGCACCCGCCCTACCCGCGCCGGAGTCTGGGATTCGGGGGAGGTCACGGTGCCAGTCTGCCCCATGCGGCACCCACTCCCGAAATCCCTGCTGATGACGACATCACGTGACCTTTGTCGCAGGAATATTGGAGGTGCTGCGGGCGTACCCTTGGATGTATGGGGACCGGGTCGTCGATGAAGGTCCGAACTGACATCCGGGTGGACGGCATGACCTGCGGCGCCTGCGCCGCCCGAGTAGAGAGCGCGCTGGGAGCCGCTGAGGGCGTGGTCGACGCGCGGGTGAACTTCGCGTCGGGCCGGGCCACCGTCCTCCACGACGGCAGCACCGACGACGCCGTCCTGCGGCGGACTATCGAGCAGGCGGGCTACTCCGCGCCGGAGCGGCCGGAGTCCCATGACGAGGCCGAACTGCGGCGCGTCGCCGCCCTGCGCCGGCGGCTAGTGGGAGCGGTGGTGCTGGGTGTGCCGGTGATGGCCGTTTCGATGCTGTCGCCGCTGCGCTTCGACGGCTGGCGCTGGGCTGCGCTGGTGGCCTCCGCGGTGGTCATATTTGGCTCCGGGTGGGGCTTCCACCGGGCCGCGGTCCGCAATCTCCGCCATCGGGCCGCCACCATGGACACTCTGGTGTCGCTGGGCACCACCGCCGCGTGGGTCTGGTCGGCGGTGGTGCTGTTGGCCGGAATCGACGGCGGCCATGTGTACTTCGAGACCGGCACGGTGATCGTCGCCCTGGTGGTCCTGGGCAAGTGGCTGGAGGCCCGGGCGACCCGCCGCTCGGGCGAGGCGGTGAGGGCCCTGGCCCGGTTGAGCGCCTCCACCGCCCGCCTCACCGACGGCACCGAGATACCCGCGGCGGACCTCGCCGTGGGGATGCGCTTCATCGTTCGCCCTGGCGAGCGAATCGCCACCGACGGAGTAGTGGTGAGCGGCGCCTCGGCGGTGGATATGTCGATGGTGACCGGCGAGCCCGTGCCCGTGGAAGTGGCGCCGGGCGACGAGGTGATCGGAGCCACCGTCAACGCCGACGGCAGCCTGGAGGTCGAGGCAACCCGGGTCGGGGCCGATACCGCGCTGGCCCAGATTGTGCGCCTGGTGGACGAGGCTCAGGGAGGCCGGGCCGCGGTGCAGCGTCTGGCCGACCGGGTGGCCGGCGTATTCGTGCCGGTCGTCGTGGTCCTTGCCCTGGCCACCCTCGGCGTGTGGTTCGCGGCCGGAGCAGCGGCCTCCGAGGGGTTCACCGCGGCGGTAGCGGTGCTGATCATCTCCTGTCCGTGCGCGCTGGGTCTGGCCACTCCGCTGGCAGTGATGGTCGGTACGGGCCGGGGCGCACAGCTCGGGGTGATCATCAAGGGAGCGGAGGTGCTCGAGGACACCCGGGCGGTGGAGGCCGTGATCCTCGACAAGACCGGCACCGTGACCGAAGGTCGCCTTGAGGTGGTGGACACCGTGGCTGTATCCGGGTTGGACGCTACGGCCATGGGGCTGCTGGCCGGGGCGCTGGAATCACGCTCGGAGCACCCGGTCGGCGCGGCCATCGCCCGGCGCTGGCCTCTGTCGAGCACCGTCACCGACTTCTTGAACCACCCCGGCATGGGCGTCGTCGGACGTGTCGACGGCGCGCAGGTGCGCGTCGGCAGGCGCCCGCTGTTCGAAACCGTGCCTGCCGAACTCGACGTGGCCATCGGCGCGGCCGAGGCCCGCGGCCACACCGCGGTGCTGGTGGGCCGGGGCGCAGCCGCGGAGGCGGTGATCGCCCTGGCCGACACGGTCAAGCCCACGTCGCGCCGGGCGGTCCAGGAGCTGCGGGCCATGGGTCTGGACGTATCGCTCATCACCGGCGACAACAGCCGCACGGCTGCCTGGGTAGGTGAGGCCATCGGGGTGGAAGACGTGACGGCGGAGGTTCTTCCGGCGGACAAGGCCGATGCGGTCATAAGACTCCAGGAGGCCGGCAAGCGGGTGGCGATGGTGGGGGACGGGATCAACGACGCTCCTGCACTGGCCCAGGCCGATCTCGGCATCGCGGTTGGCACCGGAACCGACGTGGCGATGGAGGCGTCCGACCTCACCGTGGTCGGCGGTGACCTTCGGGCCGTGCCCGACGCCATCGCGCTGTCGCGCCGCACCCTGTCCACCATCAAGGTCAACCTGTTCTGGGCGTTCGCCTACAACGTGTCCGCCATACCCCTGGCCGCCACCGGCGTGCTGAGCCCAATGGCCGCGGCGGCCGCCATGGGCCTGTCGTCGCTGTTCGTGGTGTCCAACAGCCTGCGCCTGCGCCGATTCCGCTCGCTGCGGACCTGACCTGCGAGCGCTGCATCCAGCGAGCGGCGTCTACAAGATCTGTTATACGCTCTAACCTCGCTGGCGCTGCCATCCTCGGGCGGGCCGGCTAGTCCATGGAGGTGCACACATGACCCGCATGACTCCCAGCGAGGCGTTCGTGGAGACGATGGTGGCCCACGGCGTCGACACCATCTTCGGAATCATGGGCAGCGCCTTCATGGACGCCATGGACATCTTCGAGCCGGCCGGCATCGAGTTGGTCCCGGTGGTGCACGAGCAGGGCGGGGCCCACATGGCCGACGGCTTCTCGCGGGTATCGGGACGCCACGGGGTGGTGATCGGCCAGAACGGCCCCGGCATCTCCAACTGCGTCACCGCCATCGCGGCGGCCTTCTGGGCCCACAGCCCGGTGGTGGTCGTCACCCCTGAGACGGGGACCATGGGCATGGGCCTGGGCGGCTTCCAGGAGGCCAACCAGCTGCCGATGTTCGAGGAGTTCACCAAGTACCAGGGCCACGTCAACAACG
>VYCM01000072.1 GCA_009843915.1 Acidimicrobiaceae bacterium | reverse complement strand
ACTCCAACCCGGCCACGATCATGACCGACCCCGAGGTGGCCGACGCCACCTACGTCGAGCCGCTCGACGCCGCGGTGCTGGCCCGCATCATCGAGCGGGAACGGCCCGACGCCGTGCTACCCACCCTCGGTGGTCAGACCGGGTTGAACCTGGCCATGGAATTGGTGGCCGACGGGGTGCTGGAGGCCAACGGTGTCGAGCTGATCGGCGCCGACGCGGCGGCCATCGCCACTGCGGAGGACCGTCAGCTCTTTAAGCAGGCCATGATCGAGATCGGGCTGGACGTGCCCCGCTCCGGGATTGCCCGCGATATCGGCCAGGCACGCGAGGTGATGCAGCGGGTGGGTCTGCCGGTGATCGTCCGGCCCGCCTACATCCTCGGGGGCCGTGGCGCCGGCATCGCGTCCGCCGCAGAGGAGTTCGAGAGCGTCGCCGCCTTCGGCCTGGAGGCCAGCCCCATCTCCGAGATCCTGATCGAGGAGTCGATCGTGGGCTGGAAGGAGTTCGAGCTCGAGGTGATGCGGGACCGCGCCGACAACTGCGTGGTGGTGTGCTCCATCGAGAACCTGGACCCCATGGGAGTGCACACCGGCGACTCCATCACCGTCGCCCCCGCCCAGACGCTCAGCGACCCGGAGTACCAGCAGATGCGCAACGCCGCCTTCGCGGTGCTGCGCCGGGTGGGGGTCGAGACCGGCGGGTCCAACGTGCAGTTCGCGGTCGATCCGGCCACCGGCCGCCAGGTCGTCATCGAGATGAACCCCAGGGTGAGCCGGTCGTCGGCTCTGGCGTCGAAGGCCACCGGCTTCCCCATCGCCAAGATCGCGGCCCGGCTGGCGGTGGGCTACACACTCGACGAGATCGGGAACGACATCACCGGCGTCACCCCGGCCTCGTTCGAGCCGACCCTGGACTACGTGGTCACCAAGATCCCCCGCTGGGCCTTCGAGAAGTTCCAGATCGCCGAGGGTGTGCTGGGCACGTCCATGCAGTCGGTGGGTGAGGTGATGGCCATCGGCCGCACCTTCTGCGAATCGCTGCAGAAGGGGCTGCGTTCCCTGGAGCAGGGTCGCCTCGGCCTCAACGCCGACCCCGCCGAGGCTGTCACCGAGCGTCTCGGCGACGCCGAATTGATGGCGGCTGCGGCCGTGCCCACGCCGGAGCGGATCTTCCGGCTCGAGGCGCTGCTGCGCCGGGGCGTGTCGATCGATGCGGTGTCGGCGGCCACCGGTGTGGACTCCTGGTTTCTCGACCAGATGGCGCGCATCAGCGAGGAGCGCCTGATGCTCGAGGCAGCGCCCCCGGATGCGATGACACGAGCCGGGTGGCGCCGGGCCAAGCGGCTCGGGTTCTCCGACGGCCAGCTCGCCTACCTGTGGGGCATGCCTCCTGCTGACGTCCGGGCCCTGCGGGAGGGAGCGGGCGTGCTGCCGACCTTCAAGACGGTCGACACCTGCGCGGCCGAGTTCGAGGCGACCACGCCGTACCACTACTCCACCTACGAGGACACCGACGAGATTCGACCGGCTTCCAGGCCGCGCGTCGTGATCTGCGGATCGGGACCGAACCGCATCGGGCAGGGCATCGAGTTTGACTACTGCTGCGTGCACGCCGGGCTGGCCCTGAGGGAGGCCGGGTACGAGACGGTCATGGTCAACTGCAATCCCGAGACCGTCTCCACCGACTACGACACCAACGACCGGCTCTACTTCGAGCCCTTGACCACCGAAGACGTGGCCAACGTGATCGCGGCGGAGGACCCCGTGGGGGTGATCGTGTCGCTCGGGGGCCAGACGCCGCTGGCTTTGTCGGGCGATCTTCCCGCCGACCTGGTGCTGGGCACCTCGCCCGCCTCGATCGATCTGGCCGAGGACCGCGAGCGCTGGAACGCGCTGTGCGCCCGCCTCGGCATCCCGCAACCGCCGGGTGGTGCGGCCACCAGCCTCGGCGAGGCTCAAGAGGTGGCGGCCCGGATCGGCTACCCGGCGCTGGTGAGACCCTCCTACGTGCTGGGCGGCCGGGCCATGGCCATCGTCTACGACGATCAGGAGCTGGCCGCGGCGATCGACGAGCTCGCCGACTTCGGCTCGCTGGGCCGGGAAGGGGGGCCGGCGTCGGAGCGGCCGGTGCTGGTGGACCGCTTCCTCGAGGACGCCACCGAGGTGGACGTCGATGCGGTGCGGGACTGCACCGGCGAGGTGCAGATCGGCGCAGTGATGGAGCACATCGAGGAGGCCGGTGTGCACTCCGGGGACTCCGCTTGCACGATCCCGCCCACCACGCTGGGCGACGATGTGGTCGCCGTCATCTGCGACTACACCCGTCGAATCGCGCAGGAGCTGGATGTGAAAGGGCTGCTGAACGTGCAGTTCGCGGTGAAGCGGAACGGGGACAGCCCGTTGCAGATGCCTACCCGGTGGAGCGGGCCCGGAGCCAGCGACGTGTTCGTCATCGAGGCCAATCCGAGGGCGTCGCGCACCGTGCCGTTCGTGGCCAAGGCCACCGGAGTCCCGCTGGCGATGGTCGCGGCCCGTCTGATGGTGGGAGCGACGCTGGCTGAGCTGAGGGCGGAGGGCATGCTGCCGGAGGCTTCGGACGGATCGGCCCGGACCTCCGACTATGTGGCGGTCAAGGAGGTGGTGCTGCCGTTCAACCGGTTCCCGGAGGCCGACGCCGTGCTCGGTCCCGAGATGCGGTCCACTGGAGAGGTGATGGCGCTGGACGCCACGCCGGGCCTCGCGTTCGTGAAGGCTCAGTTGGCCGCGGGCACCCGGCTGCCCCCCGAAGGCACCGTGTTCATGTCCATGGCCGACCGCGACAAGGAGGCGGGCCTCCGGGCGGCTCGGATCCTGCACGCGCTGGGCTACCAGCTGGCCGCCACCGTAGGAACTGCCGAGTTCCTGCGACGCGGCGGCGTCCCGGTGGCAGTCGAGGTGGCCAAGCTGGGCGACCAGGAGGGTCGCGATGCCGTCGAGCTCATCGAGGCGGGCCAGATCCAGCTGGTGATCAACTCGCCCCGCGGCCGCGGCCCCAGAGCGGACGGAGCTCACATTCGATCGGCTGCGGGCGGCGCCGGCCTGCCCCTGGTGACCACCGGAGCCGCGGCGCTGGCCGCGGCGTACGGCCTGCGCGACCTGCGTGGTCAACGGCCCACGGTGCGGAGTCTCCAGGAGTATCACCGCAGCCTGAGAGGCGCGGCCTAGATGACCGACCTGACGACAAGCGTCGGCAGCGTGGTGCTGCGGGCCCCGGTGATGACTGCGTCCGGCGCGTCGGGACACGGCGCTGAGTTGGCTCCCTACGGCCGGCTCGGCGATCTGGGGGCCGTAGTGGTCAAGTCTCTGAGCGACAAGCCCTGGCCGGGCAATCCGGCGCCACGGCTGCATCCGTTGCGCGACGCCGCCGCGGGGATGATCAACAGTGTGGGGCTACAGGGGCCGGGCACCGAGTCTTGGCTCGAGCAGGACCTGCCCGCTCTCATCGACGAGGGTGCCGATGTGGTGGCCAGCATCTGGGGCGACACCGTCGACGGGTACCGCCGGGCCGCCGATTCGCTGGCCGAGGCTCCGCCGGAGGTGGTAGCGGTCGAGGTGAACGTGTCGTGCCCCAACACCGAAGACGGGATGCGCATGTTCGCGCACTCCGTCGAAGCGACCACCGCCGCGCTGGCCGCGACCGCGGGCTGCGGGCGGCCGCGTTGGGCCAAGCTGAGCCCCAACACGCCCGAGTTGGTCGCGGTGGCCGAGGCTGCCGTGGACGGTGGGGCCGAAGCGGTAGTCCTCACCAACACGCTGGCCGGGATGGTCATCGACATCGACAAGCGGCGGCCCGCGCTCGGAGGGCTGCGCGGCGGCGTCAGCGGAGCGGCTTTGCACCCGGTGGCGGTGCGAGCCGTCTACGACGTGTGCGAAGCTTTGCCGGAAGTGCCCATCGTCGGCGTCGGCGGGGTAGCCCGCGGCGCTGACGCCGTCGAGATGCTGCAGGCCGGCGCGTCGGCGGTGCAGGTGGGCACGGCGATCTTCGCCGACCCCCGAGCCCCTTGGCGGGTTCTTGCCGAACTACGGGAGTGGTGCCGGCAAGCGGGGGCACAACGAATAGACGAGCTGATCGGAGCAGCCCATGGATGAAGCGATGTCTGCTTCCACGAGCGGTGGAGGCGCCTCCCACAAGGGGCCGGTCCGCGACCGTCTCGCTCTGGCGCTGGACGTCGACGATCTGGTGGCGGCCTCCCGCCTGGCCCGCTCGCTGGTCGGGCACTTCCGGGTCGCCAAGATCGGATTGGAGCTCTACACCGCGGCGGGCCCTGAGGCGATAGGAGCGATGATCGACCTCGGATATGACGTGTTCTGCGACCTCAAGCTCCACGACATCCCCAACACCGTGAACCGGGCGGCCCGGGTGGTGGGAGAGTTGGGCGTCTCGTACCTGACGGTGCATGCGGCCGGTGGCGTCGAGATGCTGCGGGCCGGCGCCGAGGGCCTAGCCGCCGGCGCGACCCGCCCGGCGGGTGTGCTGGCCGTGACGGTGCTGACCAGCGAAGCCCAGGTCGCCGCCACCCGCGACCTAGTCGCGCAGCGCATGGAGATGGCATTCGAAGCCGGCTGCGCGGGCGTGATCTGCGCCGCCCCTGACCTGACCGCAACCCGTCATGTCCGGCCCGAACTCCTCCGGGCCGTTCCCGGCATCCGGCTGGCGGGGGATTCGGTGGACGACCAGCGGCGGGTGGCCTCACCGGTCCAGGCGCTGGCCGCCGGTGCAGACTTGCTTGTCGTCGGCAGGCCGGTGACCAGGGCCGCAGATCCCCTCGAGGCCGCCGAGCGTCTGCACCGCAGCCTCCAGCAGTGAGACTCTCAGACCGGCAGCTTCGCATACACCGATCAGCCCCAATTCGATGAAATGGTGGCAAATCCGCGTCACATTGGCTAATCTCACCGCCCATGGCTCAACCGTTTTCCATTTCCGATGAAGTCAGGCGAGAGGCCTTAATCAAGGCTGCGAAGGTCCGCCGCGAGCGGGCCGAACTCCGCGGACAGCTCAAGGCCGGTGACATCTCCCTCTCGGACCTCCTCGGCCGGCTGGACGACGACACCGTCGGCAAGATGAAGGTTCTGGCTGTGATCGAGTCCCTGCCCGGCGTGGGCAAGGTGAAGGCCCGCCGGGCGATGGAGGGGATCGGGATTTCCGAGAACCGCCGGCTGCGCGGGCTCGGCAGCCGGCAGCGGAGCCAGCTGCTCGACGCCTTCGGCTGACCAGTAGCCGGTCGGTAGCCTCGCGGGGGTGACCTCCCTCGAGGGCCGCACTGTCGTCATCGTCTCCGGACCGGGAGGCGTAGGCAAGGGCACGATCGTCGAGCAGTTGCTGGCCCGTGACCCGTGCCTGTGGTTGTCCAGGTCCTGGACGACCCGACCTCGCCGGCCGGCAGAGCCGACCGAGGCCTACCGCTTCGTGGATCGCGCCACGTTCGAGGCCGCCATCGATCGGGGCGGCTTCCTGGAGTGGGTCGAGTTCCTGGACTACCTCCAGGGCACTCCGGTTCCCGACCCTCCCGAGGGAGCGGACGTGCTGCTCGAGATCGACGTCCGCGGAGGACGGCAGGTGAGGGAGCTGGTGCCCGACGCCGTGCTGGTGTTCGTCGACGCGCCCAGCCGCGAGCACCAGCGAAAGCGCCTCGAGAACCGGGGTGACGACGCCGCGACGGTCGCCCGACGAATGGAGAAGACTGCCTCAGAGCGGGCTGAAGCCGTGGAGATGGGTTACGAGATAGTGGTGAATGACGAGGTGAGCCGGGCTGTTCGAGCCATCGAGAACCTGATCGCCACCGACCGCGAGAGGCGCCGCTCGCAACCCTGAACCAGGGGCTCGCGCCGCTGGGTCGATCGTTCGCAACTGCGGTCGCGGCTGGTAGCGTGAAGCGCCCCAGTCGCCTGATCCAGCGGAGCGCGCCATGGCCCACGGCTACGACACGATGATGACCCCGGCCATCGAGGATCTTCTCGACCGGACAGAGTCCAAGTTCGTGCTCGTGACTCTGGCTGCCATGAGAAGCCGCGAGATCACCAATTACCTGGGCCAGTTGGGCGGTGGAATCGGAGCGTCCGTACCTCCCCAGGTGATCTCCACGTCGTCTAAGCCGCTCTCGATCGCCCTCGAGGAGGTCGCCGCCGGCAAGATCGAGGCGGTCGAGATCGATCCCGAGGCCGAAGCGGCCGAGGCCATGGAGGCTTCCGAACTGCTGGCCGAGCAGGCGGGCTCCCCCGAGGGTGCTCACCTGCTGGACGTCAGCGACCCGGAGCCTGGTCTGGCCGCCGCCAAGTCCTTCGAGTCAGCCGGCGACGTCGGCGCCTGACGGGCGCGCCATGAGCCCTCTGCGAGGCCGGCGCATCGTGCTCGGCGTTACCGGCGGAATCGCGGCCTACAAGGCGGCCGAGGTGTGCCGGCGGCTGGTCGGCGCCGGCGCCCATGTCGTTCCCGTGCTCACCGCGGGAGCGCTGCGGATGGTGGGGGAGACGACCTTCTCGGCCCTGGCGTCGGAGCCGGCGGTCACGTCGCTGTGGAAGGCTCCCTCCTCGGCCGTCCCCCACACCGGTCTCGGCAAGCGAGCCGACGCCGTCGTCGTGTGCCCTGCTACGGCCCGGCTGATCTCGGATCTGCGTACGGGCCGCTCCGGCGACATTCTCACCGCCACGCTGCTGGCCACCCGGGCGCCGGTGATCGTGGCTCCTGCCATGCACACCGAGATGTGGGAGCAGCCGTCGGTGCAGGAGAACATGGCGGTGCTCGCCGAGCGGGATGTTACCGTCGTGGGGCCGGTGGAGGGTCCCCTCGCGGGCGGCGACGTCGGATCGGGCCGGATGGCGGAGCCGGCCGAGATTGTGGCCGCCGTCGAGGCGGTGCTGACCCCCCAGGATCTGGCCGGCCGGCGAGTGCTGGTCACGTCGGGCGGTACCCGCGAGCCGATAGACGCAGTGCGGTACGTGGGCAATCGCTCGTCGGGCAAGCAGGGCGCGGCGGTCGCATCCGAGGCCGCGGCCCGCGGCGCCGAAGTCGTGCTCGTCACCACGGAACCCGATCGGGCGCCCGCTGCCGCTCGGGTGGTGGCGGTGGAGACGGCCGCAGAGATGGCTGCCGCCGTCGAATTGGAGGCCCGCGGTGCCGACGCGGTGGTGATGGCGGCCGCGGTTGCCGACTTCCGCCCGGCGAACCCTGCGGGAACCAAGATCAAGAAGGGGCAGGGCGTTCCCCCGCTGGAACTGGAGCCCACCCATGACATCCTGGCGTCGCTGGGCGCCTCCAAGCCGCCCGGCCAGGTGCTGGTCGGCTTCGCGGCGGAGACCGAGGATCTGGAGGCCAACGCGCTCGACAAGCTGCGCAGCAAGAACCTCGATGTGATCGTGGCCAACGACGTCTCCAAGGAGCAGGTCGGTTTCGGCCACGACACCAACGAGATCGTGATGTTCACCGCTGACGGTGCCCGCCACCATGTCCCCTTGACCACCAAACGCGAGGCGGCGCGGTCCGTGCTCGACAAGGTGGTCGCGCTCATGGCGGAGGCCCAGTGAGTACTTGGATGTTCACTTCCGAGTCGGTGACGGAGGGCCACCCCGACAAGATGGCCGACCAGATCTCCGACGCCATCCTCGACGCTCTGCTCGGTGCCGACCCCGGCAGCCGTGTCGCCTGCGAGACGCTGCTCACGACCGGTCTGGCCGTGGTGTCCGGCGAGATCCGCACCGAGGCCTACGTGGAGATCCCCAACATCGTGCGCCGGACGATCTGTGCCGCGGGGTACGACAATGCCACCTTCGGCTTCGACGGCGACGCCTGCGGCGTGGTGGTGGCCATCGGCGACCAGTCGCCCGACATTGCCATGGGTGTGGATCCCACCGACGAGGATCCCTACGAGCAAGGAGCGGGCGATCAGGGGATGATGTTCGGCTACGCCTGCGACGAGACCGATGTCGGCATGCCCCTGCCGATCCATCTCGCCCACCGGCTGGCCGAGCGCCACGCAGAGGTGCGCCGTGCCGGCACGATCCCTTACCTGGGGCCCGACGCCAAGACTCAGGTCACTCTGGAGTACGAGGGCAGCAGGCCGGTGCGGTTGCACAC
This sequence comes from Acidimicrobiaceae bacterium, assembly GCA_009843915.1. Taxonomy (GTDB): domain Bacteria; phylum Actinomycetota; class Acidimicrobiia; order Acidimicrobiales; family Aldehydirespiratoraceae; genus Aldehydirespirator. The sequence goes on along the minus strand of VYCM01000072.1, from coordinate 27,847 downwards.
CGTGCTCGTGTCCACCCAGCACCGGACCGGCATCGACCGCGACCGGATGATCTGCCCTGATGTCACCGAGCAGATAATCGAGCCGGTCATCGCCGAGCAGTGCCCGCAGTTCGCCGAGGACGACTACAAGGTGCTCGTCAACCCGACCGGCAAGTTCGAGATCGGCGGGCCGAAGGGCGACACCGGCCTCACCGGGCGCAAGATCATCGTGGACACCTACGGGGGGATGGCCCGCCACGGCGGCGGCGCCTTCTCGGGCAAGGATCCGTCCAAGGTCGACCGCTCGGCTGCTTATGCGGCCCGCTGGGCGGCCAAGCACATCGTGGCCGCGGGCGCGGCGTCGCGCTGCGAGCTGCAGGTGGCCTACGCCATCGGCATGGCCGAACCGCTGTCGCTCATGGTCGACACCTTCGGCACCGAGACCGTTGACCGGGCGCACATCGAGAAGGCGGTCACGGACGTGTTCGATCTGCGTCCCGCCGCCATCGTGCGGGACTTGGGCCTGCTCAACCCCATCTACACGCCGACCGCGGCCTACGGTCACTTCGGCCGCATACCCGAAGGCGGGCGGTTCACTTGGGAGAGCACCGATCGCCTGGACGATCTGAAGTCGGCGCTCGGCCTCTGAGTTCCGGCTCGCAGGGCCAACTCTCCTTCGAGGAGTCCCCGGAGGAGCCGGAGCCCGGCGAGGGTGGGGCGGTTCCGGACGAAGGGCACGAGCCGGCTAAGCCCGGCGACGGCGATTTCGGGTTGGCTGGAGACGCACCGCCGGTGACGGTCGTTCGGGTGCTGGCCGACGTGGTGCGCCTCGACAAGACGTTCGACTACGCGGTGCCCGACGCTTGGCACGCCGACGGGCGCGCCGAACGGCTGCAGATCGGCACGATCGTGCGCATCGTCCTGGGCGGCCGCCGGCTGCGGGGCTGGGTCACCGAAGTGGGCGTCGAACCCCCTCCGGGCGTCGAGCTCCAGCCGCTGGCCAAGCTCACCGGCATGGGTCCGCCCACCGATGTCATGAGCCTGGCCGGCTGGGCCGCTTGGCGCTGGGCCGGGAGCACGGTGCATCTGCTGCGCGCCGCCTCGCCGCCCCGTGTGGTGACCCGCCCGACCGGGACTCGCACAGTCGCGGCCGGAGGTGGTGGTTCGTCGCAGCTAGGCGGCCCGGCCGGAGGGCGGAGTCGGCAAGTCGCGGTCGCAGGCGACGGTTCGCTCAAGGGGTGCGACGGTTTGTTCGACCGCCCCGGCTCCGTGACTGTGCTGCGGTGTCCGCCTGGCGACAGCGGCGCGCCGATCGCTCAGGCCGCGGCCCGCCGGGGCGACTCGCTCATCGTGGTTCCCACGCCGGCGGACGCCCGTCGCATTGCCGCCGATCTGCGGAGTCGGGGGGTGCGGGTCGCCCTGGGTTTCGACGACTGGGCCGTAGCCGCGGCGGGCGCAACCGTGGTCGGCACTCGCACGGCGGTGTGGCTGCCCATGCCGCGCCTGGCCGCGGTGGTCCTGCTCGACGAGCACTCCGAGAGCCTCCGGAGTGAGCAGGCGCCGACGTGGCATGCCCGTGAGGTGGCGCTGGAGCGGGCCCGCAGAGTCGGGGCGCCGGCCGTGCTGGTGTCGCCCGTCCCGACGCTGGAGGCTCTGGAGGCTGGTGAACTGTGGACGGTCGACCGGTCGGCTGAGCGCGACGGCTGGCCTGTGGTCGAGGTGCTGGACCGCCGTCGCGAGGATCCGGTCAGGGGCGGGCTGTTCGCTGAGGGTCTGCGCGACCGTCTGCTTGCTGCCGGTGGCCGCGTGGCGGTCGTCCTCAACCGCAAGGGCCGCGGCCGGCTCCTGGTGTGCAAGGCCTGCGGTGAGCTGGCCCGTACGTCGGACGGGCGGGTAGCCATGCGACTCGCGGATGAGGAGCTGGTGGCGGCCGACGGCAGCGAGCGACGGCCGGTGGTGTGCGCCGAGTGCGGATCGACTGTTCTGCGCAACCTGCGTATTGGCGTGACTCGGGCCCGTGAGGAACTGGACGCTCTGGTGGGCGAGCCGGTGGGGGAGGTGACCTCCGAGGCTGGCGCGCTCGGCCCGGAGCGAGTCGTGATCGGTACCGAGGCTGTGCTGTGGCGGCTGCCATCGGCGACTGCGGTGGTGTTCCTGGACTTCGATCAGGAGCTCCTTGCCCCTCGCCAGCGAGCCTCTGAGCAGGCGCTGGCGCTGCTGGCTCGGGGCGCCCGGCTGACGGGCGGGCGGCGGGATGGGGGCCGGCTGGTGGTCCAGACCCGTCAGCCTGACCACCCGGTCGTGCAGGCCGGGGTCAGGGCGGATCCGTCCATCGTGTCCGCCGTCGAGCGGGACAGTCGCATCGATCTTGGCCTGCCCCCCTACGGTGCTCAGGCCAAAGTCTCGGGTCCGGGCGCGGGAGCGTTCATTGACGGGCTGCGCGGGGCAACCGGCACCGCGGTGACCATCAGAGGACCCCGCGACGGGGGCTTCCTGCTGCGGGCTCCAAGCCACAAGCCGCTTCTAGACCTGCTGGCCCGCACTCCGCGGCCCGCCGAGCGCCTGCGGGTCGAGGTAGACCCGCTCCGGGTCTGAACTTCAATGAGTTGTCCACCTCCAGGGTGGTCAAGTCATTGAAGTTCAGGCGACTCGGCCGTCCATTGCTGGCGGCGAGCCTCGTACATGGCGATGGCGGCCGCGGCGGCGACGTTGAGGGAGCCGACCCGACCGAGCTGGGGAATGAAGCCCACCGCGTCGCAACCGTTGAGGGTGGCGGTCGACAGGCCGTGATCCTCGTTGCCGACCACCAGTGCGACCGGGCCGGTCAGGTCGAGCTCGTGCAGTGGCCGGGCCTGGGTGGCCAGCTCCACAGCGACGATCCGGTAGCCGCCGGCTCGGGCTGCGTCGAGTGCGGCCGCCGGGTCGTCGAACCGGCTCCACGACAGGTAGCGCTCGGTTCCCATCGACGTCTTGGCCGCCTTGGGCTCCTCGGGGGAGGCGCCGCCACCCAGATAGACGTGTTCGACTCGCTCGGCCGCGGCGGTGCGGGCGATCGCACCGACGTTGAGGGGGTTCTGCACCCGGTCCAGCACCAGAGCCAGACGCCCGTGGCCGCGCCTGCGCCACTCGCGGTGCAGCCGCTTGAGACCGGTGGAGTCGAGCCGGTTCATGTCGTGCTCACGGCGCCCACCTCCAGGAGCCGGTAACCGGATCTCGATACCAGCCGGTCCACTTCATGGCCCCGGTCTGTGAGCCAACGGGCCAGCGAGTCGCTGCCGAGGTGGCGATGCACGACGAGGTGGGCCCGCCCGCCGGTCGCGAGGCGGTCGAGCCAGGTGGCCAGCAATCCGTGAAGGGCGTTCTTGCCGACGCGGATGGGCGGATTGCACAGGATGCGGTCGAAGCGGTGCGCCGGGTCCACCTCGTCGGGGCGCGCCACCGTCACATTGCCGGCGCGGTTGCGCTCGGCATTGCCGGCCGTGAGGCTCAGCGCTCGCTCGTTGACGTCCACCGCCAGCACCTCGGCTGCGGGGGAGCGCAGCCCCGCGACGCAGGCGATGGGACCCCAGCCGCATCCCAGGTCCAGCACCCGCCGGTCGCCGGCACCCAGCGGCGGCGCCTCGAGCAGCAGCAAACGCGTGCCTGCGTCCAGCCGGTCGGGTGAGAACACCCCTGAATCGGTCACGAACGTCAACTGCATCTCGCCGATGTTCACCGCGATCGTCCGCGGTGCAGCCGCCACTAGGGGCTCGGCTTCGAAGTACTGCCCGCTGGCCGGCTGGGCGGTGGGATCGGCAGCGGGATCGGCCATGGCGCGACGGTAGCCTCAAACGGTGGTGGCCCCCTACGACATACGCATCATCGGTGATCCGGTCTTGCGCCGCCGCGCCGCCGACGTAGCCGACGTCGATGCCACGCTGGTGCGCATCGTCGAGGGAATGGTGGAGACGATGTACGCCGCGGAGGGGGTGGGGCTGGCCGCGCCCCAGATCGGGGTGCAGAAGCGCCTGTTCGTCTGGGATCTGGGCGACGGACCGCGCACCATCGTCAACCCGCAGATCGTCGAATCCGACGGTGAGTGGGTCTACGACGAGGGGTGCCTGTCCGTTCCGGGGCTGTCGTGGGAGATCGTCAGGCCCAAGCAGGTCCACGTCATCGGCCGCGACCTGGACGGCAACGAGGTCTCCGTCGAGGCCGACGAGATCGAAGCCCGTCTGTTCCAGCACGAGTTGGACCACCTCGACGGGACGCTGCTCATCGAACGGCTCGACGAGGCCACCCGCAAGGCCGCTCTGCGCACGCTGCGCGAGCTGGGGATCGGGTCCGGCTCGACGACGGCGATGCGGCCGTCGGAGGTAGGAGGGGACGCGACTTCGACCGGTCTGCGCCTGCTGTGAAGGCGACGCCAGCGCGCGTCGTCTACTTCGGCACACCGGAAGTGGCGGTGCCGCCCCTGCAGGCCCTGTACCGCGCCGGCCACGACGTCGCGCTGGTGGTCACCCGTCCCCCCAAGCGGCGGGGCCGGCGCCAGGAACCCATCCCCTCGCCGGTGGCGGCCACGGCCGCCGAGATGGGGCTGGCCGTCACCTGCGACCTTTCCGATGCCCTGCACGTTGAGGCCGATCTGAGCATCGTCGTCGCCTACGGCGAGCACATTCCTGATGAGCTCCTCGAACGCCGCCGCACTGTCAACCTGCACTTCTCGCTGCTGCCTCGCTGGCGGGGGGCGGCACCGGTGGAGCGTGCCATCCTGGCCGGCGACACCGAGACCGGGGTTTGCCTGATGGATGTGGCCTCCGAGATCGACACCGGGGCCGTGTACCGGCGGGCGGCGACGCCGATCGAACCGCAAGAGTCGGTCACCGAGCTGCGGGCCCGGCTCTGCGAGCTGGGCATCGGGCTGCTGCTGGATGCCCTGAGCGAGGGGTTCGGTGATTCGGTGCCTCAGTCGGGCGAGATGACCTGGGCCGACAAGATCAGTCCCTCGGAGTTGCGGGTCGACTGGTCCGCGCCCGCCGAGCATGTCCTGCGGCTGGTGCGGGTCGGCGGTGCTTGGACCACCTACCGGGACCGGCGCCTCAAGGTGCTGGAGGCCCGGCTCGCAGCCGGCAACGGCCAGCCCGGCGCCGCCGGCGCGATCTCGCTGGTGCCGCGATCCGGTGACGGTCCGGCGGTGAAGGTCGCCACCGGTAGCGGCGAGGTCGAACTCGTGACCTTGCAGTCAGAGGGGCGGGCCGCGGCCCCGGCCCGCGACTGGGCCAACGGCGCTCGCATCGCCGGAGGCGAGCGATTCGAGTGAGCCGGCAGGCTCGCCCCGAGAAGCCTTCCAACGGCCGGCAAGCGGCCACCGACGCCCGCCGGCTGGCGCTCGATGTGCTGGTTCGCGTGGACGCGGGGGGCGCCTACGCCAACGTGGCTCTGCCCGCCGCGCTCAAGAAGGCCGACCTTGACGAACGCGACCGGGCCTTCGCCACCGAGCTGGTCTACGGCGTCACCCGCCGCCGCCGGGCCCTCGACTGGGTTCTGGACGCCTTTCTGGTGTCTGCGCCGCCGGCCCCGGCGAGGGCCGCTCTGCGCATGGGCGCTTACCAGATCATCGAGCTGGGCACGCCGGTCTACGCGGCCGTGTCGGCCACCGTGTCGGCCGCACCCCGCAAGCATCGGGCCCTGGTTAATGCGGTGCTTCGCCGCGTTGCCGACGCGGGCGCACCTGACTGGCCCGACGACCCGACCCGGCTCAGCTACCCGGACTGGATAGTCGACACCCTGGCCGACGACCTCGGCCGCTCTGCGGCCCTGGCCGCGCTGGAGTCGATGAACAGCCCGGCCCCAGTGCACCGGCGCGACGACGGCTACGTGCAGGATCTGAGTTCTCAACTCGTCGTGGACGCCGTTGACGCGCAACCCGGAGACTTGGTGGTCGATCTGTGCGCCGCGCCTGGAGGTAAGGCAACCGCGCTGGCGGCGCGAGGTGTCCGGGTGGTCGCCTGCGACTCCCATCCGGGTCGCACCAGGCGGCTGGAAGCCAACCGCAGGGATCTTGGTGCGTCCTCGATGCAGGTTCTGGTAGCAGATGCCCGGCATCCTCCGTTGCGGTGCGGCCGTGCCGACGCGGTGCTGGTGGACGCGCCGTGCAGCGGTCTGGGAACTCTCAGGCGCCGTCCTGACGCGCGCTGGAGGATCGAACAGACGGCTGTGACGCGTCTGGCCGAACTGCAGCGGGCCTTGCTAACTGCGGCTGCCGAGCTGCTGCGCCCGGGTGGCCAGCTCGTCTACAGCGTGTGCACGCTCACGGCCGCTGAGACGCTGGCGGTGGCGGCCGATCTGTCGGCAGACGACCGCTTGGAGCCACTGCCGCCCCCGCCGGAGCCCTGGCAGTCCCATGGCTGCGGCGCGATACTGCTCCCCGAAGCCGACCACGACGGCATGGCCCTATTCCGCTGGCGGCGGGTGTGAATTGGCAGCGGTGGGGTCCCGTTCGGGCACTCTGGGCTGCCAGTTCGGCGGGACGACGGAGGCCGAGGGCTGTGGATAGGGTCGGGACATGACGAACGGCGGCGATGCCGGTCTGCGAGCCAAGGTGCTGACCGTGTCCGACGGCGTGGTCGAGGGCACCCGGCAGGATCGCAGCGGCGAGGCGCTGGAGGCGTACCTATCGTCAGCTGGGTGGACGGTGGTCGAGCGGTCCGCAGTGTCCGACGGAGTGGAGTCGGTGGCAGGGGAGTTGCGCCGGCTGGCCGACGGGTTCCACGGGCTGATCGTCACCACCGGGGGCACCGGCTTCGGGCCTCGCGACGCCACTCCGGAGGGAACCAAGGCGGTGCTCGACCGCGAGGCGCCCGGCCTGGCTGAGGCCATGCGGTTGGTCAACCCGCTCGGCCGGCTCTCCCGGGGCACTGCGGGCACGATCGGCACTGCTCTGGTCCTCAACTCACCCGGTTCATCGAAGGGCTGCGTGGAGACGGTCGAGGCCGTGATCGACGTCGTCGGTCACGCTGTCCGGCTCCTCGTCGACAACTACGACCCTCATCCCCACGGCGGTTAGGGCAGCAGCCCTGGACATCAGGTCCGAGGCAGCGCGCCGCCTGTGCGCCGGTAGCCTCGGCGCGGCCGAAGAACCCTCGCCGTCAATCGCCACAGGACCGGAGATGCTGAAGCTCGTTCTCCCCAAGGGATCGCTCGAGAAGTCCACGCTCGAGTTGTTTGAGGCCGCCGACCTGCCGGTCCGACGCTCCTCCGACGTGGCCTACAAGGCGTCGGTGGCCGACCCGCGCATCGACGACGTCAGGATCCTGCGGCCCCAGGAGATCCCGGTCTACATCGCCGACGGTCTGTTCGACATCGGCATCACCGGCCGGGACTGGGTGGAGGAGACAGGAAGCGAGGTGGTCTCGCTGGGGGAGCTGCAGTACTCGAAGGCCACGTCGTTGCCGATCCGGGTGGTGCTGGCCGTGGCCGACGGGTCGCACTACCAGAGAGTCGCCGACCTCCCGCAGGGTGTGCGGGTGTCGACCGAGTACCCAGCGCTCACCCGACGGTTCTTCGCCGACGCCGGCATCGAGGCCCAGATCGCGCTCAGCTACGGCGCCACCGAGGCCAAGGTGCCCGACATCGTGGACGCGGTGGTCGAGATCACCGAGACCGGTCGGGCGCTGAGGGCCGCCGGACTGCGGATCATCGACACCCTGCTGACCTCCTACACCGAGCTGATCGCCAACCCGGTAGCCGCGGCCGCCGCCGACAAGCGGCACGCCATGGGGCAGATCTACACGCTGCTTCAGGGCGTGCTGGAGGCCCGGGGCAAGGTGCTGGTGAAGCTGAACGTGGGCGCGGACGCGCTCGACGACGTGATCGAGATCCTGCCGGCCATGAAGGCCCCCACCGTCAACGAGCTGTTCCAGGGCGCGGGCTACGCGGTCGAGACGGTGGTGCCCCGCAGCGAGATCAACATCCTGATCCCCGCCCTGCGCGACCTAGGCGCCAGCGACATCGTGGAGATGCCCATTTCCAAGATCGTCCCGTAGGAGGTCTAGGTGGCGGGATCGTCCGCCGAGCCGTCGTCGCCGGAGTCTCCGGCGTCTACGTCTTCAGGGCGGTTCTTGAGCTGGACGAAGGCCATCCGGATCTGGGACAGGGCGTCCTGCAGTGTGGGCTCCGCCTCGCCGAGGCGGCCCTTCATCCCGTCCAGCAGCGCGCCCAAGGCGTCGATCGCCACCGCCCCCTCCACGAAGTTCGGCGGCTGGCTCGAGAGGTGCAGGGCGGCCAGCTCGTAAAGGCCCATGGCGTGGTTGGCGACCACCACCGAAGCGGGTACCGCCTTCAGCCGCTCGCGGGATTCGGCCAGCTCCCGTATGTACTGCTCGGCCTGCTCGCGCTCCTCCGGTGACAGGCTGTCGAGGTCGAACTCCTCGTGCACGGCGGCTCCAGCGTCGGCCGCCGAGGTGTCGTGGCTCGCAGGACCGGCATCCGACCGGCGGTCGCCGACCGGTACTTCGCCTCCGGGGGTCCACAGCGTGCTCATCCGAACACCTCCGGCTCACGCTCGCGCTCGCTCTTGGCCGCATGCCGCGACCGGCTGCTACCCTACCGGGGTCAATCCAGCGGACATGCGCCCCGGCCGCGGCCGGGGCGTTCCGCCCGAATACGGAGGTTCCGTGCTCACGAGGAGTGAAAGGCGATAGCACCGCCAGGCGAAGAGCCCAATATCAATGAGCAGATCCGGGCGCCCGAGGTGCGCCTCGTGGGGGAGGATGGTCAGCAGATCGGCATAAGGACGCTTCAGGAGGCGCTGAATCTGGCCCGGGCCGCGGGGCGCGACCTCGTCGAGGTTGCGGAGGCGGCCAACCCGCCCGTCTGCCGGATCATGGACTACGGCAAGTTCAAGTACGAGGCGGCCCAGCGGGCCAAGGAATCCCGCCGCAAGTCGTCCAATGTCATGGTCAAGGAGATGAAGTACCGGCCCAAGATCGGCCGGGGCGACTTCGAGACCAAGACTCGCAGAGTCGAGAAGTTCCTCGGCGAGGGCAACAAGGTCAAGGTCACGATCATGTTCCGGGGACGCGAGGTCCAGCATCCGGAGCTCGGCAGGAAGATCCTCGACGACGTGGCCGAGACCGTCGAGCATGTCGGCAAGGTGGAGTTCCAGCCCCGTCAGGACGGCCGCAACATGGTGATGGTGCTCGCTCCCGACAAGCAGGCACAGGCCCGGCACCGCCGTAGACTCGAGGCCGAGGCCGCCATGGCCGCCACCGAGACGCCCCAGCCCGGCGCCGCGGAGTAGGACGTCACCGGCCTTTCGCTCCCACACCGAGGCGAGCAGTCGAACCAGAGAAGATCAACCATGCCCAAGATGAAGACACACCGGGGCGCAGCCAAGCGCTTCCGCCGCACCGGCACCGGCAAGCTGCGACGGCGCCGGACCAACAAGAACCACATCCTCGAGAAGAAGTCCCCCAAGCGCAAGCGCCAGTTGCGGGCCCCGGCCGAGGTGTCCTCGTCGGATGAGAGGATGCTGCGGGACCTGGGCATCTAGCCCTAGCCCGACTGCCGGCAACACCAAGAAGAAAGCGACGATTCGATGGCCAGAGTGACGCGACCCGCCCAGTCGAGGCGCCGCCGCCGGGCGCTGCTGGCGCGGGCCAAGGGCTACTACGGCAACAAGTCCCGGTCATGGCGTTCAGCCAACGAGCAGCTCATGCACTCGGGCAACTACGCGTTCCGCGACCGCAGAGCTCGCAAGAACGACTTCCGCCGACTCTGGATCCAGCGAATCAACGCCGCCTGCCGCCAGCGAGGCACCTCCTACAGCCGCTTCATCGCCGGGCTGAAGGCAGCTGGCATCGAGGTCGACCGCAAGATCCTGGCCGACCTGGCCGTCAACGACCCCGACGCCTTCACCGCGCTGGTCGAGGCGGCCTCGGAGGCGTCCGCCGCTCAGGCCAAGGCCAGCTGAGCGCTCATCCACCGCTCGGTCCGCGCAATCAGCGGGTAGCCGGGCTGCGGCGCCTTGTGCGCCGACGCGCACGGGGCGACGCCACGGCGATTCTGGAAGGGCCGCGCACGCTGTCGGAGGCGCTGGCCGCCGGGATCGAGCCGTCGGTCGTGGTCACGGCCGAGTCGACCACGAACTCACCATCGGTCCGGGACGTTCTGGACCAGCTCAATCCGGACGTCGAGGTGATGGCGCTGACCGATCGGGCCTTCCAATCGGTGGCTCCCGCGGTGAGTCCCCAGCCCATGCTGGCGCTGGTCGACAAGCCACAGGTCGAATTGCCGGGATCGATGGCAAGAGACGATCTCGTTCTGGTGCTCGTAGGAGTGGCCGATCCCGGCAACACGGGAACCATCATCCGCACCGCGGAGGCCTGCGCGGCCTGCTGCGTGGTCGTGGTGGGCGGCGCCGATCCGTGGGCGCCCAAGGCGGTGCGCGCGTCCGCCGGCTCCGTGCTGCGGGTGCCGGTGGTCCTGGCCGCCGATGCCGGTGCCGCGCTGAAGGCCCTCCGAGCCGCCGGCGCGTCGGTAGTGGCTGCCGACGCGAGCGAGGGCGAGGCCCACGACTCGGGTGTGCTCGCCGGGCAGAGTCCCGTGGCCCTGGTGTTGGGATCGGAGTCCCACGGCCTCGATCACTCGACCTACGCGCTGGCGGACAGCCGGGTGCGGATCCCGATGGCGGGCAGCGCCGAGTCCCTCAACGTGGCCATGGCGGCGACGCTCCTCGCCTTCGAGTACCGCCGCCATCGTTGACATGCCACCGGGCGCAGGCCGGTGCGCCCTAGCCTTGCTCGGATGACGGAGGGCTACGAGCAGGCCTACGAGAAGGCTGCCGCCGACGCCGAGGATCGCCTTGCTTCGGCAGCCGACATCGACGCCGTAGCCGACGTCGAGCGGGAGCTGCTGGGCCGCCGCTCGCGGTTCACCGAGGCCAAACGCCGGCTCGGTGACCTTGATCCGGGAGAGCGGGCGGCTGCCGGTCAGCGACTCAATGCCGCCCGCGAGCGTGTGGAGGCCGCGGTGGCCGCGGCTCGGGCCCGGTTGACGGCATCGGGGCGGGCCGACCGCTACGCCGCCGAGCAACTCGACCTCACCGAGCGGCTGCCCCAGACCGCACCGTTGCGCAGGGGGCACTTCCATCCCGTCACCCAGGCCCGCGATCGCCTCGAGGACGTGTTCGTGGGGATGGGCTACACGGTCGCGGAGGGTCCCGAGGTGGAGAGCGCCTGGTACAACTTCGAGGCCCTCAACATCCCCGACTGGCACCCGGCCCGGGGCAGCTTCGACACCATCTTCGTGAACCTCGGCGAGCCCGAGGAGGTGATGCTGCGCTCCCACACCTCGCCGGTGCAGATCCGGATCATGGAGAACCGCAAGCCGCCCATCTACGTCGTGGCACCGGGCCGGACCTTCCGGGCCGACACCGCCGACGCCACCCACCTGCCGGCCTTCAACCAGATCGAAGGGCTGGCCGTGGACCGCAACATCACGATGGGCGACCTCGCCGGCACCATCGACGAGTTCGTCAGGGCCCTCTTCGGGCGCGAGGTCAAGAGCCGGCTCCGCCCGTCGTACTTCCCGTTCACCGAGCCGTCCGCGGAGTTCGACATCTCCCGGCCCGACGGCTCCTGGCTGGAGCTGGGCGGCTGCGGGATGGTCCATCCCAACGTGCTGAGCAACTGCGGGATCGATCCCGAGGAGTGGCAGGGCTTCGCCTTCGGCTTCGGCATAGACCGGCTGGCGGTGATGCGCCACGAGATCGACGACATCCGCGAGTTCGTCAACAACGACGTCCGCTTCCTGAGCCAGTTCTGATGGGACGGGATCGACCATGAAGGTCCTGCTCTCGTGGCTCAGGGAGTTCGCGCCCGGCATCGACGGCGATCCTGGCGCGCTCAGCGACGTGCTGAGTGCGCTGGGGCTGACGGTGGAGGAGATGACCGTCACCGGTGCGATGCCGGGCGGCGTGGTGCTGGGCAGAGTGCTTGACCTGCGCCCCCACCCTGACGCCGACCGGATCCAGCTCGTCGACGTGGACGACGGGTCCGGCTCGACCCTGCAGGTGTGCTGCGGGGCGTTCAACATGGCGGTCGGCGACCTGGTGCCGTTGGCCCGGGTGGGGACGGTCATGCCCAGCGGGCTGGAGATCGCCCGCCGCAAGCTGAGAGGCCAGACCTCCGAGGGCATGTGCTGCTCGGAGATCGAACTCGACATGGGCGCCGACGCCGAGGGCATCATGATCCTCAACGACCGGGTCGCGGCCGACGCGGAGCCGGGCACGCCGCTGGCCGAGGCCCTCGGCTTGGAGCCCGACGTGCTGTGGGACCTCGAGGTGGGCGCCAACCGGCCCGACGCCCTTTCGGTCATGGGCGTGGCCCGCGACCTCGCAGCCGGCCTGGGCGTGGCCTTCGAACCTCCCGACTGGTCGACACCCGCCTCGGGTCTCGACATCTCGGCGGCCGTCGACGTGGAGATCGTCGACCCCACGCTGTGCGGCCGCTTCGTCGGCCGCGTGCTGCGCCACGCTCCCGCCGGCTCCTCGCCCCCATGGATGGCCAACCGGCTGACCGCGCTGGGCCAGCGACCCATCAACAGCATCGTGGACATCTCCAACTACGTGATGCTCGAGTTGGGCCAGCCCAGCCACACCTTCGACCTGGGCCGGGTGAGCGGTGCCCAGATCCGGGTTCGCCGGGCCGGTGACGGCGAGACGATCGTCACCCTCGACGGCCAGCGCCGGATTCTCGGCTCCGGCGACGGGGTGATCGCCGATGGCGACGACGACGTGATCGGCATCGCCGGGGTCATGGGCGGAGCGTCCACCGAGATCGACGCCGAGACCACCGACGTGCTGGTCGAGATGGCGTGGTGGGACCCGCCGTCCATATCGCGCACCGCCAAGCGGCTGAACCTCTCCAGCGAGGCCTCGACCCGCTTCCGGCGGGGCGCCGACTGGGGCTACAACGTCGAGCGCTGCATGAATCGATTCGTGCAGTTGGCGGTGGAGCAGGGGGCTGAGGTGGCGCCCGGAATGATCGACGAGCGCGGCAACCTGCCGGACCGCCGCCCGCTGCGGGTGCACACGTCGAGGGTGAACAGCCTGCTCGGCACCAGCCTGAGCGCGGAGGCGATGGCCGGGCACCTGGGTTCCATCGGCTTCGGCGCGGACATGAGCGACGATCGCGCCGGCATCGATGTGACCATCCCCACGTGGCGCTGGGACACCGAGACCGAGACCGACATCGCCGAGGAGGTCGCCCGCCTCCACGGATACGAGAACATCGAGCGCACCGTCCCCACCGCCAACGAGGCCGGCGGGCTGTCGGCCTACCAGAAGGATCGCCGCCTGGTGCGGGAGGTGCTGGTGGGCGCGGGTTGCTGTGAGACGCAGCCGATGCCGTTCGTGGCGCCGGGTGCGCTGGCTGCGGTGGGCCTGGCCGAGGATGGCATCACCCTGTCCAACCCGGTCGACGACAGCGAGTCGGTGCTGAGAACCTCGCTGCTTCCCGGTCAGCTGGGGGCGGTGGCGTACAACCAGCGTCACTTCAACGGGGATGTGCGGCTGTTCGAGATCGGCCACGTCTACCTGCCGGCACCGGAGGGTCAGCTTCTCCCGGACGAGCGGGAGTTCTTGGCCGTGGCCCTGTCGGGCGAGGAGGCCCCGGCCGCGGTGGCGGTGCTCGACCTGCTGGCCGAGGCGCTGGCGCTGCCTGCGGTCGAGATGCGCGCTGCCGTGCTTCCCGGTATGCACCCCACCCGATCCGCTGAAGTAGTGGTGGCCGGGCGGGTGCGCGGCGCGGTGGGGGAGGTCGACCCCGAGGTGCTGGAGGCCTGCGGGGTGTCCGGTCGGGTGGCATGGCTGCAGCTCGACCTGCAACAGGTGCTCGAGGGTCCCCGGACCAGGCGCCGTTACCGCCCTGTCAGCAAGTACCCGCCCAGCGATGTGGACCTGGCTTTCGTCGTGCCCGACGGCGTGGCCGCGGTCCAAGTCGAGCGGGCGCTGCGAGCCTCGGCCGGATCGCTGCTGGCCCGTGTCGAGCTGTTCGACTCGTACCGCGGGTCCGGCGTGCCTGAGGGCTCCCGCAGCCTGACCTACCGGCTGCGGTTCCAGGCGCCTGACCGCACTCTCACCGATGCCGAGGTGGCTGAGGTCCGCCAACGTTGCATAGACGAGACCTCCCGCCGCACCGGTGCCACCCTTCGATCCTGATCTGTGCAACTAGTATCTTATCTCTGCACATAGTTGCAATAGTCGTGGGGAGGGAATAGCTTGGTGGGATGCACAAGGTCGCTGTGATCGGCGCGTCGGGTTTCACCGGCGCTGAGCTGCTGCGGATCTGCGCGTCCCATCCCGGCCTGGAGGCCGTGGTAGCCACCGGCGATTCAATGGCCGGCCGGGCAGTGGCCGACCTGTATGCGAGCTTGGCCCCCGCCTACGGCGACACCCAGTTCGTGCCCTACGAGCCGGGCGTCGCCTCCGGATGCGACCTGGCTTTCTGTGCGCTGCCTCACGGCGCCTCGCAGTCGGTGGTTCCGGAGCTGCGCAACGAAGTGAAGCATGTCGTCGATCTGGCTGCAGACTTCAGGCTCGACGATCCCGGCCTGTACCCGGCGTGGTACGGCACCGAGCACACCGCGCCCGAACTACTAGAAGAGTTCGTGTTCGGCCTTCCCGAGCTGTTCCGCGACGACATCGTCCATGCCGAGCTGGTGGCCGCGCCCGGCTGCTACGTAACCACGGCCACGCTGGCTCTGGCCCCGCTCGTGGCGGCGGGCGCGGTGGAGCCGCACGGGATCATCGTCGACGCGGCCAGCGGGGTGTCCGGCGCGGGCCGGCCGCCGAAGCCGAACACGACATTCTGCGCGGTGGATGAGGACTTCACCGCCTATGGCCTGTTGACCCACCGGCACACGCCTGAGATCGAGATGGCGGTGTCCCGCCACTCCGGCACCGATGTGCAGGTGCTGTTCACGCCCCATCTGGCGCCCATGAACCGAGGCATCCTCGCCACCTGCTACGCCAGGCCCACCGGAGCTACGAGCACGGACGAGGTCCTCGGCCTGCTGAGCGACGCCTATCGCGACGAGCCCTTCGTGGTGGTGAGCGACCGGTCGCCCTCCCCCAAGGCGACGCTGGGATCCAACAGCGTCCACCTAACCGCCAGGGCCGACGCCCGCACCGGGTGGGTGATGGCGATCGCCGCGCTCGACAACCTGGTCAAGGGAGCGTCGGGCCAGGCCGTGCAGTGCGCCAACCTCGCGCTGGGCATCGACGAGACCGCCGGACTGGCTTCGGCGGGGATCTACCCCTAGAGGGACCGATGGCTGAGACCAAGGTGTCCCCGCTCGCTCCGGCGGCATTCCCGGCGATGCCGGCCGTCGCAGGTGTCCGGCTGGCCACCGCGGCTGCCGGCATCCGCTATCAGGGCCGTGACGATGTAGTGCTGGCGGAAGTTCCCCCGGGCAGCACCTTGGCCGGTGTGTTCACCCGGTCGCTGTGTACCGCCGCGCCTGTGGACTGGTGCCGGCATGCGCTGGCCGCGAGCGGAGGCAGGGGCCGGGCGGTGATCGTCAACTCCGGCAACGCCAACGCCTTCACCGGCTCGGCCGGATACCGGGTCTCCGAGCACACTGCCGGGTCGGTGGCCGCCGCGCTGGGGGCGCAGCCCCATGAGGTGCTGGTCGCGTCGACCGGCGTGATCGCCGAGGACCTGCCCGTCGAGCGCATCGATGCCGCCCTGCCGGGACTGGTGGCCGGCCTCGAGCCCGCCACCTCGCCCCTGTGGGAGGCGTCCGCCGCCGCCATCGGCACCACCGACACGTTCCCCAAGGCTGCGTCGGCACCGGTGGCAGGCACGACCGCCCATGTGGCCGGCATCGCCAAGGGCAGCGGCATGATTGCCCCCGACATGGCGACCATGCTCGCGTTCGTGTTCACCGACATGGCCATGGACGCCCAGACCGCTCAGGAGTGCCTGGCCGGGTCGGTGGAGAAGAGCTTCAACCGCATCACCGTGGACTCCGACACGTCCACCAGCGACACCGTGCTGCTGGCCGCGACCGGCACATCTGGTCATGGCGCCGACCGGCACGCGACGGCCTTCCGCGACGCGCTCGACGCGGTGATGATGAATCTGGCCCACCAGATAGTGCGGGACGGCGAGGGGGCCACCAAGTTCGTGGCCGTCACCGTCACCGGGGCGGCCGACGATGCCGCCGCGGAGGCCATAGCCCGGACGGTGGCCGACTCCCCGCTGGTGAAGACCGCCCTGGCCGCCTCCGACGCCAACTGGGGCCGCATCGTGGCCGCGGTGGGCAAGGCCGGCCAGCGGGCCGACCGGGACCGGCTCTCGATCTGGATCGGCGACGAGCAGTGCGCCGACGGCGGACTGCCGAGACCGGGGTATAGCGAGCAGCGGGCGACCGAACACCTGCAGGGCGACAGCATCGACCTCCGGATCGACGTGGGCGTGGGCGACGGCGAGGCCACCGTGTGGACCTGCGATCTCACCCACGGCTACATCGACATCAACGCGGGATACAGGACATGACTCAGGCAGGCGGCACCCAAGCCCAGCACGACGCATCGCACGGCTTCGAGCCTGAGCGGCGGGCCCGGGCGCTCGTCGAGGCGCTGCCCTACATCCGGCGCTTCCGGGGGGCGGTGGTGGTCGTCAAGTACGGCGGCCACGCCATGATCGACCCCGTCCTGGCCTCCTCATTCGCACGCGACATCGTCCTGGTGCGCGCCGTCGGGCTGCACCCGGTGGTGGTCCACGGCGGAGCCCCCCAGATCGGCGAGCACCTGCGGAGGCTGGGCAAGGAGAGCGAGTTCCGCGACGGCCTGCGGGTCACCGACGCCGAGACCCTCGAAGTGGCCCGGATGGTGTTGGTCGGCAAGGTAGGCCGGGACATCGTGAGCGCCATCAATGCGAACGGGGGAGCGGCCCTCGGGCTCTCCGGCGAGGACGGGCGTCTCGTCACGGCAGTGCCCCGGGATCCCGCGCTGGGCTTCGTCGGCGACGTCGCGGCCGTCAATCCCGCTCTCCTCGAGCGCCTCGTGACGAGAGAGATCGTCCCCGTCGTGTCGTCGATCGGCGCGGATGAGGGCGGGCAGGCCTACAACATCAACGCCGACACCATGGCGGCGGCCCTGGCCGGCGCGCTCGGCGCGGCCAAGGTCGTGTACCTCACCGACGTTCCCGGTCTGCTCGCCGATCCGGCGGACCCGTCCTCTCTGGTGAGCCGGGCCAGCGTCACGGAGGTGGAGGCCATGATCGAATCGGGCGCCGCGAGCGGCGGGATGATCCCCAAAGCTCAGGCCTGCGTGGACGCAGTGCGCCAGGGCGCCGGCTCCGCCCACATGCTCGACGGTCGGATACCCCATGCCGTGCTGCTCGAGCTGTTCACTGACGCCGGAATAGGCACGATGATCACCCAGAACACCGAGGACCAGCCATGAGTAGCGCCGTGCTGATGAACAACTACGGCACCCCGCCGGTGACCTTCGTGCGGGGTGACGGCACCGAGCTATGGGACGACCGCGGCCGCCGCTACCTCGACTTCCTGTGCGGGCTGGCGGTGACCGGGCTTGGCCACGCCCACCCGGCGGTGACGGAGGCCGTCGCGGCCCAGGCGGGGACGCTCATACACACGTCGAACCTCTTCGCCAACGAGCCGACCGCCGAGGTGGTGGAGACGCTCGACCGGCTGATCCGCTCCGGTCCCGGCGGCGACACCGAGCCCGGCCGGATCCTCTTCCAGAACTCTGGCGCCGAGGCGGTCGAGGCCGCCCTCAAGCTGGCTCGCAAGCACCAGGGCCGGGGTCGCCATGGGGTGGTGAGCGCCTACGGGTCGTTCCACGGCCGCACGCTGGCCGCGCTGGCGGCTACCGGGCAGCCCGAGAAGCACGAGCCCTTCCAGCCGATGCCGGAAGGCTTCCGCCATGTGCCCTTCGACGACTTCGGCGCGCTGGAGGCGGCGCTCGACCCCTCTGTCGGGGCGGTGGTGCTCGAGTCGGTCCAGGGCGAGGGCGGCGTGGTGCCGGCCAGCGACGAGTACCTGCAGGCCGTGCGGCGGGTATGCGACGAGCGCGGCATCCTGCTGGTGATGGATGAGATCCAGACCGGTCTCGCCCGCACCGGACGGTGGTTCGGCTACCAGCACGCCGGCGTGCAGCCCGACATCGTGACCATGGCCAAGGCGCTCGGCAACGGCGTGCCCGTCGGAGCGGTCTGGGCCCGGCCCGACGTCGCGGCCGCCTTCGTTCCCGGCGACCACGGCTCGACCTTCGCAGGTCAGCCGCTGGCCCTGGCCGCGGTGCGGGCTGTCCTCGCACAGATGCAGGCCATGGATGCCCCCGCGGCCGCGACCCGCCTCGGAGCCGCCCTGCGGGACCGGCTGCTCGAGATCGACGGTGTGGACAGTGTGAGGGGCCGGGGCCTGCTGCTGGCCGCCGAGCTGTCGGAGGGGGCCAGAGCGGGCCGCTCGGCGAAGGACGTCGCCTCGGCCTGCCTCGACCGGGGTCTGGTGGTGAACGGAGTGACCCCGACGGCCCTGCGGCTCGCCCCGCCGTTCGTGGTGTCCACCGAGCAGCTCGCCGAAGGGTGCTCCATCCTGGCGGGCGTCCTGGAGCACGGCTGACGCGCCACGCGTTCGCGATAATGATTCTCACTCGATGAAGGAGTTCACATGCGCCACTTCCTAGATATCGACGACTTGCAGCCGAGCGATCTCGCCCGGATCCTGAACTTGGCGACCACCCCGGACCCGCCGCCGGTTCTGGCGGGCAAGGGCGCGTCGCTGCTGTTCGAGAAGCCCTCGGCCCGCACCCGCAGCGCCACCGAGATGGCCGTGGTGCAGTTGGGGGGACACCCCACCTACATCGGCCCCGCCGAGGTCGGTCTGGACGAGCGCGAGAGCGTGGAGGACGTGACCCGCACCCTGGCGTGCTACAGCGCGGTGATCGGGGCGAGGGTGTTCGACCACCGCACGGTGAAGCGCATGGCGGCCGTGAGCGCGGCGCCGGTAGTCAACCTGCTCAGCGACACCGCCCACCCCACCCAGGCGGTGGCCGACCTGCTGACGATCCGGGCTGCTCGCGGCCATCTCGAAGGCCGTGTCCTGGCCTACATCGGCGACGCCAACAACATGGCCCACTCGCTGGCTTACGCGGCCGGCCTGTCGGGCATGGCAGTGCGTATCGCCAGTCCCGTTGGCTACGAGTTCAGCGAGACGGACCTGCGCCGGATGCGCCGCCGCGGCTGCGAGCCCGTCCAGGTACAGAAGCCGGCCGAGGCGGTGAGCGGCGCCGACGTGGTCTACACCGACGTGTGGACCTCGATGGGCCAGGAGGAGGAGGCCGAGCAGCGCCGCAAGGACTTCGCCGGATTCAGAGTGGACAGGCGGCTGATGGCACGGGCCGCAGCGGGCGCCGTGTTCATGCACTGCCTGCCGGCCCACCGGGGCGAGGAGGTGGCCTCCACGGTGATGGACGGTCCCAGCAGTCTGGTGTGGCCGCAGGCGGCCAACCGCATGCACGCGGCCAGGGGCCTGCTGCTGTGGCTGATGGAACAAGTGTGAGCGCAGCCATGAGCAAGACCAGCCGCCAGCACCTCATCGTCCGGTTGCTCGGCGAGCATGCCGTGGCCAGCCAGCAGCAGTTGGTCGACCTGCTGGCGTCCGCAGGCGTGACCGCGACCCGGGCGACGGTGTCGCGCGATCTCGACGTTCTCGGTGCGGTGAAGGTCCGGGTTCCGGGAGGAGGAACCGTGTACGCCATACCGGAGCATCCCATCGACCGCATCGCGCCGGAGGAGCATCTCAGGAGGGTGATGGGCGACTGGGTGGCCGACGTCGGCGCCTCGGGCAACCTCGCGGTGGTTCGCACGCCGCCCGGCTCGGCCCACGTGGTGGCGTCCGCCCTCGACCGGGCCGGCCTTGAAGAGGTGCTGGGAACGGTGGCGGGCGACGACTCGCTGATCGTGGTGGCCACTGACGGGACGCAGGGCTCGGAGCTGGCCGACCGCCTGCGGGATCTGGCCGGACTGGATCAGTGACCAAGAGAACGAAGTTGGGAGAGGCATCGAGATGACCACAGCGCCTGCGACGCCCGCCGGCGACGCCGGAGTCTCCAAGGTGGTGCTGGCCTACTCGGGTGGGCTGGACACCTCCATCATCCTGCACTGGCTGCGGGAGACCTACGGCTGCACCGTGGTGACCTTCACCGCTGACATAGGCCAGGACGACGAGCTCGAGCCGGCCCGGGCCAAGGCCCTGGCCATGGGCGTCGCGCCCGAAGACATCTTCATCGAGGACCTGCGGGAGGAGTTCGCCCGCGACTTCGTGTTCCCGATGTTCAGGGCCAACGCCGTCTATGAGGGCGAGTACCTGCTGGGCACGTCCATCGCCCGGCCGCTGATCGCCAAGCGGCTGGTCGAGATCGCCACGGCGACCGGGGCGGACGCCATCAGCCACGGCGCCACCGGCAAGGGCAACGACCAGGTCCGCTTCGAGCTCGGCGCCTACGCGCTCAAGCCCGACATACGGGTGATCGCGCCCTGGCGGGAGTGGGACCTCGGCTCGCGGGAGTCGCTCATGGCCTACGCGGCCGCCCACGGCATCCCCATCGAGCGCAAGCGGGGCAAGGAGTCGCCCTTCTCGATGGACGCCAACATGCTCCACATCTCGTACGAGGGCGGCCCGCTCGAGGATCCCTGGTACGAGCCGCCCGCGGAGATGTGGCTCTGGTCGGTGAGCCCCCAGCACGCCCCCAACGAGCCGACCTACGTGGACCTCACCTTCGCCGGCGGCGACATTGTCGCCGTCGACGGCCAGCCCATGACCCCCGGCCAGGTGCTGGCCACCCTCAACTCGCTCGGGGCCGCTAACGGCGTCGGGCGGATCGACATCGTCGAGAACCGCTACGTGGGCATGAAGAGCCGGGGCGCCTACGAGACGCCGGGCGGCACGATCATGCTGCGGGCCCACCGGGCCATCGAGTCGATCACCCTCGACCGGGAGATGGCCCATCTCAAGGATGAGATCATGCCCCGCTACGCGGAGTTGATCTATAACGGCTACTGGTGGAGCCCGGAGCGCAGGATGCTGCAGACCGCCATCGACTACAGCCAGGGCAGCGTGAACGGCGAGGTCAGGGTGCGGCTCTACAAGGGCAACGTCGACATCGCCGGGCGGCGCTCCGACGAGTCCCTGTTCGACTACAAGGTGGTGACCTTCGACGAGGACGAGGGGGCCTACAACCAGGCCGACGCCACCGGGTTCATCGCGTTGAACGCGCTGCGGCTGCGCAACCTGGCCCTCAAGCAGTCGGGGAGCGGGGACTAGTAATGGACGACTCGGCGACCCTCTGGCACGGGCGGTTCGGTGGCGATCCCGCCGACGCGCTCCGGGCCCTCAACGACAGCCTGCCCTTCGACCGGCGCATGTTCCGCGAGGACATCGCGGGGTCGCGCGCCCATGCAACGATGCTGGCCGCGGTCGGGCTGATCACCGGGGAAGAGCGTGACGCCCTCTGTGCCGCGCTCGACACCGTCGAGGCCGAGATGGCCGGGGGCGCCTTCGTCGCCGCGCCCGGCGACGAGGACATCCACACCGCGGTGGAGCGGCGGGTCACCGAGATCACCCCGGCCGGGGCCAAGCTCCACACCGGTCGCAGCCGCAACGACCAGGTGGCCGCCGACCTGAGGCTGTGGACCCGCTCCGCCCTGGACGATGTCGCCCGGGCAGTGCTGGGCGTGCAGCGGACGCTCCTGAGCCGGGCCACCGATGCTGGCGAGGCGCGGCTGCCCGGCTACACCCACCTGCAACAGGCTCAGCCGGTGCTGCTGGCCCATCATCTGCTGGCCCACGGCTGGGCGCTGGCCCGCGACGTCGAGCGGCTGGCCGAGGCCCGTGGCCGGGCCGACGTCTCCCCGCTGGGGGCGGGCGCGCTGGCCGGATCGTCGCTGCCGCTGGACCCCGAGCGGACCGCGGCCGAGCTGGGATTCGCGTCCGTCTTCGAGAACAGCCTCGACGCGGTGGCCGACCGCGATTTCGTGGTCGACGCCCTCTACGCATTGGCCGTCCTCGGGGTGCACCTGAGCCGGGTCGGCGAGGAGCTGGTGGTCTGGTCGTCGTCGGAGTTCGGATTCGTGGAACTCGACGATGCCTACGCGACCGGCTCGTCGATGATGCCCCAGAAGAAGAACCCCGACGTGGCCGAGCTGGCCCGGGCCAAGGCCGGTCGCCTCATCGGGCATCTGACCGGTCTGCTGGCCACCCTCAAGGGACTGCCCCTGGCCTACGCCAAGGATCTCCAGGAGGACAAGGAGCCCCTGTTCGACGCGGTCGACACGACCCTGCTCACGCTGTCCGCCCTGGACGGGCTCCTGTCGACGGCCCGTTTCAACACCGGACGCATGGCGGATGCGGCGGCGTCGCCCTACTCGTCGGCCACCGACATGGCCGAGTGGCTGGTGGGACGGGGGACGCCGTTCCGCGAGGCCCACGCCGCGGTCGGCGAGCTGGTGCGGCGCTCGCTGGCCGGTGAGGGATCGCTGGCCGAGCTGGCCGCCGCAGACGACCGGCTGGGGCCGGAGGCCGCCGCCCTGCTCGAACCGGGGGCATCGGCGACGCGGCGCAACACGCGCGGCGCGGGCGGCCCCGAGGCGGTGGCCGCGCAGCTGGAGAGATTCCGGGAACGGATCGAGACCGACGCGGCCCGCTTGGGGTGAGCCACAAGCGCCTTCCTCGCGATTTCTACGCCCGTAACGCGCTTGAGGTCGCGCCCGAGCTGCTCAACAAGGTGCTGGTCGCGCCGGACGGCCGTGCCGGCCGGATCATGGAAGTCGAGGCCTACCGGGGCGCCGACGATCCCGGCAGTCATGGCTTCCGCGGCATGACCAAGCGCAACGCCACCATGTTCGGACCGCCGGGCCATCTCTACGCGTACTTCACCTACGGCATGCACTGGTGCGCCAACGTGGTGGCCGAGACCAACGGCGTGGCCGCGGCGGTGCTGCTGCGGGCGCTTACACCGCTGGAGGGCCTCGACGCCATGTACGCAGCTCGGGGCCCAGTCGCCCGCCGAGACCGCGATTTATGCAGCGGCCCAGCCAAGCTCACCCAGGCGCTGGGAATAGACGGCGACCTCGACGGCGCCGACCTAGTCACCGCCGACCGGAACGTGACCATCGTGGACGACGGTCAGCCGTCCCCGTCCGAACCCGCCGTCACCGCGAGGATCGGCCTCAGCAACGGCACGGACCTTCCCTGGCGCTTCTGCGTAGCCGGAGCAGCCGACCTCTCCCGCCCGCTCTAGACGTCGCCGGGGACTTGGCAGTTGTCCATGTTGTTGAGGCGGGAGAAGCCGTCCATCCGCTCGGTGTAGGTGCTGCCCTCCGTCATGTCGACCAGCAGGAAGCGCAGCTCCCGGTCGGGGGTGTCGTCGTCGGCGGTGCGCAGCTTGGCCGAGTGGCTGCGGCGGTCCGTGATGTAGACGTCCCAGTCGGCGAGCCAGTCGCGGACCAGATCCGCATCCGGCGGGCCGTCGCCCTCAGTAGACGTCGCCAGCGAGGCCTCGGCTCGCATACGCAGGTCGTCCACGAGCGCCTCGACCTCATCGGTGGCCCGGTCCACCTGGTCGGCCCGCTCAGCCCGTGAGGTTGCCTGGCGTGCCGTGGGCACCGCCGCGATGGCCGCCTGGGCCTCAGCACAGCGCTGGTCGGCCCACTGCGCGAATTCGCGGTCGTCGAGGCGGGCCGGGTTCTCGGTGCGGGCCCACGGCGAGAAGGCCCACGCCCAGAACACGAAGCTGCCGACCACGAACAGGCCGCCCAGCCACCGGCCCACTAGCCGCCACCTTCTGGGGTCCGGCGCTGCGACCTCTTCTTCGGTGGTCACCGTTCGGTGTTCACCCAGATCTCGGCGGAGCTACCCGTCTCAACGGTGGTGCCGGCCGCCGGCGACTGCTGCCACACGACACCGGGATCGCCGCCGAACCGTTCCGCCTCCTCGTCGAAGAACGGCTCGATGTACACCGCCACGCCCAACCCCGCTGCGGCCAGGACTCCTCTGGCCTCGGCCTCGCTCAGGCCTACCACGCTGGGCATCTCGATGAACGTCGGCAGGTCAGGAGCCACCGCGACCTCCACCGTCACGGTGATCCCGCCCCGCTGCAGCGACAGCGCCGCAGGGGCCTGCCCGATGATCGTTCCCTCCTCGTACTCATCGGTCTCGACCTCGACTGCGGCCACTCCGAGGGTCAGTTCCCCCAACTCAGTTGCGACCAGAGCCGGGTCCCAGGCCCGGCCCACAAGGTCGGGGATCTCGACCGAGTCGAGCGGCGGTGGCGCGGTGGCGGGCGAGGGCGCGCTGACCGGCGGAGCGGGCAGGTTGACGGCGGGGATTCCCTCATGGGCCGCGATCATGATCTCGCGCCAGATCTGGGCCGGGTACGTGCCACCCGACACCCTGATATCGGTGGTGGGGGGAACCATCGGGATCTGGGCGTCGGGGAAGCCGACCCACACCGCCGCAGCTCGCTGCGGCGTGTATCCCACGAAGGTGGCGTCGGCGTAGTTCTGGGCCGTGCCCGTCTTGCCCGCCGCCGGGCGGTCGATGGCCGCCCGGTGTCCGGTGCCGTGGGTGATGGCTCCCTGAAGCACCCAGGTGATCTGGTTGGCGATGGCGGAATCGAGCACGGGCCGGTCGTCGCCGACATGGCGGTACAGCGCGGTGCCGTCCGACTCGATGACGCTGGTCACCAGCACCGGCTCGGCCCGCCGGCCCGAGCGGGCGAATGTGGAGAAAATCGTGGCCAGCTCGACGGTGTTGACGTCCTCGGTGCCCAGCACTCCGGCGCAAACCGGCGCGATGCGGCTGGCTTCCAGGCCGAGCCGCTCGGCCATGGTCACGAAGTTGGCCGGCCGGATGTCCACCATCAGCTGGGCGAAGACCGTGTTGATCGAGCGTTGGGTGGCCGCGATCAGGTTGGCCTCCACACGCGTCTCGGGCTCCGATCCGAGCCCGCCCCTGATGGTCCAGAGCGGTCCGCAGACATCGGGCCGGTCGATCTCGAGTTCGTCGGGGGCGTCGTAGCTCTTGGTCACCGTGAAGCCACGGGTGAGGGCCTCGGCCAGCGCGATGGGCTTCATGGCCGATCCGGCCTGCCGGCCCTTGCCGCTGGCCAGGTTGAACTTGGCGTCAGTGTCGTCGCCGAAGAAGTCACGGCCGCCGACCATGGCCATTACGTGGCCGTCCTCGGCGCCGCCCACTCCCAGCACCGTCGCGGCCGCGTCGGGATTGATGCCGTTGTCGGGCAGTATCGCCTCCACCGTCGCCTCGGCCCTGACCTGCAGGCCCAGGTCGATCGTCGTGTGGATGTCCAGGCCCCCCTCGAACAGCAGCTGGGTGCGGTACTCGCGGGTCGGTCCGAAGGCGTCGTTGTCGAGGAACCACTGCTTGACGTCCTCCACGAAGTGGGCGGCCGGGTAGCGCTCCTCGAGGATCGGGATGTCCTCGATCAGCACGATCGGCTCGTTGTAGGCCCGGTCGTACTCGTCGTTGGTGATGAAGCCGTTGACCAGCATCCGCTCCAGCACCAGGTTGCGGCGGCGCCTGGCGTCCTGAGGGTTGCGGTAGGGATCGAAGGCGCTGGGGCGCTGGATCAGCCCGGCCAGCAGCGCGGCCTGCTCCAGGGTGAGTTCGGTCACCTTCAGGCAAACCTCGCTGTCGCGCTCTGCTGCGGTCGTGGCCAGCTCGCAGGCGGGGGCGCCGAAGTACTGCCTGGCCGCGGCCTCGATGCCGTAGGCGCCGTTGCCGAAGTACACCCAGTTCAGGTAGCGCAGCAGGATGAAGTCCTTGGTGAAGAACTGCTCGAAGCGCCGGGCCATGAAGAACTCCTCGACCTTGCGGGTCAAGGTCGTCTCGGAGCGGTCGAGGAACACGTTGCCGACGTACTGCTGGGTGATGGTGGAGCCGCCCTGGCTGATCCCGCCCGCGGCCACGTTGCTGCGGGCCGCCCGCAGGATCGCCTTGAGGTCGGCTCCGTCGTGCTCGTAGAAGCGCTCGTCCTCGATGGCGACGACCGCGTTGCGCACCACCTCGGGAACGAGCGCTATGTCGGTCACATCGGTGCGGCGCTGCTCGCCCCGAAGCTCGGTGATCAGCACGCCGTTGCGGTCGTACACCCGCGACGACTGCGCAGTGGTGAGCTCCTCCACATCGAAGGTCACATCGCGCAGCTCATACGAGCAGCCCGCCGCTAGCACCGAGAGCAGGGCTGCGATGGCCGCGGTCGTCACGGGGCGCCGACTCACGGCCTCCAGTGTGCTGCACCGGGGAAGCCAAGCCACGCTTACGCTTCTTCGCCACCGCGATCCGGCTCCAGCGGGACCGGCCGCGTCGGTAGGCTGACCGGCGATGGTTGACCTGCTTGACGACCTGCGCGCCCGCGGGCTGGTCCATGACCACACCGACGAGGCCGGGTTGACCGAACTGCTCGAGTCGGGCCCCGTCACGCTCTACTGCGGCATGGATCCCAGTGCCGACAGCCTGCATGTCGGCCACCTGATGGCCGTGCTGGTGCTGCGACGCTTCCAGGAGGCCGGCCACCGCCCGCTGGCGCTGGTGGGCGGGGCCACGGGGATGGTCGGCGACCCGAGCGGCCGCTCCGACGAGCGCACCCTGCTTGACACGGCCACCCTCGACGCCAACACCGCCGGCATCCGGGCCCAGCTCGAGTCGCTGTTCGACTTCTCCGGCGACAGCGCAGCCCGCCTCGTGAACAACTACGACTGGACCCGCGACGTGAGCCTGCTCGACTTCCTGCGCGATGTCGGCAAGCACATGACCGTCAACCAGATGGTGGCCAAGGACTCTGTGCGCAGCCGCATGGCGAGTGATCAGGGGATCTCGTTCACCGAGTTCAGCTACATGCTGCTGCAGGCTTTCGACTACTGGTGGCAGTTCGAGAACTACGACTGCCGCCTCCAGGTGGGCGGTTCGGACCAGTGGGGCAACATCACCGCCGGCATCGACCTGGTCCGGCGTCGCAGCGGCGCCACGGTCCACGGTCTGACCTGGCCGCTGATGACCAGGGCCGACGGCCAGAAGTTCGGCAAGACCGCCGACGGCACGGTTTGGCTCGACGCCGGGCGCACGCTGCCCTTCGAACTGCACCAGTACTTCGTGAACACCGACGACCGCGACGCCGAGCGGCTGCTGCTGCAGCTCACGCTGCTGCCGGTGGCCGAGGTGGAAGGGATCATGTCGGCCCATGCTGCCGCCCCGCACGAGCGCCGGGCCCAGCGCGCCCTCGCGAATGAGGTCTGCACCCTCGTGCATGGCTCGGCCGCCACCGATCAGGCTGGTCTGGCGGCCGAGGTCCTGTTCTCCGAGTCGACGCTGTCCGGTGATCGGCTGGAGGCAGTGCGAGGCATCGTGCCCGAGACGGTGGTGGGCGGCTCGGTCATCGGCCGGGACGAGCCGGTGGTCGACGCCCTGGTCGCGGCCGGGGTGTGCGCATCACGGTCCGACGCCCGCCGCACGATCACCGGCGGCGGCATCCGTGTGAACGGCCGGCGGGTGGCGTCACCGGAGGAGCAGGTCGACCTGGTGGACGGCCGCTACGCGCTGGTGCAGCGGGGCCGCCGGCAGCGTCATTTGTTGGTGGTGGATTGAGGCCCGAATCAGGTTGATGTAGTCGCTCCGGGGCGGTAGGGTGACCGGCCACCCCGGCGGGGCTCTGTGAGCGCGGCCGGGGTTGCAGTGCCTTCGGCGCCATCGGACCGGTTCTGGCCGGGATCGCAACGGTCGTCGGCAGGAGATTGCTTCTTGAAAACGGAAGAGACGGACGCATAGCGAGTGCGGGCGTCGG
>VYCM01000117.1 GCA_009843915.1 Acidimicrobiaceae bacterium | reverse complement strand
AGCCGTCGCTGGGCCTGGCCCCGGTGCTGGTCGACTTCGTGTTCGACCTCATCGGCCGCCTGCGCGCCGAGGGGCGCACCATGCTGGTAGTCGAGCAGAACGCCACCCGGCTGCTGGAGGTGGCCGACCGGGCCTACGTGCTGCGCACCGGAGAGATCGCGGCCGAGGGCTCGGCCGCGTCCTTGCTCGCCCGTGAAGACCTATTCGACACCTTCGTGGGCGCCTCCGACCGTTCTGACTCGTCCGATCCCGAGCAGGCATGATCGACCTCCTCCAGAGCCTGATTGACGGGCTGGGCCGGGGCTCGATCTACGCCCTGCTGGCACTGGGGATCGCGGTGATCTTCGGCGTGATGCACATGGTCAACTTCGCCCACGGCGAGCTCATCACCGTCGGCGCCTACGTGGCCTTCGCGGTGGTCGTCACCGCCGGGTGGGCGTGGTGGGCGGCGGCGCCGTTGATCTTCGTGGCTGCGGTGGGGACCTCGGTCGCCATCGAGTTCGTCGCCTTCCGATGGGTGCGGGGATCCTCGGACTTCACCATGCTGCTCACCTCGTTCGCGGTGCACTTCCTGGTGCAGGCCATCTTCGTCATGACCATGGGCGCCAGCGTGCGCAGCTTCCCCCGCCCCGACTGGGCCGACCGGGTTTGGTCGGTGGGCGATCTGAACATCCAGGTCATCGATGTCGTGGTGATCGGGGCCACCGCGGCCACGATGGCGGTGACCGTGTACCTGCTGCAGCGCACCATGTTCGGCATCTCGCTACGAGCTGCGGCCGAGGACTTCGACGCCGCCCGGCTCATGGGCGTGCGCAGCAACAAGGTGATCCGCCAGGCGTTCATCTTGGCTGGCGCCCTGGCCGGGATCGCTGCGATCTTCTTCCTGATGCGCACCGGCCAGGCCCGCCCGACCACCGGCCTCAGCCCGCTGCTCAAGGGCATCCTGGCCGCCATCATCGGCGGTCTCGGCAACATGCAGGGCGCCGTGTACGGGGGGCTGCTGCTGGGTGTGTCGGAGGTGCTGCTCAGGTCCTGGCTACCCGAGGACCTGGTCGGCATCACCGACGGGGTGGTGTTCGCCCTCATCGCGCTCTTCTTCATCTTCCGGCCCCAGGGACTGTTGAACGTCAGATCCGCGGAGCGGGTGTGATGCAGGGCAGCGCCAGTACCGCGAGGCGGGTGTGATGCAGGGACTGCTGTCGAACCGGGTCGGCTCGCAGCTGGTCGGCTCAGCCGTGCTGTTCGCGGTGCTCGTGCTGGGCGGACTGGCCTACGCCTCGGGCGGGGCGCCGGCCCGCGACATCCTGGTCACGCAGATGCTGATCAACGCCATCATGGTGATCGGGCTGCAGATCTACATCGGCAACACCGGAGTGCTTTCGTTCGGCCACATGGGGTTCGCGGCCATCAGCGGGTACGCGTTCGCACTGCTGGCCACGACCGTCGAGCGCAAGGCGCGCATCGTCCCCGACGTGCCCCTGGGCCTCGACGGCGTGTCGCTCAATCCACTGGTGGCCGCGGCCGCGGCCGTGGTGGTCACCGCGGTGGCGGGGCTGGTGGTCGGGTTGGGTCTGGCCCGATCCGGAGCCAAGTCGGGCGCGGTGGCGGCGACGGTCATCACCCTCGCCCTGCTGTTCATGGTCCACGAGGTCGGCGGGGCCTACGCCGACCTCACCGGGGGCCGCAACGGAATCTCCTTTTCGGTCGGGAGGGGACTCGACAGCCGCCTGTGGGTCTATCTGGGCCTGATCGGGGCCATCGTGCTGGCACGGCTCTTCAAGAGCAGCCGCATCGGCCGCATGGCCCAGGCAGCCCGCGAGGACGACCTGGCCGCCCGGGCCATGGGCATCAACCCGGCCCGGGGGCAGATGGTGGCTCTCCTTCTCTCGGTGGCGGTTGTCTCGGTGGCGGCGTCGCTGCGAGTGTTCCAACTCGGGTCGGTGGCCCCGTCGACCTTCTTCTTCGACTACACGCTGCTCACCCTGGTGATGCTGATCGTCGGCGGGCGAAACAGCATCGCTGGCTCGGTGCTCGGTGTGGCCCTCATGACCGTCGTCAACGAGACCACCCGGCATCTCGCCGACGTCGAGATCGACGGCGGCCCCACCGACGTCCTCGACATCGTGCTGCGGCCCGGGCTCACTGACATCGTGCTGGGCGGGTCGATGCTGGCGTTCATGATCTTCAGGGCCCGGGGCCTGATCGAGGACTGGGAGGTCGACCACTGGCTGCGAAGGCGCTTCAGCCGGCGCGACGCCACCCCGACACCGGTTGAGGCCGCGCCCGCGCCCGAGCCGGCCCAGTTGAGCGCGGCCGGCATCACCGTCGACTTCGGGGGCTTCCGGGCCCTGGAGCGCGCCGGGCTGGAGGCGTCCAACCTGGAGGTCGTGGGCCTTATCGGCCCCAACGGTGCAGGCAAGACCACCCTGCTCAACGTGGTCACCGGCCTGGTGGAGGCGGCCGAGGGCTCGGCCACCCTCACCGAGCAGTCCGCCGGGAGTCCCGAGGTTCGCCCCATCACCGGCTCGGAGCCCTTCGAGGTCGCCAGGGCCGGACTGGCCCGCACATTCCAGAACCTGCGGCTGTTCCCGGCGCTCACCGTGCGGGAGAACGTCAACATCGCCGCGCTGGTCGCCTCCCGGCACCGGCCCAGCGGCGACCGCCCCACCGTCGAGCAGCTCCTCGTCCACGCGGGACTGTGGGAACTGCGAGACCGCCGGGCCCGCGAACTCGATTACGGCAACGCCCGCCGCCTAGAACTGGTGCGGGCTGCCGCGCTGGCGCCCATCTACATCCTCCTCGACGAGCCCACCAGCGGTATGAGCAATATCGAGTCGGTGGCCATGATCGACGAGGTGCGGGCCCTGGCCTCGGCGGTGGGTGCCGGAGTGGTGGTGATCGACCACGACCTGGCCTTCATCACCGGGGTGTGTGACCGCATCTACTGCCTCGACCAGGGCCGCGTGATCGCAGCCGGCACCCCCGAGGAGATCCACGCCGACCCGCAGGTCCAGGCCGCCTATCTCGGCGCGGCCGCGATCACGCCGCACGGCTGAGATTGCCGTGACAGTACTTCGGGAGGTCTCACCATGACCGAGCACCGCCGCATCCTGCTCGACGGGTACCCCGTCGCCGTCGAGCGTCAGGGCGATGAGTTGGTGGCCCGCGACGGCCGGCGGGTGCCTGTGGCCGAAGCGGTGCACCTTCCGCCGTGCGAGCCGACCAAGATCCTGTGCGTCCACCTCAACTACGCCAGCCGGGTGGCCGAGTTCATGACCAGGCTGCCGCCCGCCCCGACCTACTTCCACAAGCCGATCACCGCCCTGAGCGCCCACGGCGCCGACGTGGTGCGGCCCGAGCCGTGCCGGTGGCTGAACTACGAGGGAGAGATCGGCGTCGTCATCGGCCGCACCTGCCGCAACGTGTCGCCCGACGAGGCCGGCGACTTCATCGCGGGCTACACGGTGGCCAACGACTACGGGCTGCACGACTTCCGCGACACCGACGCGGGCTCGATGCTGCGGGTCAAGGGCAGCGACACGCTGTGCCCGGTCGGGCCTGCGCTGGTGGCCGGCTGGGACTTCCGCCACAAGCGGATCCGCACCCTCGTGAACGGCGAGGTACGCCAGGACGGGAGCACCGACGAGATGGAGTGGGACATGCACTACCTGGTGGCCGACCTGGCCCGCACCATCACCCTGGTGCCCGGCGACCTTCTGCTGTCGGGCACCCCGGCCGGATCCCGGCCGGTCGTGCCGGGCGACATCGTCACCGTCGAGGTGGAGGGTCTGGGCGCGCTGACCAACACCATCGTGGCCGGGCCGGAGCCGGTGCGCTCCGACGTCGGTGCCCAGCCGTCGGACAGCGAGGAGGTCGTGTCCACGGCAATGGGCGGCGACTGGGAACACAGGGGCAAGCGGGCCCCGCGCGGCCCCGGCGCCCGCCACTACCAGTCCACGGTCGACGAGGAGGCCTGATGGCGCCGAGGGATTCTGTGCGCAACGAAGCCGCTCTGGGCGGCATATCTGCTCACAGAACCGGGTGGACGGATGGCTGAGTCAGCCCGGGTTGCCGTGGGCAGCGTGGAGGTCAGCGTCGATCACCTGATCGGTGGCGAGAGGGTGGCGTCGGCGGGCACGTTCGAGTGCCGCTCGCCGCTGGACTGGGATCACAAGCTCGCCGACGTGTCCCGGGGCGATGCGTCCACAGCCGAGCGGGCCGTGAGCGCGGCGGTGGACGGTTTCGACACCTGGAGCGCACTGCCGGTCCGAGAGCGGGCTGCGGCCCTGCGGCGGCTGGGGGACCTGATCGAAACCAGCAACGACGACATCGCTTTGGTCGAGACGCTCGACATGGGCTTCCTGCACCGCTCCATGCGCGAGCGGCTGGTCGCCAGGGGCGCGCTCAATTTCCGGTTCTACGCGGACATGGCCGAGGCCCATGACGAGCCCCGGTGGCCGGCCCGGGGCACCGCCCACACCGTGCAGCGCATGCCGGCCGGTCCCGCGGTGGTGATCACGCCGTGGAACGCTCCGTTCATGCTGGCCACCTGGAAGGTGGCCCCCGCGCTGGCCGCGGGCAACAGCGTCGTGCTCAAGCCGGCCGAGTGGTCCCCGCTGTCGGCTTCATTGCTGGCCGACCTGACGGTGGGGGCCGGGCTGCCGCCCGGCGCCTTCAACCTGGTGCAGGGGATCGGCTCCGAGGTCGGGGCGGCCTTGACCGCGGATCCGCGGGTCCGCCGCGTCAGCTTCACCGGCTCACCTGAGACGGCCCGGCACATCGGCGCGGCCGCGGCGGCCAACATCGTGCCGTTCACGGCCGAGTTGGGCGGCAAGGGTCCGCTCATCGTGTTCGCCGACTGCGACCTCGAGGCGGCCGTCGAGCAGGCCGCGGCCCAGTACGAGGACTCGGGCCAGGTGTGCCTGGCCGGGACTCGCCTGCTGGTGGAGGCATCGATCCTCGACGACTTCCTGGAAGCGCTGCGGGTCCGCACCGAGGCCCACGTGCTGGGCGACAGCCGCGACGACTCGACCACGATCGCGCCGATGGTCCACCCCGACCATCTGGCCAGGGTCGAGGGCTTCGTGGAGCGGGCCCGGGCCGCGGGCGACACCGTGGTGTGGGGCGGACGCCGCCGTGCCGACTCTCTCCACTACGAACTCACCCTGATCGAGCCGGCCTCCAACGACTCCGAGATCGTCCAGCGCGAGGTATTCGGCCCGGTGCTGACCATTCAGGCCTTCGCGACCGAGGCCGAGGCGGTGGACTTGGCCAACTCCACCCGCTACGGCCTGTCGGCCATCGTCTACACCGGCTCAGCCGACCGGGCCGAGCGGGTCGGCGCCGCGGTGCGGGCCGGGATCGTGTGGACCAACACCTTCCTGGTGCGAGACCTGGCCGCCCCCTTCGGCGGCTGCGGCCTGTCCGGCATAGGCCGCGAGGGCGGCGATCACGCCCTCGACTTCCACAGCGACCTGAAGACCCTCATCCTCGCGGACAACACCACCGCGTAGGAGGGTCTAGAACATCCGGCCCTCTATGCGGCTGGCGGCCAGCCACAGCTCGATGTCGTGGATGGCCTGGGCCATGGCCTGGCCTATGAGGTCCAGCTTGCGGACCTGCTCGACGCGGTCGCGGACGCCGGACAACTCCCGCTTCGGCAGGAGCTGGGGCAGAATGCCGCAGGCGTCCGCCAGGCAGATGATCACGATGTCGCGGGGGTCGGGGATCTCGTCGCTGAGGAGCACGCCCAGGATGCGCAGCTTCACCTCGCGCTCCTCGCGGC
>VYCM01000054.1 GCA_009843915.1 Acidimicrobiaceae bacterium | reverse complement strand
GTCCCGCCCGGAACGGGCCGAAGCTCCATCCAACCTTCCGGCTCGGGCGGCTCGGTGAACCCGAACGAGCGGTACAGCTCGTGAGCATCGCCGGTCTTCAGCAGCAGCCGCTTGATCCCGGCCACCGCCGGGTGCTCGCAGGCCGCGGCCACCACCGCCCGGCCCAGCCCGAGGCCCCGGTGCTCGGCCAGCACGTACACGTCGGTCAGCCACCCGAACGTGGCCCGGTCGGTCACGATCCGAGCACCGCCCACCATGGCCCCGTCGGGCCCATACACCCCCAGCACGACGCTGTTGGCCGCGCCCTCCGCCGTCTGTTCCCGGCTGCGACCGGTCGCCCAGTACCCCTCGACCTCCAGGAAGTCGTGCATGGCGTTCGCATCGAACCGCGCCGGGTCGTCGGAGATCACATACTCCCCGCACCGCCGCTCGTACGGACCCCCCTCGCTCACGCGGCAGACGTTACCCCTTGCGATAGGTGCTGCTGCATGGCGAACGCCCGTCGGTTGGCCGGCCCATTCCTCGTGCGCTCAACCGTGGCACGGCGTAGCGTCTCGCGTGCGGGCTCAGTCCGAGTCGGAAGCGGGACTGAATGAATACGCCCAAGATTCGATGGGTATCGGCAGCATTGGCTGCGGCGACGTTGTTGGCCGCTGCTTGTGGCGGTGACGAAGCGACGCTCGCCAGCACGGACGCCGAATCCCAAGCGCCCGCAACCACGACCCGGGAAGCCACTCCGCCGTCCACGACGGCCGCTCCCGAGCCGGCAGAGCCCGAGACGGAGGCACCGACGACCACGGCACCGCCTGCGACGACAACGCTCCCCGAGTCGGAACCGCCGCCACCCTCGGAGCGCGTGATCGTGTCGGCGGGCGAATGGCACTCTTGCGGGGTTCGGGCCGACGGAACCGTCACATGCTGGGGATCCAACGAGTTCCTCTTCTTCGACGAAGCCGACAACTCCGGCTGGGACTACGCCGGCAACCTGGATGTGCCGGAGGGGCAGTTCCTCTCGGTCTCTGCCGGCGCCTTGCACACGTGTGGTCTGCGTCCCGACCTGACCATCGCCTGCTGGGGAGTGGACCATTCTGGGGAGTCCGATCCGCCGCCGGGCCAGTTCGTGGCAGTGTCTGCCGGCCTTGGCCACTCGTGCGGTCTGCGTCCCGACCTGACCGTCGTCTGCTGGGGATCGACCCAGTTCGGGGAGCAGGACGTGCCGGAGGGCCAGTTCCGGGCCGTGTCTGCCGGCGGCGGCCACTCGTGCGGTCTGCGCACCGACCAGACCATCGTTTGCTGGGGCTTGGGCGACAAGGGACAGACCGATGCGCCCGAGGGCCAGTTCCTGGCGGTGGCCGCGGGCAGCATCTATACGTGCGGGGTGCGGGTCGACCACACGGTCTCCTGCTGGGGCTTCGACAACGGCGGAGTCCTACAGGTCCCGGACGACCAGTTCGTGTCTGTATCCGCCGGCAACAATCACATGTGTGGTCTCCGCACCGACCAGAGGCTCACGTGCTGGGGTTCGAACGACTCCTATGACCTTGCGTCCGAGCGCTTCGTGAGAGCCGGGAAGCTGGACGTCCCGGCTGGCCAGTTCCTCTCGGTGGCCGCCGGAGTTGATCACACTTGCGGGCTGCGGGTCGAAGGCACGGTCGCTTGTTGGGGGCGGAACTCCGAGGGACAGGCTGACGCACCGGCCGGGGAGTTCGGCCCTTAGCCGGCCCGCCCCTCTCCCGCAAGCCTGGAGCGGGAGATTTGGTAGTCTCGAAGCGGGTAAGCGGGCCGATTTGGCCGTGGTTCGGCGCGACCGTCTGCACACCAGCCCCGGCTGACGGCGACCCGCCGCGAGAATCTCGGGTTGGTTTTGCGCATCCAGTCCCCAAAACCAACCCGAGAAAATGGTTGGACGGCTGCCCGGTGGACGGCTGCCGGGTGGACGGCTGCCGGGTGGACGGCTGCGGGACAGCCGGTTACAGCGTCGGCAGTAGCTCGTCGAAGAGGGCGCTGAAGCGTTCGGAGGCGGCGGCTGCGGTCTCGATGACCTCGGTGTGCGACAGGGGCTGGTCGGAGATGCCGGCCGCCAGGTTGGTGCACAGCGAGATGCCCAGCACCTGGGCGCCCATGTGGCGGGCGGCGGTGGCCTCGGGCACGGTCGACATGCCCACCATCGAACCGCCCAGCGCCTGGGCCAAACGGATCTCGGCCGGGGTCTCGAACATCGGGCCGTGGAACCAGAAGTACACGCCCTCCCGCAGCGTCTGCCCCAGCCGGGCCGCGGCCGCGTGGGCCTTGGCCTGGAGCTCGGGCGTGTACACGTCGGTCATGTCGGTGAAGCGGGGGCCGATGCGCTCGTCGTTGGGGCCGGCCAGTGCGCTGATCCCGGCCAGGTTCACGTGGTCGGTGATGACGGCCAGGTCGCCGGCGGCCATGCCCTCGCCGCAGGCGCCGGCCGCGTTGGTGAGCACCACCACCCGGCATCCGGCCGTGATGGCGGTCCGCACCGCGAACGTGATGGCCTCGGGGTCGTGGCCCTCGTAGGCGTGGGCCCGCCCCGACAGCAGCAGCACCCGGTTGCCGCCCATCTGCACCGAGTAGGCGGTGCCGGCATGCCCGATGGCGGTGGGGATGGGGAACCCGGGCAGGTCCCGGTACGACACCGCCACCTTGTCGCTGATCCGGTCGGGGTAGCCGCCCAGCCCCGACCCCAGCACCACACAAACGTCGTGCCGCTCGCACCCGGTCCGCTCGGCCAGCACCCGGGCCGTCCCCTGCAGCCGCTCATACAGATCAGTCACGACACCCTCCTGCTTGTATGGCCGGGACTCGCCGACCCGTGCTGCTTTGGGAGCCGGTACAGCATTGCAGCCCGTCGTCGGTTCGGGGTCACCAGGTGGGGCGGGTTAGGACGCCGCCGTCTACTACCAAGTCGGCGCCGGTTATCCAGCGGGCCAGGTCGGAGCACAGGAACACGCAGGCGTCGCCGATGTCCTCGGGGGTGCCCATCCGGCCCAGCGGTGCGGCTGCGTGCCATCGGTCCACGCCGTCGGGCCAGTCGTCGGCCAGGCCGGGACGGTCGATCAGGCCGGGCGACACGCTGTTGACCCTGATGCCGTTGGGTCCGAGGGCGCCGGCCGCGGCCCGGGCGTGCATCAGCAGGCCGGCCTTGGCGGTGGCGTAGTGGCCGTGGAAGTCGGTGGGCTGGCGTCCCTCGATGGACGCCATGTGGATGATCGACCCGCCCGTGCCCTGGGCCCGCATGGCCTCGGCTGCGGCCGCGGTCAGCCGGTGGACGGCGGTGAGGTTGGTGTCGATCATCTCGGTCCACTGGTCGTCGGTCATCTCGGTGAAGTGGACGACCGGCTGGATGCCGGCGTTGTTGACCAGCCCGTCGATGCGCCCGGCGGCGGCCAGCGCGGCCTGGACCACCCGCTCCGCCGCGTCCGGGTCGGTGAGGTCGGCCGTCACCGACGCCACCGGCTCGCCGCCGGCGTCTCGGAGATGGTCGATCGGCGAGGAGCGGGTGTGGGCCACCACGGTCGCCCCCGCGGCCACCAGCCGCCGGGCGATCCCACCGCCGATCGAACCTCCCGAGCCGGTGACCACGATCGCCCGCCCGTCCAGCCGGACCATCTCGCTAGGCGTCGCCAGATCGGTCACCGCAACATCCCGGTCTGGCTGGCTCTCCCGATCTGGGTCGGCTCGTCGGGTGCTGGCACGGCGGTCATGGTGTGCTGCGGGTGAAGCGGGCGATGTCGGCGGCCGCTGAGGGGTAGGCCTCGGTCAGTTCGTGACGGTCGCCCAACTCGAAGCCGTCCGGGTCGTACGGCGGGGCCAGGGTGGCGCCGGTCAGCGACCAGTCGCCGGTGGTGTTCGCCGCCATCCAGACCCCGGCAGGCACGGCCACCATCGGCTGCTGGCCGCTCGCCAGGTCGTCGCCCAGCATGGGCCGCCTCACGGTGCCGCCCGGCTCAAGCAGCAGCATCTCGACGGGCGCACCTGCGTAGTGGTGCCACAGCTCCGGTCCGGCGAGCCGGTGCAGCGCGGAGAAGTCGCCCGGCCTCATCAAGTAGTAGATGGCCGACGACTTCTCGTCCCGCCAGGTGAGCGCCAGCATCCCGCCCTCGTCCTCCAAGGGTTCCAGCCCCAGCAGCTCGATCACCTCGTCGGCGTTCACTGCGCCGGCCTCCCGCCTTCGAGCTCCAGCGGCTCCGGCCGCAGCAGCACGGCCCCGTCGTCGGCGTTCATGGCCGGGGTCCTGCGAGCCTCCGGGCCCGGGTTTCGGTCTCGGCCGCTGTTCTCGGGTCGGTCTTCATGGCCGGGCTCCTGCGAGCCTCCGGGCCCGGGTTTCGGCTTCGGCTACCGCTTCGTCCACGTCCAGGGTCAGCACCCGGCCGTGGTCCACGACCTTGCGGCCGGCCACCCACACTGCGCTGACGGCGTCCGGCGAGCCCGACCACACGATCCGCGACAGCGGGTCGTCCTCGGCCTCGAGCACCGGGTGCAGCGCGGGCTCCGACGCCGACAGCGCCATCATGTCGGCCCAGCACCCCGGCGCCAGCCGGCCCAACTCGTCTCCCTGGCCGATCACCTCGGCCGCTCCTGCGGTCGTCATCCGCAGCGCCTCGGCCGGCCCGAAGGTCTGGGCGTCTCCCGAGCGGATGCGGGCCGTGCGGATGGCGGTGCGCATTTCCTCGAACAGGTCGAGGCGGTGGTGCGACGCCGGCCCGTCGGTCCCTATCGCCAGTCGCAGCCCGGCCGCCTGCATCTCGGTCACCGGCGCCACCCCGGAGGCGTGCTTGGCGTTGGAGCACGGGCAGTGCACGACTGCGGTGTCGTTGCGGGCCAGCACGTCGATGTCGTCGGGAGTCAGCCATACGCCGTGGGCCGCGATCACGTCGCCGTCGAGCAGGCCGAGCGACTCCAGGTACTCGGGCGCGGCCAGCCCGCCGGTGCGCTCCCGCACGGCGGCGTCCTCCCACTGCTGCTCGGCCAGGTGGATGTGCACCGGCATCCCGGTGCCGGCGACCCGCTCGGCGATGGCGGTAAGGCACGGCGCCGACACCGAGTAGGCGGCGTGGGCCGCCATCCCCACCTCGATCAGGTCGCTGGTGGCCCAGCGGTTCCGCAGGGCCACCATCTCGTCGAGCTGCTCGGGCCACGGCCCGGTCAGGGTGAAGTCGGGGTCCTCGATCACGCCGGGGGTCACCAGGCAGCGCAGCCCGGCGTCGGTGGCGCCCTCGGCCATGGCCTGGCCGCTGAAGTACATCTCGACCGATGTGGTGATCCCGTTGGCCAGCAGTTCGGCCGCTCCCAGCCGCATCCCGGCCCGCACGTCGCCACCGGTGAGCTTCGACTCCCGGGGCCACATCACCTCGTGCAGCCAGCGGTCCACCGGCAGCCCCTCGCCCGCGCCCCGCAGCAGTACCATCGGCGTGTGGCAGTGGGCGTTGATGAGGCTCGGCATGAGGATGCCGGTCCGGTGCACGGCGGTGTCGGGGGCCGGGTCGGGGGCGTCGGCGGCGGGGCCGCACCAGGCGATCCGACCGTCGTCGCCCACGTCGACCGCGCCTCCGGTGATCGGTGCGGGCACGGCGCCGGCCGGCCCGTCCATGGTGACGAGCACGTCGCACAAGTACCGGTCCATCAAGCCCAACCCTAGAGAACCGCTCGCCCGGATCCCTGTGAGAGCGATTTGGCCGCAGAATGCGCCCCATACGGTGCATATCGCTGCCAATTTCAGAGGCTGTGGGCCGCGCCGGTGATTTGGCCGCAGAATGCGCCCCATACGGTGCATATCGCTGCCAATTCCGGAGGCTGTGGGCCGCGCCGGTGATTTGGCAGCGGAATGTGCCTGTATGGGTGTGTTGGGCTGCCAGTTCCTGCGGCTTGGACGCCGAGAACTAGCCTCGACAGCCGATGGACGGCGGCAGTTTGCGGACGCTGGACTGGGCCGGCGGCCCGGACGGCGTGG
>VYCM01000093.1 GCA_009843915.1 Acidimicrobiaceae bacterium | reverse complement strand
GCAAGGTCACCCTCGAAGTCCAGGCCGGCGACCGCCTGCGAGTCCTAACCCCCGGCGGAGGCGCCTGGGGCGCCCCTTGAGAGCCCGGAGCGTTGGATCCGGCGTGTCAGTCTGTCGCAGACAAATCGAGGGCTAGGGACAAACCGGCCTCGATTCGCCGCATGGTTGCGGGCTCGACGGTGCCGGCCCAGTCCGACAGTGCGGACTTGTCGATGGTGATGATCTGAGAGACGTTGACTACCGAGTCGCGATCGAGTCCCGACTCTTCGGCCGCCAGCTCGACGTTGCCGGGCGCGTCAGCGAGGCGCAGGTTGGATGTGATCGCGACAGCGAGCACGGTCGCGATCCGGCTGCGGTTGAACCGGTCGCTGGACACAACCAGCACGGGCCGTCTGTGCCCAGGTTCCGATCCGATGGGCTCGCGCAGGCTGGCCCAGCGAATGTCGCCGCGGCGGATCACCAGGTCTCGGCCAGCGCCCGATCCTGGGCGGCCCGCAAGGCCGGGTCTAGCTCGGACGGCTCTTCGGCGTACACCGCGTCGAGACGGGCGGTCACTTCGTCTCTGTCCTCCGCAGCCAGCAGACGCTCCAAAGCCTGCGCGTAGAGGCTCGACCGTGAGCACTGGCGACGAGCGGCGAGCTCCTCAGCAGCATCGAACACAGCGTCGGGAATGGAGACTGCGACCTTCACAGCCCTAAGTATAACCAGGTAATACCCGCACCCTCTCGTCCACCGCAGGCGGTTACGCTCGGCGGCGTGGCAGTTGATGAATGTGAAGCCGGCGAGGGGGAGACGCTCGCTGGACGAGTGACCGAGTTTGTCCGGGTCGGAAACACTGTGCACCGTCCGGCTACGGCGAACAGCGAGTCGATGCGGCAACTGCTCATGCACTTGGAGCAGTCCGGTTTCGGTGAGGCGCCGCGTGTGGTGGGCTCCGGGCCCGACGGCGGTGTTGTGCTGACCTGGATCGAGGGCTGGGTCCCGACTGACTCGAAAGCGTGGAAGCTCGACTTGGACGCGTTGGGAACCGTGGGCGAGCTGCTGCGGGCCTACCACGGCTGCGCGCAGGGCTTCACGCCCGACGCCGGCTACGAGGAGGGGCCTCAGTCGGTCGCCGAGGGGCAGATCGTGTGCCACGGGGACGTCGCTCCTCGCAACACCGTGTTCAGGGACGGACGAGCCGTGGCCTTCATCGACTGGGACGGCATCTTCGTGTCCGAACCGATATGGGATCTCGCGCACGCGGTGTGGCAGTTCGGCCCGGTTTGCGCCGACGGCGACCCGTTGGTGCGGGACTGGCCGGCGCCGCCGAACCGCTCGGAGCGCATCGCCGCACTGGTGGGCGGCTACCGGTTGGACGCGTCCCAAGCCCGGCATTTGGCCGACCGGGTCGTCGACGTCATCGCCGGCATTCGCCGCAGCGTGGACCGCAAGGCGGCAGCCGGGAACCCGGCCTTCGTCCGGATGAGAGACGAAGGGGTGCTGAACGACTTGGACAGGCAGCGCCAAGCCGCGGAGCAGCAGCATTCGCTCATTGTTGACGCGGTGCGAGCAAGTACCTGATAGGGCGTGCGGTCGGGTCGGTAGGGTCACGCTTGTATGGCTGGGTCGGCGCGGCGGTGGAGTCGGTTCACTCTCCTGTCTGTGTTTGCCACTAGTGCGGTGCTGACACTCGCGCCTATCTATGCGACCGCGTCGTGCGAGTCGGTCGACGGCGGTCCTGACGTCTGCACTACCGGCCGCGAGTCGCTGATCGAGCACGAGGGGATCGGCGCGGTGGCGATTCTGGCGATACCGGTGCTCCTGGCGGCCGTGCCGGTGGTGTTTCCCAGGCGGGCCGTGGCGATCGCCGTGGCCGTGGTCCTGTCCGCCCTGACCCTGCTGGGGGCCGC
This sequence comes from Acidimicrobiaceae bacterium, assembly GCA_009843915.1. GTDB lineage: Bacteria > Actinomycetota > Acidimicrobiia > Acidimicrobiales > Aldehydirespiratoraceae > Aldehydirespirator. The sequence goes on along the minus strand of VYCM01000093.1, from coordinate 4,253 downwards.
GTCCATCGGGCTCTTCTTCCTGCCGGCCGCCGCCCTGTCGTGGATCGCGGTCACGTCGGGATCGAAGGGCGCTGAGGGCGGTTAGGGCTCCAGCAGCGGCGCTACTCGTCGCTTGACTCGGTGGGCTTTGTTCGGAGGGCCCCGGTGACGGACCCGGCCACCGAGCGCATCGGCATCGTCGAGATCTCGAACACCGCCCCGACCAGCTGTGCCGGAGTCCGGGCGGCCTCGACGAGGCCGCGGCCGAGGATCGCGCCCGCGCTGCGGCCCGACGTTCGACGCGTCCATCCCAGCGACACGAACACGCCCAGCGACAGGATGGCGATGAAGGCCATGAACCCGGTGACGATGAGCCATCCTGCCGGGCTGGCCAGCAGCGGCAGGTCGACGAAGTTCATGCCGAAGAACCCCGCCACCAGCGACAGCGGCAGCATGATGGCCGCGTACACGGTGAGGACCTTGGTGACCTCGGTCGCCTGGCGGGCCTCGGCCCCCCGGTAGGCGTCGAGGGTCTCGGCCAGGGCGGTGCGGGCGCCGTCGACGCCCTGGGCGGCCCGGGAGGCGGTGTCGAACACGTCGGAGAACCGGCGGCGACCCCCGTCAGAGATCAGCGACGAGATGGAATGCCGCAGGATGTCGAGCGCTTCCCGCTGGGGATGCACGGCCCGGCGCAGCTCGGCCAGATCGGCCCGCACCGCGGTGATCTCCATCAGGAAGTCGGCGTCGGCGGTGAGGGCCCGCTCGATGAGCTCATCGTTGCGGTCTTCGAACACGTCCAGCACGCACACGAGCCGGCGGGTGGCTACGTCGGCCAGTCGCGCCAGCGCCTCGTCGGGGCCGCCACTGGCCAGTTCGGGACGGGACAGGACGCCGTCCCAGAGCACGTCGACCGACGGCGAGCGCTGCTCGTGGATGGTGACGAGCCGGCGCTCGGACAGGAAGCAGTCGAGCTCGTAGGTCTCGATCCGGTCCTCGCTCAGCGCGTGCAGCACCACCAGCATGAACGTTCCGAAGTCGTCCACCTTGGGAAGGTCGATGTCCTCAACGGTGTCTCGCACCGCGAGAGTGTCCAGTCCGAGCTGCTCGGCGAGATCGGCCAGGTCGTCGATGTCGTCGGGCCCGGCGGTGATGTCGATCCACATCCAGCCCGATTGGGGCAGGCCGTGAGTCGGCGCTACTTCGTCGGCGCACTCGCCCGACACGAACTGCAGGGCCCGGATGAGCACGCCAACGATGTTCGCACATCGGCTGCACGGACTGGATGACCCGTCAGGGCCCGGTGGGCACCGGCGGTTGCCGCTCCTTCGACGGCTCCCTCGACCGCTCCTGCGCAGCTTGGACCAGGCCCGCGAGCAGCCTTCGCCAGATGATGGCGTGGGGCAGCCACAGCAGCCACCAGTAGAGGCGTCCGGCGACGCCGCGGGGATGGAAGCGAGCGCTCTGCTCCAGCACGGCGGCACCGCCTTCTCCTGCCTGCACCCGCCATTCAAGCCAGGCCTGGCCGGGCAGCTTCATCTCGGCCCGCAGGCGCAGCAGCCGCGGCGGATCGCACACCTCCACCCGGAAGAAGTCGAGGGCGTCGCCGACCCGCAGCTCGTCGGGGTGGCGCCGGCCCCGCCGCATCCCGACCCCGCCGAGGAGCTTGTCGATCCACCCCCGGGCCGCCCACAGCCAGTTGGCGAAGTACCAGCCGCGGGCGCCGCCGACGCCGGACACCGCCGCGAACACCGCCTCTGGGGAGGCGGAGGTGCGCATCGTTCTGACGTCGGCGAGCACGGTGCCTCCGGCCCAGTCGGGATCCTGGGGCATGGGCGAGGCGGCAGTTCCGCCAGGGGCGCTGTCGATCCAACTGGTCGAGACGTCGAGGTCTTGGACGTGCGACAGGGCGCGACGCAGCGCATCGTCGAAGGGAGTCGGTCGGTAGGAGCCCAACAGGGCGGCCAGCGGTGAGGGATCCGATACCACGACATCGTTGCGGAGGCTGTCGACGAGGGGTCGGGCCAGTCCGATGGGGAGGGGCGTGACCAGGTTCAGCCAGTGCGACGACAGGCGCGGGGTCAGCACGGGCACTCCAACGATCAGGCGGCTCCGGAGCCCGGCCACCGCCGCGTAGCGCCGCATCATCTCCTCGTAGGTGAGGATGTCGGGTCCGCCGATCTCGATGCGCCGGCTGCCCGCGGCCGGCGAGTCGAGCGCGGCCACCAGGCAGTGCAGCACGTCGGCGATGGCGATGGGCTGGCAGCGGGTGCGGGTCACCCACCGGGGGCAGACCATCACCGGCAGCACCTCCACCAGGTGTCGCAGCATCTCGAAGGAGGCGCTTCCCGAGCCGATGATCACCGCGGCCCGCAGCTCGGTCAGCGGCACCGTCCCCGAGCCGAGGATCCGGCCCACTTCGTGCCGGCTGGCCAGGTGATGAGACAGGTCCCGCGGGTCGTCGACGCCGAGGCCGCCGAGGTACACGAGACGACCCACTCCGGCCTCCTCGGCCGCCGTGCGGGTGTTCTGGGCGCCGGTGCGGTCGACTCGCTCGAAGTCCTCGGTGTGGCCCATGGCGTGGACGAGGTAGTAGACGGCATCGAGTCCCTCGAAGGCCCGGGACAGCGACGCCCCGTCGAGAACGTCGGCCTTCACAACCTCGACGCCGGCCCTCCACGGCACGCCGTCGAGCCGGCTGGGGGTGCGGGCCAGGCAGCGGACTCGGTGGCCGGCGGCGAGCAGGGCCGGCGCGAGCCGCCCGCCGACGTAGCCGGTCGCGCCGATGATCCCCACGTTCATGTCAGTCGCCTCGTTCCGCTCCTGAAGCTCGTTGGGTGGCCGATGATCGTTGGATGGCCGAGGAGCCCGAACTCTTTCGGCGTGGGGCCGCGGCAGGGATTGACGGGGATTGAGGGCCGGTTGCCGGCTCTGTCGTAGATTATCGCCTGTGACGAATGCGGTTCTGGCCGCGGCACGGCAGCTCGGCCCACAGGTGCAGGCCCGCTCGGCGGAGATCGAGGCGGCGGGGACGCTGCCCATGGACCTGGTCGATGCGATCCGGCCGACCGGGGCTTTCCGCCTGTGCGTGCCCGACGACTTGGGCGGGCCGGGGGTGACGGCCGTCGAGAGCTTGGAGGTCTTCGAGGAGTTCGCCTACCACGACGGTTCGGTCGGCTGGTGCGTGGCCATCGCCTCCACGACATCGCTGCTGGCTTCGTACCTGCCCGATCCCCATGCCGGGGGCCTGTTCGGTGATCCTGACTCGATCGGGGGAGGGTTCGTGATGCCCAGGGGCAGGGCCGTTCCTGTCGACGGGGGCCTGCGGGTGTCGGGGCGCTGGCAGTGGGGCTCGGGTACCAAGCACTGCACCACCATCGGGGGCGGCTGCCTGGTGGTCGGAGCGGACGGGCATCCGGAGCCGCGGGGAGACGGTCTGGCCGCGCCCTTCGTGTTCATGGACCCCGGTGACATCGAGTTCATCGACACGTGGGACGTGGCCGGTCTGGCCGGCACCGGCTCGGTCGATTTCGAGGCCCGCGATGTGTTCGTGCCGGAGGGACGCTGGGTGCAGATCGGCGCGGGGCCGGTGCGGGACAACGTCTGGTCGCGGTTCTCGTTCTACGGGCTGCTGGCCAGCGGCGTGGCAGCTGCCGCGGTGGGCATCGCCCGCCGCTCGATCGATGAGCTGGTGGAGTTGGCCGGCGGGAAGAGGCCTCAGGGCAGTTCCCGGACTCTGGCCGAGCGGGCCGGGGCCCAAGCCGAGGTCGCGGAGGCTGAGGCGAGACTGGCTGCGGCATGGACGCTGTTGCTCGACGCGACCGATGACACCTTCCAGGGCGCGCTGGCGGGGCGGCCTTCGACGGTCGGTCAGCGGCGCCGGATCCGGCTGGGGGCGACGCACGCCACCCAGACGGCGGCCGATGTGGCCGCGTCCATGTTCCGGACCGCAGGCGGCGCCGCTGTCTATCGCACGAGCCCGATCCAGCGCTGCTTCCGGGACACGGCGGTGGCCGCTCAGCACGCCATGGTGGCCCCGAGGACGATGGAGACGGCGGGGCGCATGCGCCTGGGCCTCGACACCGACACGGCCACCCTGTAGTGGGGCGTTGACGTGGTCGCCGTCGGCGTGAGCGTCCCGTGGGGGCTGTGGAGCCTCCCGCCGGATGAGCAGCGCCGGCTGCTGGGCCGGATCGCCGATGTGGGCATCGACCATGCCTTTACCGCCGACCATGTGAGCTTCCGCGACGGCAGCGGCATGGACGGCTTGGTCACCC
>VYCM01000084.1 GCA_009843915.1 Acidimicrobiaceae bacterium | reverse complement strand
TGTTGCGCCAAGCCAGGAATCGGCCGTAGGAGAGGGATCCGCCCTGCGCGATCTGTTCCGCAATCGGTGCGACCGGACGGTTGTCTGTTATGGCCTCAGTGGCTCGCAGGACGATCGCCTCCACACCGTCGGCCAGCGCCACTACTGCGATGGTCTCTCCGGGGGCAGCGTGCTCGAGGGCGGAACACAGCAGGAGTGCCGGATGGGCGGTGGCTGTGTTGCCGACCGTGTTGATGAGGGGATCCACGAGGCTGTCGGCCTTGGCGCCGATGGCCTTGAGGGCGATGGCGACCGCCCGGCTGTTGAGACCGGTGACCGCGAGGCGGTCGATGCCGGCTGTGCCGTCCACACCGCTGCCGGCCAGGGCGACCTGCCACGCCTCGGCCGCGGCCGGACCCAAGACGTGGGCGCCGAAGCGCTCCTCCCACGTGCGCGAGCGCGCCCCGCCGGGGATCCGCCAACGCTCGGTGACCTCGAGCGTGCGGGATGCCCCGCCGAGGTACTCGGCCAGCACCGGCCCATCGGAGTTGTCGCCTACCAGCACGGCGGCGGCGCCGTCGCCGGCAGAGGCTTCGTCGGCGCCGGCGGGCAGGCCGTCACGGGCGTCGGCTGAGACCACCAGCGTCCGACCGCTCCCAGCGAGCGCGGCGCGCAGCGCGCCGATGCCGGATCGAACCGCGCCCCCGAAGTCGAGGGCTGACACGGCCGGATCGAGCCGCAGCGCGGCATGGATGGCGGCCGCGTTGGTCTTCTCCAGGTAGGCGGGGGCCGACGTGGCGAACCAGAGGGCCTCCGGCTCGACCGAAGTGGATCGGAGGGCCAGATCGGCTGCGGCCTGGCCCATGGTGGTGGTGTCCTCGTCGTAGGACGCCACCGCCCGGGTACCCGTGCCGCCGCCCGAGCCGAAGAAGTCAGCGATCTCGGACCGGTCGAGCCTGCGATACGGCACATAACCCGCTGCCGAGATCACACCGCGCATCGCCGAAAACCCTACCGGCGCTCGCGGGGCCACTCCCCGAGCCCGTCTATCAGGCGGGACTGGGCGAGATGATGGCATCGACCTCGATCTCGACCACGAGGTCGGGATGCACCAGCGCCGAGACCTCCACCAGCGTGGCCACAGGACGGATGTCGCCGAAGACCTCGCCGTGGGCCCGCCCGTATTCCTCGGCCTTCGACATGTCGGTGAGGAACGCCCGCGTCCGCACGACATCGCTGAGGGATGCCCCCGCTTCGTGTAGCGCATCCCCAATGATCCGCAGAACTGCCTGGGCCTGCCGGTAGCAGTCGCCGGGATGATCAACCCCACCGGGGTGCAGTGTGGTAGTCCCGGCCACGACCACATGATCCCCAACCCGAACCGCCCGCGAGTACCCGACGGTCGCCTCCAACGGCCCCCCACTCGACACGTTGACCCGGGTCGAGGTGTTGTCCAATATCTCGCCGCCGCTCACGAGGCCAGTATGTCGGCCTCAGTTGGCGCGCTGGGGAATGCCAGTGACCGAGCGACATTCCGGCCTAGGGCACACTGCTAGAGGCCGGCGGCTACTCCTATTGCTGCTCTGGGGTCGGCCGCTCCGGCGAGGGTGCCATGGTCGGTGACCTCTATCAGGTGGGCGTGGCCGAAGGAGTGGGGCGTGTCCTCGCGCAGAGCCGTGGTGTGGCCGCGGGCGGCGAGGGACTCGTGCCAGCCGGTGCCGGCGTCCTCGATTAGCACCCGACGGCCTTGGCCGGGGACCCAGGTGGCGAAGCCGGCGTCGGAATCGTCGGGGCCGAGCACCCAGCGGGGGGCCCGGATGGCCGCTCCCGGTGATTGGCCCAGTCCCAGGGTGCGGGCCAGCAACTGAAGCAAGATCTGGGGCTGAGAGTCGCCACCCATTGTGCCGATTACCTGGCGCAGGGAGCCGTCGGTGTTGGTGACCAGCGCCGGAGACAGGGTGTGGGGCGGTCGGCGGCCCGGTCGGTACTCGGCCGGATGGCCGGGAACCAGGTTGAAGCCGAGACCTCGATCGTGAAGGAAGATCCCGGTGCTGCCGGCCACAAGCAGGGAGCCGAAGCCGTTGGCGTTGGAGTTGATGAGCGACACGCCCATGCCGTCGCCGTCCACCGTGCACAGGTACGTAGTGTCGCCCATCGCCGCTGGCGCGGTCACGTTGCCGGCCCGGTCGGGGTCGATGGCGTCGCGCCGGGGGCCGAGCCGGGCCGGATTGACCAGTGCCTGGCCGTCGGTGCCGTCGTACAGCACCCGGACCCGGTCGTGGGCCGCTTGCGAGGCAGCCTCGATCAGCAGGTGCGCCCAGAGCCCGCTGTCGGAGTCGCCCAGGTCGAGGCCGTCGGCTATCCATGCGCCCGCCAGGGTCAGATAGCCCTGCGATGTGGGCGGCACCGTCCACAGAACGTGACCGAATGCCTCGGCCCGCACCGGCTCCACCCAGCGGGCGATGGGTCGGGCCAGGTCGTCCTCGCTGTACTCCCCTGCGCCCAGCGCGATCAGGCCCTCACCGAACTCGCCTCCGTAGTAGCCGTCACGACCGCGCTCGATGACGGCCCTGAACGCCCGAGCAGTTCCCGGCCGCCGCACCACGGCGCCGGCCCGCAGACCGGCCGGGATGTCGGTATTGCCGTCCACCCCGGCGACCTCACCGGCCCGCTCGGCCAGAAGCGGCGAGGCCGCGAAACCGCCGTCGGCGATCCGGATGGCCTCGGCCAGCACGTCGGCCAGCGGCAGCCGCCCGTAGCGGTCGTGCAGGGCCAGCCAGCCGTCCACCGCGCCGGGCACCGTGACCGAAGCCACGTCGCCGTGCAGCGGCATCTCGTCGCGCCCCTGAGCCCTCAGCCGGTCGGGTTCAGCGCCCGAACCGGCGAACCCAGCGGCGTCGAGCGCAGCAGGCGGGCCGCTGCCCCCATCGTGCACCAACGCCCACACGTCACCGCCGGGCCCGCACATGTGGGGCGAGGTCACCGCCAGCACTGCGTTCGCACCGACGGCAGCGTCAGCCGCGGACCCGCCCCGGCGGAGCAGGTCCACCCCGATGCCGGTGGCCAGGTGGTCGACGGTCGACACCATCCCCGAAACAGACGTGCGGGTGACGGCCGAAGGAAGTCGAGACATGCCGCCAGTGTTGCCCGCGACCCGCCCGACCACAAAGCCAGCATGTGGCGAGACCTAAGCGTGAGGCCGGGGGTGGCACGGGGGTAAGCACTGGCGGCGCTCGCGCCGTCAGGGCGCGCCCGTGACAGGACTCGCCGGCCGGGCCTGGCTCGACCGACTAGACGTCAGTTCAGTTGGCGCCTACGCGACTCCGGCGGCGTTCAGGGCCCGCTCGGTGAGCACCCTGGCCAGGTGGCTGCGGTACTCGGCGTCGGCGTTGAGGTCGTCGGGGGGCTCGAGTCCGTCGGCGGCCACCGCAGCTGCGTCCGCGGCAGATGCCCCGCCGGCCAGCGCGGCCTCCACGCCGGAGGCCCGGATGGGCGTGGAGCCCATGTTGACCAGGCTGACGCCGGAGCCGCCGCCGGCCACGGCCACCCCGACGATGGCCCAGTCCTGGGCCCGGCGGTTGAACTTCTGGTAGTTCCAGCCGCCGCTGCCGGACGGAACCCTCACCTCGATGATCATCTCGTCGTCGGCCAGCACCGACTCGAAGTACCCGGTGAAGAAGTCGGTGGCCGCGATCTCACGCGACCCGCCCGATCCCTGGGCCACGATGGTGCCGCCCAGGGCCAGCACGGCCGCGGGCAGATCCGACGCCGGATCGGCATGGGCGATGGTGCCGCCCAGCGTGCCCCGATGGCGCACGGCGGGGTCACCCACCAGCGCGGCCACCGAAGCCAGCATCGGGCAGGCCTCGGCCAGCGCGGCCGAGTGCTCGAGCTCGCTGTGGCGGGTGAGCGCCCCGATGGACACCGTGCCGTTGCCGGTGCGGATGTACCGCAGCTCGTCGAGACGGCCCACGTCGACCAGCACGCTGGGCGTGGCCAGCCGGTACCGCATCATCGGTATCAGGCTGTGACCCCCGGCCAGCAGCTTGGCGTCGTCGCCGCGCTCGCCCAGCAGCGAGATCGCGTGGTCGGCGGACTCGGCGACTTCGTAGTCGAAAGCGGCGGGAATCACGACGCACCTCCTTGGGCATCGGCGATGGCTCTCCAAACGGTCTGGGGCGACGCCGGCATATCGACATCGGTCACGCCAAGGTCTCGCAGCGCGTCCACCACGGCGTTGATCACCGCGGGGGCAGCCGCAATGGTGCCGGCCTCGCCCACGCCCTTGACCCCCATCGGGTTGGTGGGGCTGGGTGTGGTGTGGCTGTCGAGCCGGAAGCGGGGCGCCTCCGCGGCCGACGGCACCAGGTAGTCGCCCAGATTGGCCGACACGAGCTGGCCGTCGGAGTTGTAGACGGCGTCCTCGTACAGCGCCTGGGCTGCACCCTGCAGGATGCCCCCGTGCACCTGGCCCTCGACGACCAGCGGGTTGATCTGCACGCCGCAGTCATCCACCGCCACGTAGTCGATGAGGTCCACGTCCCCGGTGTCGGTGTCGATCTCCACCACGGCGATGTGGGTGCCGTTGGGGAACGTGAAGTTGGGCGGGTCGTAGGTGACGTGGGCCTCCAGGTTGGGCTCCATCCCGTCGGGCAGGTCGTGGGCGGTGAACGCCGCGAAGGCGATCCCCGCCAGCGGCACCTCGGCGTCGGGCGTGCCCCTCACCCGGAAGACGCCCCCGGAGAACTCCAGGTCGTCCTCGCTGGCCTCCAGCTGGTGGGCGGCGATGGCCCGGGCCTTGTCGATCACCTTCTCGGTGGCCATGTAGACCGCCGTGCCGCCGACCGCCAGCGACCGGGACCCGTAGGTGTCCAGGCCGGTGGGGCTGACCGCAGTGTCGGAGTGCAGGACCTCCACGTCGTCGGGATCGACGCCGAGCTGGTCGGCCACGATCATCGACCAGCAGGTCTCATGGCCCTGCCCGTGGGGCGTGGACCCGGTCACCACCTGCACCTTGCAGGTGGGCGAGATCCGCACCGTGGCCGCCTCCCAGCCGCCGGCGCCGTAGTCGAGCGACGCCAGCACCCGGCTGGGCGCCAGGCCGCACATCTCCACGTAGCTGGAGAAGCCGACGCCGATGCGCTTCGACGAGCCCGAGGCCCGCCGCTGGGCCTGCTCGGCCCGGCGCCCGTCGACGTCGGCCAGCGCGACCGCCTTGTCGAGCACGGCCTGGTAGTCGCCGCTGTCGAAGATCAGACCGGCGGCCGACTCGTACGGGAAGGCGTCGGCGCCGATGAAGTTGCGGGCCCTGATCTCCTCGGGCGACACCCCCACCGACACGGCCAGCGAGTCCATGGCCCGCTCCACCGCGTAGGTGGCCTCGGGACGGCCGGCTCCCCGGTAGGCGTCGGTCGGGGTCCGGTTGGTGAACACCGACGTGCACTCGAACATGTAGTTCGGGATGTCGTAGCAGCCGTGGTACAGGAACCCGCCCAGCAGCGGCACGCCCGGCGTGACCAGCTGGAGGTAGGCGCCCATGTCGGCCAGCAGCTTCACCCGCACCGCGGTCACCTTGCCGTCGGCGTCGGCGGCCAGCTCGATGTGCTGGACCTGGCCCCGGCCCTGGATGGTGGACACGGCGGCCTCGGCCCGGCCCTCGGTCCAGCGCACGGGCGCACCCCGCTGCATGGCCAGGGCGCTGCAGAGGATCTCCTCGGCGTAGACGTTGAGCTTGCAGCCGAAACCGCCGCCCACCGACGGGGCCACCACCCGCAGCTTGTTCTCGGGGATGCCGAGCACGACCGCGGTCATCACCTTGAGGATGTGCGGGATCTGGGTGGCGGAGTACAGCGTGAGCTCGCCGCCGGCCGGCGACGGCACCGCCGCGCAGCCTCGGGGCTCCATCGGCGCCGGGATGAGGCGCTGCTGCAGGTAGCGCTCGCTCACCACATGGGCGGCCTCCGCGAAGGCGGCCTCAATGGCCGGGGCGTTGTCGCCCCAGAGACCCCACGTGTAGCACTCGTTGGACTCGAGGTCGGCGTGGACAAGCGGCGCGCCGTCGGCCACCGCGTCCTCTATCTCGACCACTGCGGGCAGCGGCTCGTAGTCGACTACGACCGCGGCCGCGCCGTCTGCGGCGGCGTAGCGGGAGTCGGCCAGGACCACCGCCACGGCGTCGCCCACGTACTTGGCCGTGCCGCGGGCCACCGGCAGATGCGCCGGGTTCTTCATGTCGGGGGTTACCGGCCAGGCACACGGCAGGGCGCCTTCGCCCCACAGCGGGGCCAGGTCCTCGCCGGACAGCACCTCGTTCACGCCGTCGA
>VYCM01000150.1:34612-39472 GCA_009843915.1 Acidimicrobiaceae bacterium | reverse complement strand
TCACCGCCGCCCCCGACGACCCGCCGTACGAGTCCGGCCTGGCCCTGGCCGCCTCGGTCGCCGACGACCACACGGTCGCCATCCTCACCGCCCGCCCCCACTACATGGCCGACGACACCCGCCGCTGGCTGGCCACCCACGACGTCCGCCACGACCTGCTTATCCTCCGCCCCGAGCACGGCCGGGGATCAAGGGGCGCGTCGGCCGACTTCAAGCGCCATGAGCTGAGCCGCCTCCGTGCCGCCGGCTTCGAGATCACCGCGGCCATCGACGACGACGAGCGGATCATCGAGATGTACCGCTCCGAGGGCATCTTCGCCCTATACGTCCACTCCGGCTACTACGAGCGAGACGACGCGGCCAGGGTCTTGAAGTAGCCGGGGGGGGGTGTCCGCCTCTACGTCTACTCCGGTCACTACGAGCGCGACTCGGGGGCCAGGACCCTGTAGTAGCCGGGGGCGCCCTCCGCCATCAACGTCCACTCCGGCCAATAGGAGCGCTGAGCGTTGCCGGGTTGCGAGGCTCTCGCCGGGGGTGTGCGGCGGCGTGGAGTTGTGTGCCGGCCGCCCCAAGCCGGCTCTTACCTTCCGCGGGTAGGTTGGGGCGCAAGCGGAGGTGACGGACGATGTTCAACGCGGCGAAGACGTTCACGCTGCTGGCCCTGCTGGGCGGCCTGTGCATAGTCATCGGGGGCGCGCTCGGCGGTCAGGGCGGCCTGGTGCTGGGCCTGATCCTGGGCATCGCCATTGCGGGCGGCAGCTACTGGTTCAGCGACAAGCTGGCCATCGCCTCGGCCCGGGCCCAGGAGGTGACCGCCGCCGACATGCCCGAGTACTACGAGATCATGGTCAACCTGTGCATGAGGGCGCAGATGCCGATGCCGAAGCTGTACATCTCGCCGAACCCGCAGCCCAACGCCTTCGCCACGGGACGCAACCCCAACAACGCGGCGGTGTGCATCACGGCCGGACTGACCCAGGCCATGGGCTGGGACGAGATCCGGGGTGTTCTGGCCCATGAGCTGGCCCATATCCGCAACCGCGACATCCTGATCGGCTCGGTGGCCGCGGCGGTGGGCATGGCGGTGACGTTCATCGCCAACATGGCCATGTGGGGGGCGATGTTCGCCGGCGGGCGCGACGACCGTCACGGCAACGTGTTCGGCCAGCTGGCCTTGGCGATCCTGGCCCCGATCGCGGCGGCGATGATCCAGGCGGCCATAAGCCGCAGCCGCGAGTTCCAGGCCGATGCGTCGGCGGCGAGGCTGATCGGCGACGGCCGTCCCCTGGCCCGGGCGCTGGAGCGTCTGGAGACGTACTCGCAGCGGATCCCGTCGGGCGTGAACCCCAGCCAGGCCTCGAACTACATCATCGACCCGCTGAAGGCCCAGGCCCGCGGCGGCGGTGGCGGGGGAGGCTTCGGCCGCATGTTCTCGACGCACCCGCCCACCGCCGAGCGCATCCGCCGCCTAGAGTCCCGCGACTGGGAGTAACCCCAGCCAGCCCGGCGATCAGGGGTCCTTGAGGATCTCGTGGTCGCCGCAGCGGCGCCACATGATGTGTCGCTGACCGGGGCGCTTCTCCTCACCCCACGAGAAGGTCGCCCGGCCGTCCGGCCCCCACCTCATCTCGAACACGCCCGAATAGCCCTTCACCCCCTTGACGCCAAGGCCCCGACGAAAGCGGCTGCGCCGTCCAGCCTCCATCTCCTTCAGGTCGTCGAGGAGGCGGTCTCTCGCCTCCCGGAAGATCTTCTGTTGATTCTTGTCGAGGCGCGCCCAGTCGCGGCGGAAGCGGTTTTCCAAGTCGTAGGTGGGCATGTCCGCCCCCGACCGCCTGCCCCCGACCGGCTAGTCAACCCGCTCCCGGAATCGAGTCGTCCAGTTCCTCGGCCAGGTCTGCGGCGATCATCTCGGCGCCGCTGAGGTAGAGAATGCCTCGGCCCGCGGCGATGTCGTCGTCCGGGTCCGGCAGTTCGTCATCGTCGAGGTCGCTGTACTCTGCCTGAAGGGCGAGGCTTCGGTCCACCTTCTCCCTGAGGTCGGGGAACATGCCCTTGAGTGCGCCGACGAACTCGTCGGAGGTGTCGCAGCGGAGGTGCAGCCGCTTCATGTAGTCGACGACTTCCGTGAGGTGGGCGTCAGGGTCGTCGATCCAGGCCTCGTCGGGTGGCCGGCTCGGGTCGCGCCCGCCGGGGTCCGCGAGCCTCGCGAGGTCTGCCGCCACCATCTCGGCGGTGCTCCGGAAGCACACCCACCGACCCGGACCGAGCTCGGCCGTCGCGTCGGCCTCGTCGCGCCAGCCGAAGGCCACCTCGTATCCGGCGCTGACCCGGTCCACCCTCTCCCTGAGGTCGGGGAGGAGGCCGTTGAGCGCGGCGATGAACTCGTCGCAGCTGCCGCACCGCCGGTACAGCCGCCTCAGGTAGTCGTTGACTTCGGTGAAGTGGGCGTCGGGGTCGTCGAACCAGGCCTCGTCGGGCTCGGTGTGCTCCACGGGGGTCACGCTATCCCGGTTGCGTTCGGCGACGGAGGCGGTGGATGCTCCTGAGCCTTCAAGAGTGTCTTGCAATACTTCAACAATCATGGACAGTAATGTAACTGTCCGAGATTATCTTTTCAACCGCCGCCGGCCGGCAGCCCCGGCTATTCGCGGAAGTTGACGTATTGGAGGGGGACGTCGAAGTCGGCTTCCTTGAATGCGGCGATCACGGCTTGGAGGTCGTCTCGCTTCTTGGACTGCACCCGCAGCTGGTCGCCCTGGGTGGACGACTGCACGCCCTTGATGCCGAGGCCCTTGATGAACTTGTTGAACTCCCGGGCCCGGTCCGACGAGATGCCGGCCCGCAGGGCGGCCACCTGCCGCACGGTGGCCCCGGCGGCTTCCTGGACCTTGCCGTAGCCGAGGGCCTTGAGCGACACCTTGCGCCGCACCAACTTCTCCTCGAGCACCATGCGGGCGGCGGCCAGCCGGTCCTCGGTGGAGGAGTTCATGGTGATGAGGCCGTCGCCGAGCACCACCGAGGTGCCGGTGTTGCGGAAGTCGTAGCGGGTGTTGACCTCCCGTGCCGCCTGGTCCACGGCGTTGCGGACTTCCTGCATGTCGAGCCGGCTGACTACGTCGAAGGTGGGCATGGGGCTCCTAGTGGTATCGTGCTGGCCCGTCTGGGTCGGTGCCCGAGCGGCCAAAGGGAACGGGCTGTAAACCCGTCGGCTAAGCCTACGGAGGTTCGAATCCTCCCCGGCCCACGCACATTGCCGGCGTCATGTTCGGGGCGGATTCTCGTCCGCCACGAGCATGCGCTGCATGACTACGACGTCTAGCCAGCCGCCGAACTTGCGGCCGACCTCCTGTTCGGTGCCGACGGTGGTGAACCCGACGGCCTCGTGCAGTTGGACCGACGCTTGGTGGCCTCCGGCGATGCGGGCGATCATGGTGTGGAAGCCCCGGGCCTGGGCCAGGCCGACCAGTTCCTGCATGAGCCGCCGGCCGACGCCCCGGCCCCGCACGGTCTCGTCGACGTAGACGCTGGACTCCACCGAGGTCCGGTAGGCGGCCCGGGGCCGGTACTCGCTGAGCGACGAGAAGCCGACCACCCGCCCGCCGAGCTCGGCCACCAGCACGCCCAGGGCGCCGGCCCGTTCCTGAAGCCAGGCCTGCTGGTCCTCGAGGGTGCGGGGCACGAGGTCGAAGGTGTGGGTGGTGTGCTCGACCTCGTAGTTGTAGATGCGGCGGATCTCCTCGGCGTCGTCGAGCGTGGCGAGCCGCACGACCACTTCGTCCATCCCCCGAGGCTACGGCCGGGCCCGGCCGGCCGAGCGGCGAGGTACACCGCGGTGCCCTGAGCCCACCGCGCTGCCAACGCCGGTTAGCTCGGTCTCGTAGCCGAGGTTCTGCCCACCCGTCTGCGAGGAAGCTCCCGAAGTCCTATCAGGGCGCAGACAGAGCAGCGGGACTGTTGTCCACCGCTTGGAGTTCGATGCGCAGCACCCGCACTCCCGGAACCGACTCGGCGTCTCGCAGAGCCGAGCACAGCGCTTCGCCGCGGGTCGGTGCTGCTCGGTCGAACTCGAGGGTGTCATGACCCACCGTCGCGTCACCGCATCCGGCGCCAAAGAGGGCGTCCAGGGTCTCCCACTCCAAGAGATCTGCGCCCTCAGTCACAAGCACGAAGTGGTGTGTGGCCATCGACCAGGAGCCTAGATGCTGATGCCATGGGGTTGGATTGTCAAGAAGCGGGGGACCGCGGCTGGGTCGGCGGATCAGCTCAAGGTGACCAGTCGCGGTTGTCGAGCGGGAGCGCCTCCCGCTGGAGAGTCGGGGGCGCGGGCTTGGGCCTGGCGGGTGCGCACCGGGGGCAGGAGCTCGAACCGTCCGTGGCGGCGTGCCACCGTCCACTGATTGTGGTGGACCTTGTGGTGGCAGTTCCAGCACAGCAGCACCATGTTGGAGATGGTGGTCGGACCGCCCTGGGAGGCGGGCTTGATGTGGTGGGCCTGGCACAGCGCCGGGTGGCAGCCGCAGCCGACACAGCCGCCGTCACGAGCGATCAGTGCCTTGAGCTGAGCGGCGGTGGCGGTGCGTTTAGTGGTGCCTCGCCATAGCGGGGTGCCGGCGGTGTCGTAGAGCACGCCGGTGATCGAGGCGTTGCAGGCGAGCAGTTCGAGCACGCTCGGGGGCAGGGGCTCCCCGGTCGCCAGCTGAGCAACGAGTTCGCCGGTGTCGGGATCGACGTGGCAGACCACGGCAATGTCCGCAATGGGCCTTCCCCTGTGAACGCCGCCAACGCCCGGATCGCCGCCGCCCCCGCCGCCGCCTGCACCGTCACGATCTCCGCCGCCGCCTGCACCGTCACGATCTC
>VYCM01000150.1:0-34602 GCA_009843915.1 Acidimicrobiaceae bacterium | reverse complement strand
CCGCCGCCGCCTGCACCGTCACGATCTCCGCCGCCGCCTGCACCGTCACGATCTCCGCCGCCGCCTGCACCGTCACGATCTCCGGCGCTGCCTCTGCCGCCGCCGTTCATACGTCGACCGTCACCGCCGCCTGCGCCGCTGCCGACGGCTGTTAGGCCGTCTAGTGCGTCGGCCATGGCTTGGGGGAAGGTGCGGCGCTCGCTGCGGTCGTCGGTTCGGCGCAGACGGCGGGCTTCGGCCTCAAGCCGGTTGCGGATCCTCTCACCGGTCACGGGGTCGAGTTCGCCCCGCAGGTGGGTCATGCCGTCGTCGCCGTCCCACACCTTCAGGAACCGCCGGGCCCGGCGCCGGGCGTGGTCGGCCTCGCCACGGTCCGACTGATGCCGAGCCGCCCACCGCCGAGCCTCCCGTGCGAACTGGTCATCGGACATCGACACGGCCTTCGACAACAACCCGGCGTCGGCCTGCACCACACCGGCACCAGCGGCCTCGGCGGCGGCCGCCAGCCGGGCAGCATTGGCGAACGACAGCTTCCCTTCCTCCAAGGCGTCCCGCACCACCGGCAGGTCGTCGAGCACCCGCACCGCCCGGGCCTGCCCCTCCGCCTGGCGCCGGGACACCCCGGTGGCGTGGCGCAGCACCCCGGCACCACCGTCGCCGTGGCTCTCCCGGGCGGCCAGCACCGCCGCAGCCCGGGCCTGGAAGGCGGCCAGCTTCGAGGCGATCGCCTTCGACATCTCCAGGGCCCTCCGCAGGTCCACGGCTGCCACGCTGCCGTCGCCGACTGCGGCGAGCATCTGCGTCACAGCCGTTCCGGCCCTCTGAGCTTGGGAAATGACCATGCACAGACTATTGCACAAGGGTATGACATTGCCTGTTAATAGGTCAGGTATCCGATCAGCCCCGACCCCCGACCTCCGCACTGCCGCCAGCGACTCGCCGTCCACCGGGTCAACGGTGATCGCGCGCCTATATATCGCGCCTACATATAAGGAAGCCGTCGACGCCATGGCTCGGGCCGCGGCCGTGCTGGCCGCTGGTGCAGCCTTCTGAACATTGAGGACGGCCCTCTCCCGACCGCCGAATGCGGTTGAACTGCCGGGCGACCCCGGTAGACAACGTGAAATTGAGACTGTTATTCTGACCCTCCGAACCGACGAAACGCGGTGAGTGAACGACGACCACGCCACGCCAGCAACGACTACGAGGCGCTGCTGCGGGATGCGGAGGCTCGGGGATGGCGTGTCACCAAGCGGAAGAGACACTTCCAAGCTCTGTGCCCGGCAGAATGCATGTGCATTGTGACAGTCTCAGCCACTCCCTCGGCGCAGGGAGCCCTCAGGAAGGCCCGTGCCGACATCAACCGATGCAAAGGCAGGTGAGTACATGACCGCAGCGGAGCAGCTTCAGGCCCTCCAGGCCGAGGTGACGGTCACTGGCACACTCAGTTGCATCGACAACGGCGGCGCCCGGCCGCTGACCCCCGATGAGTTTCACGACATCGTTGGCCGCATAGCAGACCACCTCGACGATGAGGGCCGCATTGCAGACCCGTCGGTGTGGGGACAAGCAGCCGGCGGAGACATGGAGATCTACTTTCTTCTCCCCGAGGTCGCCGGACCCCCCGCGCTGAACGGGCAGATCGCCGACATCATCCGCCGGATGGGCGAGGCGGTAGGTCTGATCTGGGCCAGCGACTCGACGCCACCCACTCAAAGGGACGCCGCTCCCATGCTGGCTCAGAAGAGCCAGCGCTGTGATCTCGTCCCGGCGCCGGCGTAAAGGTCTGTCCCACTTCGGCGCGACCAGCAGCGCAGCCGCTCACCCAATGGTGATGAAGGTGGCTGTTCTTGGTTCCGGGCCGGGCGCCCTGGCGGTGGCGGCCGACATGTCCTGCCATGGCCGCGCCACGACGCTGGCCGACTTCGACGACTTCAGGTCGAACCTCGAGCCTGTCGCGGCCAACGGAGCCGTCACGGTCACCAACGACTGGCACGGCCCCGAGCCCCACCCCGAGACGCACCCGGTCACCGTCGCCACCGGCATCCCCGAGGCGATCCACGACGCCGACCTCATCGTCATCGTCGTCCCTTGCTCCGCCCACGACCGATGGGTGGACGCCATCGCCCCCCAAATCACCGCCGACCAGACGGTGCTGTTCCTGGGCGAGGGCAGCGGCGCCATCGTCGCCCGCCGGGCCATCCCACCACCGACGGTCATTGCCGAGGCCAACACGCTGCCCTACCTGGCCCGCCCCACCGGTCCCGGCTCGGTCACCGCCTTCCGCAAGCTGGGCGGCGTGCTGATCGCCACCCTGCCCGCCACCCCAGCGGACACCGCCCACACCACCGAGCTGATCGCCGACGTCTGGCCCTACGCCACCGCCACCGACACGGTGTGGAACACGGTGCTCGCCAATTACAACGCCATAGACCACGTCGCCGCGATGATCGCCAACGCGGGTACTCTCCAGAACCACACAGGCGGGATGTTGTTGTGGGGCGAGGGCGCCACGCCTGCGGCGGTGAATGTGATTGAGACGGTCGACAACGAACTGCTGGCCCTCCGCCAGGCGCTCAACTCGAAGGAGCCTCGCCGCTATCAGGACTTCCTGGTGGCCCAGGGCTTGGCTCCCGACCTCGGGCCCGGCGCCACCCTGTTCGACACGGTGAGGGCCTCCAAGCTGTCCAAGCCGATGGTGTCCTATGCGCCCACGGGCGACGCCGGCCCCGACACCCGCTATGTCACGGAGGACGTGCCCTATGCGCTGGTGCTGGCGTCGTCGCTGGGCGAGGCCACGGGCGTGCCGACCCCGGTGGTGGACGGGCTGGTGGACAGCGCCTCGTCGATGCTGGGCCGGGACTTCCGGGCCGAGGGCCGCACGCTGGCCACCCTGGGTCTCGACGGGCTGGACACCACCGG
This sequence comes from Acidimicrobiaceae bacterium, assembly GCA_009843915.1. Lineage (GTDB taxonomy): Bacteria > Actinomycetota > Acidimicrobiia > Acidimicrobiales > Aldehydirespiratoraceae > Aldehydirespirator. The sequence continues at coordinate 31,680 of VYCM01000150.1, read as the reverse complement.
CCTGATCGGCTTCGCCCGCACCGGAGTGTTCCCGTGAGCACCGACGAACCCAAGGACCTCGGGAACATCCACGACATCACGCCTAAGCCCCGCAAGCTCCCCGATGGTGCGAACATACGGTTCTTGGCCCCGACCGTGAACGCCATCACCAACGTCACTGCCCTGGTGGGCCGCGACCTGGAGCCCCTGCGCTGCCACATATACATACGCGACGGCCTGATCGCGGGCATCGTCCCGGACAACGCCGACACCACCCCGCTGGCCGCGGCCCCGCCGCCCGCCAGGGACCTGCTCGAGCGGGACAAGCCGATCACCATCGACGGCAAGCACATGATCGCGGTCCCAGGCATGGCCGACGTCCACGACCACCTGCAGGTCCTGGGCCCCGGCCTGCCCGTAGCCGAGGGCCTCCCCCTCGACGAGTTCCTGCGGGTCCAGTGGGCCACCCAGGCCCGCATGGGCCCCCCGGAGTACGAGTTGGCCGTGCTGCTGGGCACCCTCCAGCGCCTGAAGTGCGGCGTCACCACCGTCGTCGACCACGCCTACACGTTCCACGAGCCCGACCTGGACGAGGCCTGCGTCCACGCCTACGACTTGTCGGGGATCCGCTGGGCCTACGCCCGGGGCATCATGACCCGCCCCTACGCCCCGGTGTGCGAGACGTTCGAGCAGGCCGCCGACAACATCCGGGCCCTGCTGGCCAACACCACCGCCACCCCCGAGCGCCTGTTCGTGGCCCCGGTCAGCATCCGCCAGGCCACCCTCCAAGAGTACGAACGAAGCGCCGCCCTAGCAGAGGAGCTAGGCGCCGGCACCTACACCCACGCCTCCGAAACCCAAGCCGAGCGCGAAACCTGGCTACAGGAAGCCCAAACAACCCCCATCAAAGCCCTCGACCGGGCCGGCTTCCTTAACGAGCGCACGGTGCTGGCCCATTGCGTGGTCCTCGACGACGACGAGATCGAGCTCCTGGCCGCCCGGGGCACCCACGTCGTCCACTGCCCGTCCAACAACATGAAGCTGGCCAAGGGCGTGACCCGGGTGCCCGACCTGCTGGCCGCCGGGGTGAACGTGGCCCTGGGCGTCGACATGATGGCCGACATCTTCTCGGAGATGCGGGCCGAGCTTCATATGCAGTCTCTTCATTCTGGTGACCCTGCGGTGCTGTCGTCACGCGACGTGCTGCAGATGGCCACCTGGCGGGGCGCGGCTGCGGTCTTCCCCGACGCGGCCGCCCCCGCCGACACCCTCACTGCGGCCACCGCCGGCTACCGGGTGCCGATCGGCGAGCTGTCGACGGGCTGCGCGGCCGACATCGTGCTGATCCCGGCCCGCTCGCTGCTCCAGGCCCCGCTGCTGGATCCGCTGCATGCGGTGGTGCATCAGACCCATGGTCCGATGGTGCGCCATGTGCTGGTGGACGGCCAGCTGGTGGTGGCCGACGGCGTCTCCACGCTGGTGGACGAGAAGGAGCTGCTGGTCGAGGCCGAGCGGGCCTGCAACTACTGGCTCGACCAGCTCGACCTGCCCGCCGGCCCCCAGGGCGTGTGGTTCCCGCCCCCGCCGCCCGACTTCCCGGACGCCCCGCCCGACGGCTGGCCGTAGTGCCGGGGATAGCGCCAGCAAGAGCGTTTGCAGAGCGTTGTCAAGGGCTGGCAGGAAATGCCTAGGGAAATACCCATATGCCATGCGTCCACGCGTTACTTTGTACCCCGTGACGGGTAGTTGCTCCGCGCGATACCTACTAGTACGATGTCGAGACGTGTTCGACGAAGTGGCGCCGCCTCTTGGCGTCCAGGGCAGTGGTGTCAGCTACGTGCCAAGGCTGGGATGAGATCGAGGATGATTGACCGCGTTGAACAGCCCGCCGTGCTACACTCATGGCCCGTCACGGGCCCCACCATCGTGGTAGGGTTCTTCAAACGTCCCGGACGAGAGATCGAAGGGGGTGCGGCCATTGAACAGCGCGTGTAGCGTGGTACAAGTTGCATCCCTGACGGTCTTCATGTGCGAGGCGTACATGTCCGTCCGGGCCGAACTTGCCACAGATGGAACACAGGTATAGAAAGGAGGGGCACATGCCCCATTCGAAGGGGCCTGTGCCCCAAGCACAAGCAAAGGAGGGGCCGATGCCCCAGCTAGTGAAGAAGCGGCGCTCGGGTTGGGCAGTGCTCGCCGCAGGCGCCTTGGTCGCATCGCTCCTCGCTGTCGGTGCGAGCCCGGCAGGCGCCGCCACCGACACGGCCGACCACGAGGCCAAGACGGGTGCCTGCGTGGGCGACGCTCTCGGTGACCAGATGTTCACCGACGTGTCCGATATGCACGCCTTCAAGGACGCCATCAACTGCATCGCCTACTACGGGATCACCAACGGCACCGGCGACGGCTCGACGTACTCGCCGAACCAGGATGTGACCCGGGCCGAGATGGCCGTGTTCATCGCTCGGGCCGCCGGGGTTGCCGGCGCTGACCTGGGCGATGCCATGGGCGACAAGTTCGACGACCTCGACGGTGTCTGGCAGGAGGCCCGCGACGCCATCAACCAGCTCGCCGACAACGGGATGATCTCCTCGGGCGGCGACTACAGGCCTGATGACGCCATGACCCGGGCGGAGATGGCTCATTTCCTGGTCGGGTTCCTGGCTGAGGCTGCGGCGAACGTGACGATCGACTCCAACGGCGTGATTCAGCTGGGCACCGGCGGCACGGCCATGCCGGCCGACGACTGGTTCGCCGACGCCCGCGCTGCGCTGCCCCGGTCCAACGACGCCGAGGTTTCGGCGATCTACGAGCTGGGCATCACCAAGGGCGCCAGCGCCGCTGCGGTTCAGGACGACACCAAGCCTCCTCTGGATCTCAACTACGAGCCCCACGGGACCGTGAACCGTGGCGAGATGGCTGCGTTCATCACCCGGGCACTGGCTCACACGCCGGCACGTCCCGAGGGCGTCTCCGCTCAGCACGACGGCGAGAACGTGATCCTCTCGGCTCGCGACGAGAACTTCGCGCCGGTCGAGAATGTCGTGATCGACGTGTTCACGACCGACACCGGCGGCGCGGGCTTGGCCTTCAGGGCCGACGGGTCCTGCGGCGAGGTCAGCAGGCTGGGCGCGACCGGCAGCGAGGTCGGTACGTTCCTCTGCGAGATCGACAGCGCAGACGAGATCACCGGAGGCGACGGCAACGCGAGCGTGCCTCTCGACACCATCGCGGACGGTGGGACCACCGTCTGGGCCTGGACCGGCGACAACGAGGACAAGGTTGACGGCGACACCGACCTGTTCCGCCTCGACATCCCGGAGGGCGCCTCCAGGGCGATGGCTGACCGGGCGAGGGTTAGCACCGAGCACAGCGCAGCCAAGGCGCATCTGGGCTCGTCCGTGCTCTACACGGTGCAGCTCCAGAACGCCAACGGCGACGTGACCGTCGGCACCGACGGCAAGAAGCCGGCCAACTTCCTGGTCACCCTGACGACCACCGCACTCGTTGTGGACACGACCGACACCGATCCGAGTGACGGGATCACCGTGGCCGACAACCCGCAGGGGGCGTCGGTGGTGTCGACGCTGCCGCTCACCACTGACTCGGACGGCAAGGCGACCTTCTCGGTCTCCGGTCTTCCCGATCAGGTGGCAGCCCAGAAGGCCGACAAGTACCGGGTCGACATCGTGATCCAGCCACGCCAGCAGGGCAACGCTCCAGAGAACACGATGTTCTACATCGGTAACGCCACGACGGCGGCTACGCCGGGCGGGACCGGGCTCATCACCGTGGGCAACGTGATCTTCAGCACCGAGGACGCCGCCCGAGACGCGGCCAGAACCACGGTCTCCGTCAAGCCTGCTGCGGACTTCGTTGCTGCGGCCGCTCGCGGCGCAAGCGCTCGGGCGACTGTGTCGGTGACCGACCAGTACGGCGATGCGGTGCCGAACGTCTGGTGTTCGCTCGCTACCTCCGGTGCTGGTGACCACACGATCGGTGGCAACAGGAACGTCGGTTCCGACGGTGCCTACACCTTCCGCTACGAGCGTGTTGGAGACACCGCGGCTACCGAGACCCTCACGGCTTCGTGTGACCAGGACGGCGACACCGACACAGCCGCCGACACAGGCAGCGATACGGTCGAGTGGGCTGCCCCTGCTGGCGCCACTGGAACCGGTGCGGACATCCGTCAGGTCGATACCGATGCGAACATCATCTTCGCTGGCGACGACGGCTCCGTAGCCGTGCTCCGCTACGACTCCAACGATCGGTTCAACATCGATGCCGACGGCTCTGGTGCTGGTGTAGCAGCGGCGTCGACCTACGCAGCCTTCGAGAAGTCCATCTCGGATGCCGACACGCTGACCTGGGCCATCGTTGGCTCCGGTAGCAGGGCGGTCAATAGCTTCACGCTGATCAAGGCTGATAGCTAGATCAGCATTAACAACCAACCCAAACCCGAAGGGAGGCCCCGGCATTTGCCGGGGCCTCCCCGCATCTCCCCACACATGACGGCAGCGGCATAGCCCCAGGTATCCACAACCCACAAGGCTCTGTTGCGAGAGGTTCAGCGAGGAAAGCCCACATGATTCAGGCACTGAAGCAGTTGCGTTCGGGCTGGGCAGTGTTCGCCGCGGGCGCCCTAGTGGCCTCGGTCCTGGCTGCCGGAGCCACCCCGGCTGGGGCCGTGACCGACCGGGCTGACCACGCCACCCGGCTGTCGGCCTGCGTGGGCGACGCGGCCGCCGACCGCATGTTCGCCGACGTGTCGGCGGGCCATGCGTTCCGGAACGCCATCAACTGCATCGCCTACTACGGCATCACCCAGGGCACCGGCGACGGCTCCACCTACTCCCCGGAGCAGGACGTGACCCGCGCTCAGATGGCCGTGTTCATCGCCCGCGCCGCTGTGGTGGCCGGTGTCGACCTCGGCCCCGTCGGCGATGCCGGCTTCAGTGACATCGCCGACACCTGGGGAGAGGCCCAGGACGCCATCAACCGGCTGGCCCTAAGGGGGCTCATCCCCTCGGGCGGCGCCTACAGGCCCGACGATGCCGTCACCCGGGCCGAGATGGCGACCTTCCTGATCGGGCTGCTGGTCGAGGCCGCTCCCGACGTGACGAAGGACTCCAGCGGCACGATCCTTCTGGGCGTGGCGGGCTCGAGGTCGGTGGCCGACGACCGGTTTCCCGACACGGGCGATCCTGAGATAGCCGCAATCTACGAGTTGGGCGTGACCAGGGGCGCCAGCGCGGCCGCGGTGCAGGATCCCACCATGCCGCCGCTGGACTTCAACTACGAACCCGACGGCACCGTCAACCGCGGCCAGATGGCTGCCTTCATCACCCGGGCCCTGGCTCACACGCCGGTACGGCCCGCGGGCGTTACCGCTCAGTTCGACGGCGCCGACGTGATCGTCTCGGTGCGCAATGCCCAGTACCGGCCTGTGTCCCGTGCCGTCGTCGATGTCTTCTGGGCCACCGCTGACCAAAGCGACCGAGCCATCTCGGCCGACGGCTCCTGCCGCCTCTCGGTAGTCACCCAGGCCGATCCGTCCTCGTACCCGTGCGAGATCGACGGCACCGATCCGATCACCGGGCGCGACGGCGACGCGAGGGTGGCCGTCACCGGCCTGCGGCGCGTGCCCGCCGGCGGTGCCACCGTGTGGGCCTGGACCGGCCGGGACAGCGATACCGTCGTCGCCGGCACCGAGCTGTTCATGTTCGACGTGGCCGAGGGTGCCGACATCGGCTACGCCACGACCACGCTGGTCACCACGTCGTTCAACGCTCGGAAGGTGCGCTTCGGCAGCACGGTTGTCTACACCCTGCAGCTGCAAGACCTCATCGGCGATGTCCACACCGGCGTCAACGGCATAGACCGCGCCCAGTGGCAACTCTCGGTGCAGGTCGCCGGCCAAGACCCCGACGTGGATCCACTGGTGTCCAGCTCGACCGGCAGAGCATCCTTCTCGATCAGCGTGGACGACTCGAACCCCGGCACCGATGACGCTGATGTCACAGTCACCTACAGGCTGACCGCGGTCGATAACGCGCCATCCCGCGCGGTCACCGTCTTCGCCAACGGAGAGCCGGCGGCCACCGGCACGCTGACCTTCAGCGATGATGCTCCCAGCATCGCTTCGGGCAGCGCCACGGTCACCATAAACGCCCGCGACTACGTGCACTTGTCGGGCCGCTCGTCATCCACCGGCGTGACCGTCACGGTGCTCGACCAGTACGGCGATCCATTCCCGGGCACCCGGGTGAGCCTCAACAACGCCAACGAGTCCACGGTCAACAGCCGCGGCTCGCACCGGTTCTCTCACCAGTACACGGGTCCGGCCAGCGGCCAGACCGAGACCCTGACCGCTCGCTATGGCGAGACCAGCGCCAACACTGTGGGCGCGACCGCCCAGTTGCACTGGGTCGCTGACGCCGGACCGAACGACGACGACACGGCCCGGGCCGTGCTGACCGGCGATGTCCGCCGGCAGCACATCGTGGTCAACGACGGCACCGGTCCCGTGCTGCTCGCCTACGACGACAACGACCGGTTCAACCTGGAGGGCGATCCCACCTCGATGGCCGGCTTCGAGGCCGCACTCGCCGCCGCGCTGAGGCTCGCCACACCGGGCGTGGAGCTGGAGTGGAGCAACTACCTGGCCAACAGCGACAGCCGCGTCACCGAGTACGACTTGAGCGCCAGCTGAGCGCCATCCAACTCGGTGGCATCGACCGCCGACGCCGCTCCCAGCCGGCTGTCCCATCTCGGCTGTGCATCGGGCTGGCTGTGGGCGCGGTCGGCAGGGTGTCGAGAGCGGCGGGCAGCCGTTGAACCCGGTGAGGGGCACCGCCGTAGCGTCTCGGCGCGCTTGAGGCTTGTCGCCGCCGTAGACGACAACCTGCGCGGTGACCTCCGGCAGCGACTCCCGCGAGGCTCCGGGTTGGGCCGAACCGGTCAGCTCAGGGAGTACTCGGTGACGCGCCGGTCGCTGCCGGGCCGGTAGTTGCTCCAGGTCAGGCTCAAGCCCGGACTGGCCCGATTGAGCGCTTCGGCGAGCACAGCCTCGAAGACGGCGATCGTGGTGGGCGAGCCGCTCAGATTGAATCGGTCATTGTCGTCGTAGGCGAGCAGCACCGGCCCGGTGCCGTCGTCGGCCACAACCTGCCTGCGGCGCACGTCTCCGGCCAGTACCGACCCGGTGTCGGCCGGTCGGGCGTCGGCGGCCCAGTGCACCGTCGCGGTAACCCCCGACGGCCTGACACTGTCAACACCATGGGAAGCGGACAGGGTTTCGGTAACGCCGCCCTGGCCGCGGTACTGGTAGGCGTACCGGCGAGAGCCGCGGCCGTCGGCTGGGAACTCCCCTGTGTCGAGTGTGACAGCCGTCGTCAGGCTGCTTTCGAGCTTGACCTTGGCGCCCGGGAAGGGATCTCCGTACTGGTCGAGCACGGTGACGGTCGCGCTGTTGGATGCGAAGCTGTCCTGCACATGTACGTAGGAGCGGGTCTCGATGATGACCGTTGCGTTGTTCCGAGTGATGCTGCTGGCCTCGTCGCTGAAGATCAGCCTGCCGGAGGCCGCCCCATGGCCGTTGGCGAGGACGGTGGAGGTTGGCGCGTTGTCTTCCGGGGTCAGCGTATACGTGACTGTGATATCGCCGCTGGCGCCGCTGGCGGGCCGTGCGGCGAGGCCGATCGAGAACGTGACCGTTCCGGCCTCGTCCGACACCAGCGTCTGCACCTCGGGTTCTTCTTGGCCGGGCTTCTGCACCGACAGGCTCCAGCGCGCCGGGTCGGTGCCGTTGACGCCGGCGGAGACCTTGCCGACGATGTCGCGCAGCTGCATCGTGTAGAGGACCGAGCCGCCGATGCGGACCTTGCGGGCGATGAACGAAGTGGTGACCAGCGTCTCGAAGGCGAACCCGACGTCGTCTCCCTCGGCCACGTCGAAGCGGTACAGGTCGGTGCCGGCTGCGACGGTGTCACCGTCGTGGCCGGTCCAGGCCCACACTGAGGCGCCGCCCACCGGAACGCGGAGCAGGCCGATGACCTCCACCGTCGCGTCGCCGTCGTTTCCGGTAACCGGATCGGTGTCGTCGATCTCGCACGGGAATGAGGAAAGATCGGCTCGGGTGACTTCCATGAGGCTGCAAGTCCCGTCGGCGGACAGGGCGCGGTCCGCTCGGTCCGCGGTCGTCCAGAAGACGTCGATGGGAGCGCCGGACACGGGCCGGGAGTGCTGGTCGCGCACGGAGACGATCACGGCGGCGCCGTCGTACTGAGCGGATACTCCCGCCGGGCGCACGGAGGTGTGGGCGAGGGCCCGGGTGATGAAAGCAGCCATCTGGCCGCGATCGACGGTGCCGCCGGGCTCGTAGTTGAAGTCCAGCGGCGGCTTGGTGCGATCTTGCACGTCAGCCGCGCTGGCACCCCTGGTCACGCCCAGCTCATAGATCGCGGCCATCTCAGGATCATCCGTGTCAGGGAACCGATCGTCGGCCACCGACGCGGACCCAACGTCGCCCAGCAGGATCAGGCCGGCGGAGTCCCTCCTCACGTTCGGTGCAGCCTCGACCAGCAGCCCGACCAGGAACGTTGCCATCTCGGCCCGGGTGATGGCGTCGTCGGGCCTGAAAGCGCCGCCGGAGGGGATCACTCCTGTCGTCGCCAGCTGGTTGATCGCGTCCTGGGCCTCCTGCCAAGTGTCGTCGATGTCATTGAAGCGAGCGCCTATAGCGCTCCCTAGTGCGACACCTGCAGCCTTAGCGGCCCGGGTGATGAACACCGCCATCTGGGCCCGAGTCACGTCCTGGCTCGGGGAGTACGTGGTTCCGTCACCGGTGCCCTGCGTGATCCCGTAATAGGCGACGCAGTTGATCGCATCGCGGAACACATGGCCCTGAGACACGTCAACGAACATGTGATCTGCGGAGGCATCGCCCACGCAGGCCGATAACCGAGTGGTGTGATCAGCCCTGTCGGTCACGGCCACAGCCGGACTGGCTCCCGCGGCTAGGCCCGAAGCGACCAGAGCGCCAGCAGCGAAGGCCGCCAAGCCAAAGCGCCGCCTCTTCATCAGTTGGAGCATCGCAGGCCTTCCTCGTTCGGCGAGACGCGGGGAGGCCCCGGCAAACGCCGGGGCCTCCCTTCGGGTTGGGTTGGTTGCTAGCTGGAGTTAGCTGGCTACGGGGTGGCCAACGTGAACTCGTTTACCGCCCTGCTACCAGCAACACTGCTATCAAACTCCCATGCGAGGGTCGCACCCACCGCCAAGGCTCTCTCGAACCCGGAGTAGTTGGAAGGCGTCGCCCCAGCGACAGTCTCACCGACGTTGAACCTGTCGTTCGAGTCGTAGTAGAGCACTCGCACGTCGGTCAGGGTCCCGATGAGCGGGGTCGCGTCGGTACCTGCCACCACGAATACCGTGTTCGTGTCCTTGTCGAACGCTCGAACGATCAGGCCGGTGGCGTTGGCATCTGCATCCACTGGATCTGAAGCCCACTGAACAGTCGCCGTATTGGACTTCGTGAGCGGTGCCGTGCCCGGCTGGGCGCCGTCCGTATTCGGATCTAGGTCGGCACAGCGGTACTCATCGTTGGTTGTGTCCGTGATAGCAATATTCTCCACTGAACAGCCGTCGCCGTCGTGGTCGTAGCCCACGAGAGTGCCGGTGAGTGTCTCGACATCTGCCGCTGCCCCTGGGCTTGAGAACACGTAGCCGAATGAGTAGGAGCCGTCGCGGCCCACGGCGAACTGCCTCGGCTTGGTGTCGTCGTCCCCGGGACTCGCAGTTGTGTCGACGAGGCTGCTCAACTCCGGGTCTGTATGGGTCGAATTGGTGTTATATCCGTCGCTGCTGGTCAGGGTGACCTTGGCGCCTGTGATCGGGTCGCCATACTGGTCGGTCACCGTCACGGTGGCCCGGTTGCTCGCCCCGCGGCCGGCAGCAGCGGCGTACGCCGAAGCCGGCTTGACGGTAACCGTGATGTCCGGGCTACTGGCGGTGGCCGCCTGGGCATCGGTCAACCTTGCCGTTACGACGCCGGGTTCGGTGCTGAAGACCACCTGAATGCCAGTTGCCGGGATGGCGGCATTCTCGCCATCGACAAGTGCAACTGGAGCATTGCTATCGGCGGCAGGGTGGGATTGGACAATCGTCAGAGTGACTCTGAACTTGTCGCTCGGTGTACGCGGTGCCGGATCGGGGGGCGCCGACAGCGTGATAGTCGCCTTGCCGTCCGAGTTCGTGGTCAGCGGCACCGGCGTGACGATGATCGCCGTATCTCTGTACATGTCGCCGTCGGTGTCGCCCGCACCTGTGCCTCCAGCGCCGACGTACGCATGGGTCGTCAAGGTGGCCAGGTAGCTGGCCGGGCTCAGGCCGTCTTGACCGAAAGTCACAGCGCCCGTTCCGGCCTTCTCGAGTTGCACGGTGTAGACCACAGACGTTCCCATGTGCGCCTTGCCGACGTTGTCGGTGGTGATCTTCGCCCGGTCTGCCTTCTGCAAGGCGGCCTCGTAAGGAATGTCGAGCCGGTACGGCTCGGTGTCGCTGCTCACGACGTCGCCGGTGTCTCCGGTCCAGGCCCAGACGGTGGTGCCGCCCCTAGCCACGCTGAGTGCCTCGCTCGCATCGCCGCCGCTCCCTGTGAGCGGATCAGCGCCGTCGACCTCGCAGTCATGCTGGCTGTTGCCTAGTGCGCTGATCTCGGCGCAGGATCCGTTGGCCCTGAAGGCCAAGCCGGCAGCGTCGGTGTCGGTGTAGAACGCGTCCACCAAGACATTGCTCATCGGCTGGAAGTTCTCGTCGCGAACCGACAAGACCACCTCGGCGCCGTCGTACTGCGCGGAAACGCCCGCGGGCCGCACTGAGGTGTGAGCCAGAGCCCTAGTGATGAACGCAGCCATCTGGCCCCTATCAACGGTGCCGGCCGGCTCGTAGTTGAGGTCCAGCGGCGCTTTCGTGGGATCCTGAACCGCAGCTGCGCTGGCGCCCTTGGTGATGCCCAACTCATACAGCGCCGAGATCTCGGCGTCGTTGGCAGCAGGCACAGTAGAGCGCGCGTCGCCGAAGTAGTTCCAGTCGGCGGCCGTTGTGACCGAGCCAGGCGTCGTGCCTGCCAGCTGGAGCGCACCGGTGGAACTGGTTGACACGTCCGGCGATGCCTTGACGAGCAGTCCGATCAAGAACGAAGCCATCTCGGCCCGGGTAACCGCATCGTCGGGCCTATAAGCGCCGCCCGAAGAGATCATGCCCTTGGAGGCGAGCCGGTTAATGGCGTCCTGGGCCTCGGCCCAAACGTCGCCAATGTCGGTGAAGCCGGCGCTCATGGCGTCGCCAAGATCAACACCGGCCGCTTCGGCAGCGCGGGCGATGAACACCGCCATCTCGGCCCGGGTCACATCCTGGTTCGGCGAGTACGTCGAGCCGTCGCCGGTGCCGTTGGTGACCCCGTAGTAGGCGATGCAGTTGATGGCGTCCTTGAAAGCGTGCGCATCGGACACATCGGTGAACATCTGGTCGCCGAGAGCGTCGCCAGCGCACGCCGACAGCCTGGTGGCGTTGTTAGCCCTGTCGCTGTATGCCTGCGCGCCAGCCGGGCTCGCCCCAACCGCGAGGAGCGACGCGACCAAGGCACCCGCGGCGAGCACTGCCCAACCCGTCAGCGGGTGCTAGGACTACATATTCTGAAGATCATTTTCAAGGTAGTTCGTCTATTGATCCAGACGCTCGGACAAGGCGGCGATCCGGGGGAGGACAGCCGGCTACACCCCGCAAACACCGACCGTAGAGCGGGTGAATGGACCTAGGCCGGAGTTGTAGCGTCCAGGCCAGCGAGGGAGTCCGTCGACAGGCTGGGGGACAAATCGAGGATCCGCGTTTGGGCGATTTCGGCCCTAGTCGGACGGTCCTGCTGCCCGGCCTGAGCCTGACGTGGAGCACTGCCGGCCCGGCAGTCACCGTCGCGTCACCGAGTACTCTTGAACTGAGCGGACGGCCGCATTGGTGGCTCGGGCGGGGCCGAGGTCGCAGCCCGAGCGGTTGTTTACGTGCCTGGGCAGCCCGTATTGAACAGTTCGATTTCTGCTGTGTCCCGGGCCCGGTTGAAGTTTGCCCACTCGAGACAGGCACCGGTGCCGGTGTCGTCTGTTGGGGTCTTGGCGAGGAACTCGGCCAACGCTCGCTCGAACGCGTCGACTCCGGCGCTTCCCGCTCTGAGCTGCTGGCCGAGCGCGTCCAACCGATCGTTGTCGTCGTACTCGATTACCCTCGGCTCTGTGTTTGCGCCGGGCCAGTTGCCACTATCGGCTGTGGCATTGGCATCGACGATGATCTCGTTGCGGTCGACGTCGCCGAACAGAATGGTGTACTTCGCGCCGCCGCTGTCACGATCCGCGAGCCCGGCCCAGAACATGTGTCCGGTCAAAGGCCGGTCGTTGGTAGCGGTCAGTTGATTTGCCGTGCCGTCGCCGTCGGGGTCGACGGTGGCGGTGAGGGTTTCGACCACTCCGCCGCTGCCCGAGTAGTTGTAGGAGAAGCGGTGGACGCCGTCCCGGCCGACGGTGAAGGTTTGGGTGGTTATAGAGGAAGCGGACCCCTGGTCGCTGCTGAGGCTGACCTCGGCGGCGGAGATGGCCTCGCCGTACTCGTCGTGCACGGACACGACCGCGACGTTGCGGACCGAGCCGCTCGAGAACACGTTGATGTAGGGATTGGGGAAGGTCACCGTCACCACCGCATTTGCCAAGACCGGCGGCGCGTCGCTGAACTCGAGGTAGTACACCTCACCGCCGGTCCTACCCGAAGTCTCCTTAAGGTTCCCGTCCACGACGACGGTGCTCGGCGCGTTGGTTGTCTCCACCAGCGAGAACGTCTTGGTGCGCGAGGCAACCCGGACAGGGTCCGGGACAGACAGCGAGAAGGTGACGCGGCCGTTGGAGTCCGACCGTAGAGTCCTCGCACGAGTCCTTTCCACGAGCGTCTCGGGCGACACCGCCTGGCCGTCGACGGTTGTCTCCTCCAGAACCTCCTCGAAGAACTCCCACTCGGCAGGCCGCTCGCCGTCTGTGCCCACACTGACATTGCGGCCCTGGGCGTCCTGGAGCTGCACCGTGACGCTGACCGTGGTGCCGAACCTCGCCTTCGACCCCGTGAACCGGGTGGAGATCTTGGTCTGGGTGGCGCCCCGGGTCTGGGCTGACGCCGGCACGTCCAGCCGGAAGAGGTCGGTGCGCCGGTCGACCACATCGCCGTCGCGGCCGGTCCAGACCCAGACCGTGGTGTCGATGCCGTCGAGGATGGTCTCCGGAACGGTGAGCGACACCTCGCCGTCGTTGTCGGTCTCCAAGTCGGAGGAGTCGATCTCGCACAGATAGGCGCCGTCGACGAACTGCACCTCGTCGCAGACGCCGCGCGAGGTGAAGGCCCGGTTGGCGTCCTCGGTCTCGATGAAGAACGCGTCGATGGGGGCGCGGTCGATGGGTTCGAAGTCGTCGTCGCGCAGCGACACCCTGATCTCTGTGCCGTCGTACTGGGCGCTGAGCCCCCTGGGGCGAGCCATGGTGTGACCCAGCGTCCGGAGGATGAACGCGGCCATCTGCCCCCGGGTCACCGAGCTCCGCGGCCGGTAGAAGAGATCCAGGCCGGGCTGGGCCGTGCCGACGGCGGGAGTGGGGTCGGCGCCGGTTGTGATACCGAGCTCGTAGGCAGCGCTGATCGCCTGGTCGGTGGCCGCAGGCACCAGGTCGCGGGCGTCCTGGAAATAGTCGTCGGGCTCGCTCTGGCTGCCGTCGCCGTTGGCGTCGAGCAGGATGTCGCCGTTGCTCGCGAACTCCACCACATCCCCGGACGCTTCGAGCAAGCGGACCAGCAGCAGCGCCATCTCAGCCCGATCCACGTTGGCGAACGGATCGAACGTCCGGCCCGATGTGGCCGTGGCGATGCCGTTGGTGACCAGCAGGTCGATGGCGTCCCGAGCCTCGTCGTTCAGGTGGCCGAGGTCGGTGAAGTTCTGGGCCCGAGCGGGACGGAGGTTGATGCCGGTCGGGACGAGGGCCCGGGTCAGGAAGAGCATCATCTGCCAGCGCTCCACGGGGTCTTCGGGGCTGAAGGTGGAGCCGTCGCCGCTGCCGATGGTGACCCCGAAGTGGGCCAGGCAGTTGATGGCGTCGTGGAAGATGTGGTCGTCGGACACGTCGGTGAAGCCCCAGTCGTCCAGGGCCTCGCCGACGCAGACGTTCACCCTAGCCCGCTCGTCGGGCGCATCGGTGACCGCGGTGGCCGTGGTGGCGCTGACGGCCAGCAGTGACGCAATCAGCGCACCGACCGCCAATGTGGCCCATCCTGAACGCATCCTGCTGAATCGCTGGTGCATCGGCCTTCCCTCCACTCAGCGCTTGGGAACCAGCCTAGCCATGCCGCTCCTACGGCAGGCGTGACCTCCTGCACACCGCGCCGTCACATCGAGGTGTGAGCCGTGTCAGGTCAGGCTGTACTCGGTGACGCGCCTCTCGCTCCGGGCCCTGTAGTTGCTCCATTCCAGTTCCAGGCCGGGGTTGTCCCGCTTGAGCGCCTCGGCGAGTTCTGCCTGGAACAGGGTGATCGTGGTGGGCTGGCCTCCTAGGTTGAACCTGTCGTTGTCGTCGAAGACCAACATCACCGGACCGTCGCCGTCGTCGACCACGATCTGCATGCTGCGGGCGTCGCCGGCCAGGACAGAACCGCTGTCGGCCTCGCCGGCGTCGGCGGCCCAGTAGACGGTCGCGGTCTCGCTGCCCTCGCTGGCGCTGCTGACACCGAAACCAGCGGTCAGGGTTTCCGTCTCGCCGCCCGGCCCGCTGCTCCGGTAGGAGAACCTATGGGAGCCGCGGCTGTTCACTCTGAACTCCGCACTGCCGTCGAGTGTGACATCGGACAGGCCGCTGCTGCTCAGGCTGACCCTGGCACCCGGGAAGGGATTCCCGTACTGGTCGAGCACGGTGACGGTCGCGGTATTACCGGTGACGCCCCCCGTAACGTGGACATACCTGCCCGTGTCGATGGTGACGATGGCGCGGCCTTGAGCGATGCTGCTGGCCTCGTCACTGAAGACCACTTGGCCGGAGGCTGCGGGCTGCCCGCTGGTGTTGACGATGGGGGGCGCGTTGTCGATCGCAGTCAGTGTGTACATGACCGTGCGATCGCCATCAACAGTGCCGGGGGTGGGATCGTCGAGACTGATGGAGAAGGCGACCGCCCCGGTCGGGCCGGACACCAGAGTCTGCACCTCTGGGTCTTCGCCAGGCACCCGCACGGAGAGACTCCACCGCGCCGGGTCTATGCCGTTGGCGCCGGTGGATACCTTGCCGACTATGTCGTGCAGTTGCATGGAGTACACGACCGAGCTGCCGAAGCGAGCCTTGCGGGCACCAAACGTGGTGATGAGCGTTGTCGAGGCGAAGCCGACGTCAGCACCCTCGGCCACCTCCAGAACGTACCGATTGGTGGCAGCATCGAGGGTGTCGCCGATCGGGCCAGTCCAGACCCACACCACAGCACCACCCTCCGGAACGCGGCGCAGGCCGGTCACGGCCACCGCTGCGTCGCCGTCGCTTCCGGTGCTCGAGTCAGTGTTGTCGATCTCACACGGGAACGAGGAGCGATCCGCTTGGATGACTTCCAGGGGGTCGCAAGTACCGTCGATCGCGAGGACGCCGTCCGCTTGGCCCGCGACCGTCCAGAAGACGTCAACTATTGCGCCAGATACCGGCCGGAACTCAGCGTCGCGCACAGAGACGACCACATCGGCGCCGTCGTACTGAGCAGTAATGCCCTCAGGGCGCAGGCGGGTGTGAGCCAGAGCCCGAGTGATGAACGCCGCCATCTGGCCGCGATTGACGATGCCCTCGGGCTCGTAGTTTAAATCCAGCGGCGGTTCGGTGTCGTCCTGCACATCGGCCGCGCTGGCGCCCTTGGTGACGCCCAACTCGTAAAGGGCGACTATCTCATTGCCGCTCGCATCGGGGAACCGGTCATCAGGTACCGACCTTGAGCCCGCGGCGCCCAGCAGGATCGTGCCGCTGGAGTCCTTCGTTACATCCGGCGCGGCCTCGACCAGCAGCCCGATCAGGAAGGTTGCCATCTCAGCTCGGGTGATGGCATCGTCGGGCCTGAACGCGCCGCCTGAGGGAATCATCTCCTTCGAGGCGAGCCGGTTGATCGCATCCCGGGCCTCTTCCCACGTGTTGTCGATGTCACCGAAGCCAGCGTCGCGGGCACTGCCGAGGTCAACACCGGCGGCCTCAGCGGCACGGACGATGAACACCGCCATCTGAGCCCGGGTCACGTCCTGGTTCGGCGAGTACGTCGAGCCGTCACCCGTGCCCTTGGTGATCTGGTAGTAGGCGATGCAGTTGATGGCATCGCGAAACACGTGAGCCTGGGACACATCGGTGAACAGTTGGTCTGCAACGGCATCGCCCACGCAGACCGACAGCCGTGTGGTGTGGTCGGGCCTGTCGGTCACCGCTCCAGCCGGGGTGGCGCCGGCGGCCAGGATCGAGGCGATCAATGCGCCCGCGACGAGCACTGCCAAGCCTGAGTGTGGCCTGTTCATTGGCCGGATCATCGTGGCCTTCCTCGCTTAGATGCGGGGAGGCCCCGGCACGTGGCCGGGGCCTCCCTTCGGGTTTGGGTTGGTTGCTAGGCGGGAGTCTCGGACCGGATAACCCTTTGGGCTCTCCTGAACTGTCCTCCTGCTTAGCGGGTCAAGCTTGCGGACCTCTACGACGCAGTCCAAGTCAGCGTGAAGCTGTTGACGTCTCTGCTGCCGGAGCCGACGATGGTCCAGCCGAGAGTCCTACCGTTCGCTAGGGCCTTCTCGAATGCGGCGTAGGTCGCAGCCGACGGGCCGTCACCACCCGTGCCGTCATCGTCGAGGTTGAACCTGTCGTTCGAGTCGTAGGAGAGCACGTTCACCGATGCGTCGGCA
Source organism: Acidimicrobiaceae bacterium (assembly GCA_009843915.1). Lineage (GTDB taxonomy): Bacteria > Actinomycetota > Acidimicrobiia > Acidimicrobiales > Aldehydirespiratoraceae > Aldehydirespirator. The sequence goes on along the minus strand of VYCM01000150.1, from coordinate 14,723 downwards.
CCGACGAAGATCGTGTTCGTGTCCTTGTCGAACTCCCGGATATCGGCGCTTGAGGTACCGGTGCCCGGTGTAGCCCACTCAACGTTGTCTGTGGCCGTGCCGTCGGTCGTGGTGTCGTCACCGTCGACGTATGTGGCGGTGAGCAGCTCGGTGCCTCCGGTGGCGGCGTCCCTGGTGTAACGGAACGTGTAGGAGCCGTCGCGGCCCACGGCGAACTCCCTGTCACTGATCGAGGAGTTCGTGTCACCACTGGAGAGCGTGACCCGTGCACCCGCAATCGGGTCGCCGTACTGGTCGGTCACTGTCACCGTCGCCGAGTTGCTTGCACCCGACCCACGATCCGACGCAACGACATGGTCCGCCGCGGTCTTGACAGAGATCCGGGCATCGGCCGTCGCCCTGTCGCTGGCCTCAGTGCTGAAGATGACACTCGCAATCGCGCGGTACTCAGACGTTGCCGGGGTAATCGCAGTGGCTCCGTCCTGATAGTGGACAGCCGCCGGAGCGTTGTCGCGCGGGAGCAAGGTGATGTTGACCTTGTACTTGATGCCCTTCACATCCGGATTCGTATCGGGAAGTCCTGACACCGAGAAGGTCGCCTTACCATCCGAGTTGGTGGTGAGAGCTACCGGCGTCACCACTGATGCGACCGTCAAGTAACCGTCGCTGTCCGCCGCCGGGTTCGTGATCAGGTCGATCCCGTCGCTCGGATCGGTGTCGCTCGGGTCCGGGATCTGCGGCACGTATGCATGCGTGGACAGAGCAACCAGCAAGTCAGCCGGCTTCTCGCCGTCAGTGCCGACACTCACGTCGTCGGACCCGGACTGGAGCTGCGCCGTGTAGAGCACAGACGAGCCCAGATGCGCCTTCTCGCCGGCGAACTCGGTGGTGACCCGCACCTTGTCGGCCATCGTCGTGACCTCATCCTCGGAGATGTCCAGGCGGAACGGCACGGTATCGCCGAGCTTGTCGTCGCTCTCGCCGGACCACACCCAGACGGTGGAGCCACCGCTTGCGACCGCTGACAACGGTTCCCTCGTGTCGCCGTCGCCTCCGGTGATCCCATCCATGCCGTCGATCTCGCAAGCGAACTCGCCGCCCAGCGGTGTCACCTCGCTGGTGCAACTTCCGTCGGCGCGGAACGCGAGGTCAACTCCACCGGTGTCGATGGTGAACGCGTCAACCAAGGCGTTGGACACCGGCGCGAAGTTCTCGTCTCGCACTGAGATAACGACATCAGAGCCGTCGTACTGGGCGGAGACGCCCTCGGGACGCACAGACGTGTGCGCCAAGGCCCGAGTGATGAACGCAGCCATCTCGCCGCGGTTCACGGTGCCGTCGGGCTCGTAGTTGGTGTCGAGCGGGGCCTTGCCGTCCTCAGCACCCGCAGCCGGGCTGGCGCCATTGGTGACGCCCAACTCGTAGAGCGCAGCGGTTTCCTTGTCGGCGGCGACAGGCTGTGTGGCACGGACATCGCCGAAGTGGTCGTCGGCCTCTGTGCCCGAGCCGGACTCACCCAACAGGATCGCACCGTTGGAGTCGATGGTCACGTTCGGTGCAGCCGCTGCGAGCAGCCCGATCAGGAACGAAGCCATCTCGACCCGGGTGATGTCATCGCCGGGCCGGAACTCGCCGCCCCCGTCGATGATGTCCTTGCCAGCGAGCTGGTTGATGGCGTCCTGGGCCTCTGCCCAGATGTCGCCGATGTCGGTGAAGCCTTGGCCTGTGGCGTCGCCCAGGTCAACGCCGGCCGCGCCGGCGGCGCGGGCGATGAACACTGCCATCTCAGCTCGGGTCACGTTGTCGTTCGGCGAGTAGGTCGAGCCGTCACCGGTGCCGTTGGTGATCCCGTAGTAGGCGACGCAATTGATGGCATCGCTGAAGGCGTGCATATCGGACACGTCGGTGAACATCTGGTCACCGAGAGCGTCGCCCACGCAAGCCACCGTCTTGGCCTTGTTGTCCTGCTCGTCGATTGCGGCACCAACGGGGCTCGCGGCAACTGCGAGGAGCGATGCGACTAGAGCACCCGTGGCGAGCACTGCCCAACCCGAGCGCCCGGATGAGAGAACAAACATCAAGGTCAAGAGCACTATCTGAGTCGCCAAAGCGGCAAATTCCCCCAGCTTGTCCCTCAAACCGCGCTCGTCGAAGTGCCGTTGAGCGCCTTTCGAGCGGCCCAAAAAATTCTCTTCCGGACGGCCAAGAAATGGGCCAAAGTTGGATTCGGGCCCCTGCTCGCGGCGCGACGAGCGCCTGGGGACGCCGGATCTCATCGCCGTCGTTGCAGCCACACGGCGACGCCCGCTCATGAGATGTGGCGGCTCCACGCCTCCATCACCTCCCGCCGGGCGGCGAGCAGATCCGAGCGCTGGTAGGCGCGCTCCAGCGCCCCGGCCGAGTGCGCCAGCGCGGCCTCGGCGACCTCCCGGGGAATCCCGGTCTCGGCCGCCCACGACCGGAACGAGGCCCGCAGCCCATGGGGCGTGAACTCGAAGGGCCGGGTGATCTTCGACATGGCGCCGTTGCTCAGCGCCTTGCCGGCGGGGGAGGGGAACAGCGGACCGGAGCCGTTGGCGCTGTTGGAGTAGAGGCGGGCCACGTCGAGCGCCTCGAGCGCCGCCGTCGACAGCGGCACCACGTGCTCCCGGTTGGTCTTGGTTCGCTCGGCGGGCACCGTCCAGGTCCGGGTCTCGAGGTCGACCTCGTGCCACGTGGCGAACCGGGCCTCGCCGGAGCGGGCCGCGGTGGCGGCCAGGAACCTAAGGCACGCCACCGTGGGCGGCCACGCCCTCGGCAGCGTGTCGAGCTTCTCGAGGGTCGGGCCGACCTGGTCGTGGGGCAGGCTGGCCAGGTGCTTGGCCGGGGTGGTGTGGCGGGGGAGCGCCACGGCCAGCGCGGGGCCTGCGGGGTCGTCGGTGCGGTATCCGGCGGCGATGCTCCAGCGCAGCACCACCCCGAGGCGGGTCTTGAGCTTGCGGGCGGTCTCGGCCTTGGTGTGCCAGATGGGCAGCAGCACCCGCACCAGGTCGGCAGTCGTGATCTCATCCACGGGGGTGGACCCCAGCGCGGGGTAGACGTACCGCCTCAGCGACGATCGCCAATTCTCCTCGGAACGGCCGGTGTCCTTCCAGCCGGGACGGTACGCCTCGATCACCTGCTCCGCCGCCTCCGCGAAGGTGGGGGCGTAGTTGTTGGCCCGTCTTGACTTGGGGTCGATCCCAGCCCGGGCCAGCTTGCGGTACTCGTAGGCGATGTCGCGGGCCTCGGCCAGCGTCGTGTACGCCACGGCGCCCATCCCGATGTCTCGGCGCCGCCCTCGGACGGTGCCCCGCCAGACCCACTGCTTGGACCCTCCGGGCGCCACCCGCAGGATCAGCCCGTGCAGGTCGTAGTACTTCCCGGGCTTCTTTATGCCTCTGACAGAGGCGGCGGTGAGCTTGCCCATCGCATGTCTCTCTTCAATGCCCATAGCCACATCATGGCTCAACTTCCTTCACAAAGTTGTTGCTATTACGATTGACTTCTCTCGATTCGTCACTCCATGGGGTCGTCTGCGTCCCCGTTCTGTCCCTCAATCGTGACACAGCGTCCCTGTAGGTGCATTATTCGAACCGTAGTGGTTAGTTCACTTAGGGGAGCCAGTCGGCCCAAGAATCTTCGACAACGAGGAGCTGGCGACCAGCGGATCGCCGCCGCGATTGTCGGCAGCCCAGCCGGTGAGTACGACACTCAGCGACTACGAGCGAGCCGCTAAGGTGGCTGGCGTCATCAATGGCTAGCTAGGCAGGGTGTACAGACGGGGAGTACCCGGCTCGTCGCCTAGCCATAGCCCTGACACCAACCCCCGAGGAGGCCCCGACCCAACAGCGGGGCCTCCTCTCGTCTCGTTGACCGGCTCCGCTAACGCGCGCCGGCAAGAGAAAGGGACCCCGTGGCGTCCGGGGTCCCAAGCACCTGGGTATGTGGTCGCATTCGGCCAAGGGCCTACCAACTGTGACTGTCAGGCGCTCCTCGGAAGATACAGACCGGGGCCGCGAGCCGCAAAGACGAGCGTCAGAACAGCGTGAATTCGTCGGCTCGGCCGAGGCGACTCGGTATGTCAAGCGTCATTATACATGAAGTTGCATCATGTTCTATGAACGGCTAACGTCGAGCCATGGAGGCGGTCACGCTGTCGGATCTCTGGCCAATCATCGTCGCGGTGCTGGGCCCGATGCTGCTGTGCGTCACGGCGCTGGCGAGGTACCAGCATCTCGACAGCGCCAAGAACCGCGACCTCATCGAGGAGTCCCGCGTCGAGGCCCGCGACCTGATCGAGAAGTCCAGCCAGGAGAGCCGCGACCTGATCAGGGAGAACCGCAGGCTGATCGAGAAGACCCAGGACATGCTGGCGGCGAGCCACGCGGAGCTCAGTGGCAGCCTGGCGGACGCACGCGAGCGTCTGGCCCGCATGGAGGGCTACCTGAGGATCTCGCCCCCGCCCCACCAGGATGCCGGAGACGGCAACGCCGAAGCCGCCTGAGCCAGACGCCCAGACCCCGACCCCTCGCTAGCCCGAAGCGATGGCCGGCACCTCGAAGTGAGCTTCGACCAGCGCCACCAGCCTCGCCAGCGTCACGGCGATCTCCTGCTGGTTCTCCTCCAGCCTGGTGAGCCTTGCTTCGATGGCCTCGAACCGGGCGTCGACCTCCTCCCGGAATGCTGAGAACTCGGCGGTGAGTGCCGCCAGCGTCACGGCGAGCTGCCGCTGGTTCTCCTCCAGCCTGATGAACCGAGCGTCGTGTTCGGTGTCGAGCCTGGTGATCCGGTCGTTGGTCTCGTTGATCTGGTCGCCGACGCTCTCGTCGAACCTGGTGATCCGGTCGTTGGTCTCGTTGATCTGGTCGCCGATGTCAGCGTCGAGCCTGGTGATCCGGTCGGCGGTCTCGTTGAAGAAGAACAGCACCAGGCCTGCCATGACGGCCACGATCACGCCCGGGACGATGTTGTCGCTGAACTTGGCCCATCCAGCTCGCAGGAAGCCGCGGCGCGGCGCGGCCAGGGCCTCGTCGGCGGCTGGTGCCGTTGGTGGGGGGGTCGGGTGTGTGGGCCATTCGAGCAGGTGGTTGAGCGGTGGCAGAGTCAGCGGGAGCGGACACGGGAACCTCGTTCGGGTCGGCGAGCAATCGGCAGGGCCGAAGGCACACCGTTGACACCCGGTGGCAAGGCTGTGCATCAACATACACTAACAATCACGCCAGTGTGTTTCGCTAATCGCTGCGCCTAGTTGATGCTTTCGGATCCTTTAGGGTACAGTTGTTGCTGCCGTCGCAAGCCGCGGTCATGGCTCGCCTCAGGAACCGAGCGCAACGGGAGGCCTTCACGCCATGGACACAAGCACCTTGGACTCCAGCACCATCACGCTGATGGTCACGATCGCAGGGTCTTGGCTGACCCTTGTAGGTCTGATCTTCTTTCAATTCAGTCGTCTCGACACCAAGATCGACGCGCTCGACACCAAACTCGACACCAAGATCGACACCAAGTTCGACGCGCTCGACACCAAGATCGACACGAAGATCGACGCGCTTGACTCCAAGTTCGACAAGAAGTTCGACGCGTTGGGCAGGGATGTCACCGATGTTCGAGAGAGGCTGGCGAGGGTGGAGGGACACCTGATCGCTGGCTAGCCGGCCTCTTGATGACCGGGCGAGGGATTGTCGCGGGGCGCTAGCCGGGCAGGTGGTTGGATAGGGTCGGGCGGTAGGCAACTGGCGACAGTCGACCGAGCCGAGGGGCGATCAAGATGCAGCGCAGCCGGCCCGCTATCGAGTTCGTCAACCACGCCTCGTTCGTGCTCGAATTCGCCGGGAGCAGGATCATCCAGGACCCCTGGCTGTTCGGGACGGCCTTCAACGACGGCTGGAGCCTGCTGTGCGACTACCGCTTCTCTCCGGAGCGGTTCGCTGAGATCGACTACATCTGGATGTCGCACGAGCATCCGGACCACTTCTCGCCCGCGGTGCTGCGCAGCGTGCCCGAGGCCCTCCGCCGCAATGTCACCGTCCTGTTCCAGCAGACCAAGGACCGCAAGGTGATCGACTTCTGCGCGGAGATCGGGTACCAGACCCGCGAGCTCGGGCACATGGAGCGGGTGGGGCTGGACAACGGCGTCGAGGTGGTCTGCGGCCAGGTCCCGCTGTACGACTCGTGGATCCTCTACGACTGCGGCGGGTTCAAGGTGATGAACATCAACGACTGCGCCGTGGACGGCAGGGCTCTAGCCGGCATCAGGCGGGCCGTGGGGCCCATCGACGTGCTGTTCACCCAGTTCAGCTACGCCGGCTGGAAGGGAGGCCCGGGCGACACCGCCATGAGGCGGGCGGCGGCTCGCGCCAAGCTGCGAGGCATGCAGGCCCAGATCCGTGCGCTGGAGCCGCGCTGGACGGTGCCGTTCGCGAGTTTCTCGTACTTCTCGCATCGGGAGAACCAGCACAGCAACGACAGCATCAACCGGCCCTCGGACGCGGCGGCAGCTATCCGCGAGGCCGGCTCGGAGCCGGTGGTGATGTATCCGGGCGATCGATGGACGGCCGGCGAGCCGTGGGCCAACGACGCCGCCGTGGAGCGGTACCACGGGCACTACGACTTCGCCGCCAAGAGCTACCTGACTTCTGATGGCGTTGACGAGCCGACCCTGCTCTCGGCCGGGCGGGCGTACGTCTCGCGGATCCGGGAGCGCAACAGCGTGGCGCTGCTGTGGCTGATCCGGCGGGTGCCGCTGGTCGGGCTGCTGCGGCCGGTCACTGTGTTCGCCCACGACCTGGACGCCACGTACCGCTTCTCGCTGGAGCACGGGCTTGAGCGTGTCGGGGCCGTGGTGGACCCCGACATAAAGATGCACTCGAGCAGCCTCGACTACCTGCTGAGGCACGAGTGGGGTTACGACACGCTCGCCGTCAACGGGCGCTTCGAGGCCGACCTGGGCGGGTTCTCGAAGATGAAGAAGACGTTCTCGATCGGCTCGCTCAACAACGCCGGGCGCTCGCTGTCGCTCGGCCTGCTGTTCGACCGGGCCCTCCTGCGGATGGTCTGGTCCGCCGCCCAGCGCCTGAGACGTTTAGGTACGTAGGTTGCTGGCCGGTGTCAGCCGGCCGCCGTTAGCTGCCCTCGGGTCAGCTGTCGATCTTGAAGATCGCGACGATGTAGCCGCCCCGGTCCGACACGAACGTGACCGTGTAGCCCCGCACCACCACCTGGTCGCCCCTGGTGAGGATCGGGTAGTCGTCCACCTGCCCGTTGCCGGCATCGCCGGCGATCACCAGGGGCAGCTGGCCCGAGCCCAGCGAGGCGTCCACGGTGTACACCAGCACCCCCTCGGTGGCCAGGGCCGGCACCGTCAGCAGCGCGCCGTCGGTGTGGCGTTCCTCCTGCTCGGCGTCGTAGCCGACCTTGACCCGGACCTCCACCACGAGCACCTCGGTGCTCGACAGCGGCACCGCGGCCATGACGGCCGCATCGCCAGGATCGGCCACCGGGCTCAGCATCACCCTCGACCGGTCGCCGGAGAGGCACAGCACCTGCGACGCGTCGAGCCATCCCAGCTGCCAGCGGCTCCAGGCCAGCATCTCGATGGCTTCGAGCCGGACGGTGTGGCCGGTGACCTGCTGACCGGAGGGGCGGCGCCCGGTGATCTCGATGCGGCGGTCGTCGGGATGGGCCACGAAAGACGTGTTCAGGCCCATGAGACCGAACTCGCTGCGCACCCAGATCCTTTCCTTTGGCGCCTCCGGCCGTTCGTGGCGGGCAGCGTCGTAGGGGTAGAGGTCCGACAGCCCCAGGCTGTGGCCCAGCTCGTGCGCCGCGATGTAGCCCCACGGCTCGGGGTCGCGGGGCTCGTCGAGCGGGGCCGTGTTGACCTCGGCCATCAACCTGATCGCCTTCTCGTCGGTGCGCTCCAGCCCGAAGGTGTGGTTCCCCGCCTGGAACCGCGAGCTCGGCAGCACGGTCATCACGGCGTGGACCTCGGTGAAGTCGAAGGAGGGGTCGGCCAGCCGGATCGCCTCGGCGCTGGGGGCGACCCGGGACTCGCCGATGGCGTACTGCTGCAGGTAGTCCTGGAAGCTGCGCTCGGCTCGCAGCCATCCATGGCGGGGAACGAACTCGACGTCGAGCCGCCCGTAGCTGGCCGCCTCCAGGTACGCCTCCGCGTACGGCAGCCCGAGGGCGGCCTCGTCCTGGGTGGTGTACGTGGCCTGGACGTCGGGGAAGTCCATGAACAGCACCGCCACCCGCATCGTGCCGATCGACGGTGCGGCATCGCGGGGCAGAGGGAATCCGGCCGTGGTGTACGGCGTGCCCCGGGGCCGGCACGCCACCAGATCCGCCAGGGCCGGCTGGTCCGTAGCCGCGTCGTCCGTGGCCGGGTCGTCCGTCGGCGCGTCGGCTTCGTCTGCCGGTTCCACCGGCGGGTGGCCCAGGGCGGCGGTGAGCCACTGGTCGACCAGGGCCCGGTTCTCGGCGACCCACATGACGGCCTGATTGGCAGGGCTGCTGCCCCCGCTCACGGCCACATTGATCTGTGACACCTCGACCACCGACAGCTTGACCGCCTCGAACAGCGCTCGGGCCGCGGGGTTGGCGTCCAGGAAGTCCTTGTTGGCGGTGACCTGGATGTCGGGCGCGAACCAGCCGATCCTGCACCGGCCGCTCGGCTCGTCGGCCGCCGACGGGCACTGGTCGGCGCTGATGGGGGCGAAGCCGCCGGTGCCGTCCGCGCCGCGCTGGTTGTGGTCGTGGCCGTGCGGCTGGTCGGCCGGGTTGGAGTCGTCGAGGATGTTCTCCATGCCCATCCAGTAGACGTCGTCGCCGGGAGGCAGCTGGGCGATGTACGCCGACGGGGCCCAGGTGAAGATCACCGTCGGTATGCCGGTTCCGATGTTGGCCACCGCCCGGTCGAACATGTCGTCGTAGATGTCGGTGACCTGGGCGATGTTGTTCCAGCCGCTGAACGCGATCATGTTGGTGATGATGTTGTCGCAGGTCCACGTCGTGGGGCAGCCGAAGACGTCGGCCTTGCCGTTGCCGGGCACCGGGTCGGTGGCGTCGAACGCGGCCAGCGCGGCGGCGTTGCGGTCGAGCTCGTCCAGCGTGTACACGCCGTAGGTGTCGGCGAAGGACTTGTCGACCAGGAAGCCCTGGAGCCCGCCCCCGAGCATCTGCTCGCCCACGATCTCCAGGTGGTCGCCCACCAGCGAGCCGTCGGGCAGTTGGGCCGCGTGCCACGCCAAGTGGGCCGGATACCAGCTGTTGGGCCAGTAGTCGACGTCGCCGAGGGCCATGGCGGTGTAGGCGTTCTGGGGTCCGAGCTCGGCCTCGGCCGGGTCCGACACGTCATAGCCCAGCTCCTCGAGAAGCAGCTTGTACAGCTCCGCCTGGAAGTAGCCCGATTGCCAGTCGGCCCGGGCGGCGGTGACCCGGATGCCTTCGCCGGGCAGCGGTGGCGGCTCCTCGACCGGGCCGGATATCTCGATCGGGGCGGGTTTCTCGACGAGTCCCAGGGCGCGGGCCAGGAACGTGGCCATCTCGGCCCTGGTCACCGGCTGGTTGGGGCAGTAGCGCGGGGGGTCGGACTGGCAGCCGGCCGTTATGCGGGCCGCGGCCAGGGCGTCGATGTTGGCCTCGTGGAAGTTGCCGGCGGTGTCGGCGAACCCGGCCGGGTCGGCGGCCTCGAGGTCGAACGCCCGCTCCAGGAACGTGGCCATCTCGGCCCGGTTCACCGACCGGTCCGGGCAGAACCGCAGCGGGTCGACCAGGCAGCCCGTAGTGACCTCCAGCTCGGCCAGGCGCTCGATGTGGGGGAGGTACCAACTCTCGAAGTCCACGTCGGCGAAGCTGGACTCCGTCGCGGCGGGAGGTTGGGCTTCGTCGATCACCCGCACCAGCCAAACCGCCATCGTCCAGCGCTTCATCTCGTCGCCCGGGCAGAACATGTCCTCGGCGCATTCGGTGCCGTCGAACAGGCCGCGTTCGGCCAGCGCATCGATGGCCGGCTTATGCACGCCCCCGGTCACATCGGTGAAGCGGTCCGGTGTGCCCCCGGCGTCCTCCTGGACATCCTGGGCGGCCGCCCCCGGCGCCAACCCCACGACGGCCAACGCAGCTACGACGACCGCAACCACTAACCGGGTCACGGCGTGACCCTACCCAGCGGCAACCCCGGACCGCGGCCGCTGTCGGCGCCGCCGGCTGTCAGGGCGCCGCTGGCTGTCAGGGACGGCCCTGGATGATCTGGACGATGTGGGTGTTGCCGTCGGCGGCCACCACGCCGATGGTGTAGCCCGCCACGAAAACTCGCTCGCCCCGGACGAGGATCGGGTAGGCGTCGACCTGCCCGTTGCCGCTGTCGCCGGCCAGCCTGACGGGCAGCTGGCCCGTCAGCCGCGAGGCGTCGACGGTGTAGATCAGCACGCCCTCGACGCCGAGTCTCGGGACTGAGGCAACGACCCCGTTGGGGAAGCGCTCCATCTCCACGGCGTCGTAGCCGATCTGGCGCCTGCTCTCGATGACGAGCATCTCAGTCTCGGACAGGGGCACCACCGCCATCGCCACCCCGGCACCGGGATCGGCCACCGGACTCAGCCTCACCCGGGCACTAGGCGTGTCGATGCAGTGCACCTGCGACTCGTCGAGCCAACCCATCTGCCACCGGCTCCACGCAAGCATCTCATCGGCGCCCAAGGTCTCGGCGTAGCTGGTGGACACGGAGCCGTTGGGATATACCCAATCGATCCGGTGGCGGCGGTCGGCGGCCCGGGCCCGGAAGACCGCCGTCAGACCCATCAGACCGAAGTTGCCGCGCACCACCGTCTCCGATCCTGACGGCTCGGGCAGCTGGTGGACGCTGCCGTCGTAGGGGTAGTGGTCGGGCAGCCCCAGTCCGTGCATCAACTCGTGGGCGGCGACATCGCCCCACCGCACGGGGTCACGTGGCTCGTCGACCGCGAACGTGTTGACTCGCGACACCGGTCCGACCGGGCCCTCGTCCGTGCGCAGGCCGGCCAACTGGTTCTCGCCCCCGGCGAAGTGCGAACTGGGCAGCACGGTCATGGCCGCGTGGAATCCGGTGAAGTCGAAGGAGGGGTCGGCGAGCCTGACCGCTTCGGAGTCGACGACTACCCGAGCGGCCTCCAGGGCTCCTGGTGAGGCGTAGTGGTCGTAGTTGTCTTCGGCCCGCAGCCAGCGGTGGAGGGGCACGAACTCGACGTCGAGTTGTCCGTAGCTGGCCGCCTCCAGATAGGCCTCCGCGTACGGCAGGCCGAGGGCGGCCTCCACCTCGGTGGAGTGGGTGGCCACCGCGTCGGGGAAGTCGACGAACAGCACGGCCACCCGCATCGTGCCGATCGACGGAACCACCCAGCCCGGCAGCGGGAACCCCGCCGTGTGGTGGGGCGAGGGCGTGCCGTACGGCCGGCACACCGATGAGCCCAGTGCGACCGTGCTGATCCGGCCGGGGCCGTTGGTCTGCCCGTGATCGTTGAAGCCCCAGCATTCGACGGTGCCGTCGGTCTGGAGCCCGCACGAGTGCAGGCTGCCGGCGTCGACGGTGCTGAAGGTCCCCTCGGGGGCGTTTGCCTGGCCGCTGAAGTCGCCTCTGAAGTCGTTGTTCGAGCCCCAGCATTCGACGGTGCCGTCGGTGCGAAGCCCGCACGAGTGCATGTCGCCCGTGCGGACGGTCCTGAAGGTCCCTGCGGGGGCGGTTGCCTGGCCGGCGAAGTTGCCGCTGAAGTCGTTGTTGAAGCCCCAGCATTCGACGGTGCCGTCGGTGCGGAGCCCGCACGAGTGCCCCCAGCCCGCAGTGACCGCCGTGAAGGTCCCTTCGGGGGCGCTCGACTGCCCGTAGGCGTTGTTGCCCCAGCATTGGATGGTGCCGTCGGTGCGTACCCCGCAGGTGTGCGAGCCTCCGGCTTCGACTGCCGTGAAGCCGCCTGCGGGGGCGGTTGCTTGGTCGTGCTGGTTGTTGCCCCAGCATTGGATGGTGCCGTCGGTGCGTACCCCGCAGGTGTGTTCGCTGCCTGCGCTCACCGCGGTGAACGTGCCGTCGGGGGCGTCGGCCTGGCCCACGTGCTCGTCCTGAGAGTCGGCGTTGCTGCCCCAGCACAGGACGGTGCCGTCGGTGCGGATCCCGCACGTGTGGAACGTCCCGGCCGTGACGGCGGTGAAGGGCCCCTCGGCCCGGTCGGACTGCCCGTAGTAATTGTCGCCCCAGCAGAGGATCGCCCCGTAGGACAGCAGGGCGCACGAGTGGTACCCGCCCGTGATCACCGTGGTGATCAAGGTGGCCGGTTCGGAGCCGTCTTCTGTGGTGGCGTCGGCGTCGGCTTCGGGGTCGGCGTCGTCGTCTTCGTCGGTGTCGTCGGCGGCGGGCTCGGGAGCGGGCTGGGGGATCTCGACGAGACCCAGGGCGCGGGCCAGGAACGTGGCCATCTCGGCTCTGGTGACGGGCTGGTCGGGGCAGTAGCGCCGCGGCTCGCTGGCGCAGCCTGCGGTGATGCGGGCCGCGGCCAGGGCGTCGATGTTGGCCTCGTGGAAGTTGCCGGCGGTGTCGGCGAACCCGGCCGGGTCGGCGGCCTCGAGGTCGAACGCCCGCTCCAGGAACGTGGCCATCTCGGCCCGGTTCACCGACCGGTCCGGGCAGAACCGCAGCGGGTCGACCAGGCAGCCCTGGGTGACCTCGAGTTCGGCCAGCCGCTCGATGTGGGCCAGCCAGCGGTTGCCGACGTCCACGTCGGCGAAGCTCGACTCGGTTACGGCGGGCGGCTCGGCCTCGTCGAGGACCCGCACCAGCCAAACCGCCATAGTCCAGCGCTTCATCTCATCGCCAGGACAGAACATGTCCTCGCCGCACTCGGTCCCGTCGAACAGCCCGCGTCCAACCAGCGCATCAATAGCCGGCTTATGCACGCCCCCAGTGACGTCAACAAACCCGCCAGCAGCCTGCACAGCTTGCACGGGCGGTGTACCCGCGCGCGGCGTGTCCCCGGGCGGGGTGCTTACGGGCGGCGTGTCCGCAGGCGGGATGCCCGCGGGTGGAGTGTCCGCAGGCGAGGTGTCCGCGGGGTGGGCGGCCGCCGCCGGCGCCAACCCGACTACGGCGACCGCAACGACCACCGCCACAACCCCCAGCCGCCGCACCACAGCGCGACCCTACTCAACCCTGACATGCCTGTTCGACTTGAGCGCGTCGGGACACCATGATCCATTGCATGTATCGAAAACAATGGATATAGTCCGTATTGCCTTCGCAAGCCGAGGTTCCGGCTCGCCCCACAAAAGCGTCTTGAAGGGATCGGAGGCACCAGCACGATGGAAGCCGACACTGTCTTATTGATGATCACGATCGTGGGGTTGAACCTCACGTCGACCTTGGCGACCATCGGCCTGCTGATGGGCCAAATGAGCGGGCTCAGGGACAGGCTCGACGACCTGGCGGAGCGGGTTGCCCGCATCGAGGGCTACCTGATGATGTCCGGCGGCTTCGTGCCGCTGCACGCCGAGCCGCCGCCGGGCAGCGAGGCACCTCCCGTGGATCCCGCTCCCGATCGCCGTCAGGCGAGCTAGCCGCCGTCGGCCCCGCCGGTTCGCGGTCAGCTGGCGGCTGCGGCTACCGGTTCGACGGGGTCGATGCCGAGCAGGTCGTAGGTGATCATCGGGTAGTAGCCGATCCGCCGTTGCTCGAACTGGGGGCCGGCCAGGCCGCTGCGGTCCACCAGCGTGACGGCGGCGACTGTGGTGGCCCCGGTCTGGTCGACGATGTCGAGCGCCTTGAAGATCGACCCGCCCGTCGTCACCACGTCGTCCACCAGCAGCACCGTGTCGCCCGGGCCGATCTGGGCGCCCTCGACCCAGCGCCGGGTGCCCCGCTTCTTGGCCTCCTTGCGCACGAAGAACCAGCGGCAGTCGTGGACCGCCGCGATGCCCACCGCCAGGGCGTCGGCGCCCAAGGTGAGGCCCCCGACGGCGTCGAAGCGGTGGCCGGCCTCGGTGACCGTCTCGACGATGGCCTCGCAGGCGAGCCGCAGGTGGCGCCATTCGGCCAGAGCCTCCTTGCCGTCGATGAAGTCCGACGACATCGCTCCCGAAGCGAGCCTGATCGGCTGGTCGAGCCGGCGGTGGCCCCGCTCCTTCAGGATCTCGAGAAGCTCTCGGCGCAGCGGAGACAGCTGCATGGTGTCCATGGTGCCGCCACCATACAACGTCCGGCCCGCCCGCAGTGTCCCTAGCTGCTGTGGGCGGCCAGCGGGCTTAGCGAGGTGACGACCACTCCGATCATCACTAGGCAGATCCCGGCCACCAGGGCCACCGTCACCGGCTCGGACAGCACCGTCATGGCCAGCGTCGCCGCCACCGCCGGCTCCAGCAGGCCCACCACCACCGCCACGCTTAGGCTGAGACGCTTCAGGCCGGCCCCCCACAGCGAGTGAGCCAGCATCACCGTCACCAGACCCAGATACAGCACAGTCGACGTGGAGGCGATCGAGTCGAACGTGGAGTCCACCGAAGTCACCGTGATCGGCAGCATCAGCACCGAGCCCGCGGTCAACACCGTGGCCATGCTGGTGATCAGCGGTCGGTCCCGCATCAACTTCTGGGCCGCGAACCCCTGGCACGGGATGCCGCACCCCGCCAGCACCGCCAGGGCCACCCCGCTCCACACCACCTCGGCCGCCCCGCCCGACAGC
>VYCM01000076.1 GCA_009843915.1 Acidimicrobiaceae bacterium | reverse complement strand
GACCCCCGCATGGTGGCGGTCCTGGAGCCGCTGGGCATGGCCGGGCGGGCCGACCCGGTTCCCCTCACCGCCGACTCGTCGCTCGACGACATCCGGGCCCTGGCCGCGCTGGGCGAGCCCGGCTTCCAGCAGGTCTTCAACGGCATGTTCGAACCGCTCGCACCGGTCGAGGGCGTGGAGTCGAGCACCGAGGTGATCACCGGCGTGGACGGCAATGAGATAACCCTGTACGTCCACCGCCCGGCCGGCGACACCGGCCCCCGGCCGGGGATCTTGCACATCCACGGCGGCGGCATGGTGATCCTCACCGCGGCGGACCTCAACTACCGGCGCTGGCGTGACGAACTGGCGGCGCGGGGCCTAGTGGTGGTCGGGGTGGAGTTCCGCAACGCCGCGGGCGTGCTCGGCAGTCACCCGTTCCCCGTGGCCCTGAACGACTGCACCTCGGCACTGGAATGGATGCACGCCCACCGGGAGGAACTCGGGGTGTCGAAGCTGGTGGTGTCGGGCGAGTCCGGCGGCGGGAACCTCACGCTGGCCACGTCGTTGAAGGCTCGCCGCGAAGGCCGTCTCGACCGGATCGACGGGGTGTTCGCCCAGTGCCCGTACATCTCCGGCACCTACGCCAGCCCGCCTGCGGACCTGACGTCACTGCACGAGAACGACGGCTACTTCCTGGCCGGCGATCTGATGGGGTACTTCGTGGAGGCCTACGACCCTGGCGGTGCCAACCTGACCAACCCGCTGGCGTGGCCGTGGCACGCCCCGGTGGACGATCTGGTCGGCATGCCGCCCCATGCGATCTCCGTGAACGAGCTCGACCCGCTGCGCGACGAGGGCCTGGACTACTTCCGCAAGCTCGTCGCCGCGGGTGTGTCCACTTACAGCCGCACGGTCAACGGCACCTGCCACGCCGGCGACCTGCTGCTGCCGGGCGCCATGCCCGAGGTGTACGCCGCCTCAGCCCGCGACCTCGCCACCTTCGCCCACGAACTCTGAGCGACGGTGCGAATTGGCAGCGGAGAGTGCCGAAATGGGCGCTGTGCGCTGCCAATTCGCGTGACTAGGCGCGGTCGACGCGGGCTCGGGCCTCGGCCGGCGTCTCGGCTGCCTCGGTGCGGGCCAGAGCCTCCTTGCGGACGAGCTTGACGGGCACGCCGATGGCGTCGCCGGGCGGGAGCATGTCGGCGGTGTAGAGGGCGATCTGCTGGCGGGCGGCCACCTTGTCACCCTCCATGTCGAGGTCGCGGGCGTTGGTGCCCTTGGGCGGGACGATGGCCTGGCCGTCGCGCCACTCCAAGTCCCACCACCACTTCTTGACGGGGTTGATCGAGCCGTTGCCGACCTTGTCGTCCAACCGGGCCAGCCAGCGGCGGGTGAACGGCAGCTTGATGGCGGCCCACAGCAGCGCCCGTTCGGCCAGCACACCCTCGATGTTGAACGGGCACGTCTTCATGCAGCGCCCGCAGGCCGATCCCCGCAGGTTGCCCAGCCGGTACTTGGTGCACCGCTCGACGTCGGGCTTCCACATCTCGGCCCCGTTGAACATGACCTTGTCGCCGAAGGGGATGGCCGCGCACGGGCACTCCCGGGCGCACTTGGTGCACTTGGAGCAGAAGTCCTGCAACCCGAAGTCGATGTGGCGGTCGGGCGTGACCGGCATATCGGTGGTGACCACCACTGACTTGAACCTCGGACCCACGAACGGGTTGAGAACCAGCTCGCCGATACGACTCAACTCGCCCAGCCCCGCGTGCAGCACCAGCGGGATGTGCAGCACGTCGGATTCGGCGTTGGTGTGGCTGCGGGCGCTGTAACCCAGCGAGCGGATGTGGGAGGAGATGATCCCGGCGATCTGCGCTCCCCGCATGTAGGCCCGCATCGACTGGGCGCCGCTCACCCAGTCGTCGCCGCTGGCGCCCTCCATGGTCTCGTAGCCCTGATCCAGCAGGATCACCAGCGCGTTGGCGTGGTAGGGCTCCACGACGGATCCGTCCTTGCGGTGCGAGTACCAGGCGTAGGTCGGAACCCGGCACACGCCGGCCATGTCGCCGCCGAGGTGGTAGGCGAGCGCCTTGAGGGCGTCGGCGTTGCGGTCGGGGTCGGCGCTGGCGGGGTCGACGTCCGTTGCGACCTTGCCGTCCTGGTGCGGGACCATGGCGTCGATCTGGCGCACGTACGACTGGGCGTGGGGGGTCTTCCAGGCGAACACCTTGACGTCGCCCTGGAACTTGGGCCCCATGTCGCCGTTGGCTGCCCGCGGGAAGCCCCCGGCCCGCACCGGCACCCGGGGCACCTCGTCCTCGATGATCAGGGTGGTGGGTGAGTCGACCCGCTTGATCCGCTCCATCGGGTAGCGGCCCATGTGCAGGGGCCGGTGGTCGCCGTTGAGCCGCCCGATGCCGGCCCGGGTGCCGCCTCGCCCCAACATCCAGCCGAGCCCGCAGGTGCTGCGCACAGCCGCCAGCGGCGACCGGCGGGCCAGCGGGGCGTCGGGATCGAGCTCCCAGTCCGTGCTCACCACCGCCAACTCGAACCCGCCGCCCATGTACGGCACCCGCAGCTGTCCCCGGCGCGCCTCCACTAGGCCGGCCTGGAGCGCCACCCGGTCCAGGTCGAGATCGCTGGCGTCGGGCGTGTGGGCCGTAGCGTCGTGGCCGAGGGTCCGGATGTAGTGGGCGGTGATCACGGCCAGCTCGGTGGCCCGCAGGCCGGCGTTCACCTGGCGGGTCCCGTCGATCCAGTCGTCGCCGGGCTGGGAGCCGCCGAGCTTGCGGGTGAAGCCGATCAGGATGACGACGCCGTAGCGGTGCGCCTGCCGCTCGCCGGTCCAGGCGTCGGTGGGTATCAGCCCGCAGCCGACCATGTCGGCGTCGAGGAAGTAGAGGCCGGCCTTGAGGTTGCGGGCGGCGTCAACCGGGTCGTCCGGAATGGGAGCGGCCGGAGCCACCGGCCCGTGGCGCTGCTGGTTGAACAGGTCCAGGTAGAGCCGGTAGGCGGGCGCAGCCGATCTGGGGCCGGGTTCCTCGCCTTCCGCCGGCCGGGGCGGCAACCGACCGGAGTCCAGGTCCACAGGACGGGCGTCGGCCGCAGCGAGGCGGGGCAGGCGCTCCAGCGGGTACGGCCCCAGGTGGACCGAACGCTTGCGATGCGAGAACAACCTCATCTACGACTCAGCTTAGAGACAGGGTCGGCCCGGATACCGTGAGACCGTGCGGCAACTGATCACCGACGCGCTGATCGTCGCCGGCGACGGGGCCACCGAGCCCTATCGCGGTGATGCGCTGATCGACGGTGATCGGGTCGTCCATTTGGGCGAGGTGCCGCCCAGCGCAGCCGCCGGGGCGGAACGCACTATCGATGCCGATGGCCGGGTGCTGGCTCCCGGCTTCGTGGACACCCACAACCACGGCGCCCTGGCCGGCACCCGTGTCGGCGAGCACGGCATCCCCATCAGCTGCGAGATGGCGGTGCGGGGTGGTGTCACCAAGCGAATCTGCGGCGTGGACGGGCTGTCCCCCGCGCCGGTGGTACCCGATCAGCGCGCCGAATACGCCGCGCAGCTCGCGCCCCTCGACGGCATGGCCGGACCGCCGGGCGATCCCGACGGCGATGATCCCGCAGGCGGCGGCCAGTGGCCCTGGACGACGATGGAGGAGTTCCTGCGCTGGCACGCCGGCCGGTCGGTCACCGACTTGGGGATGCACCTGGGCCACAGCGCGGTCCGGCGCACGGTCATGGGCAACCTCGACCGGACGGCCGACGACGCCCAGATCCGGGATATGGCCGAGGTGGTGCGCCGGGAGGCGCCCTGGTGCCTGGGCCTCTCCACCGGGCTCGTCTACAACCCGGCCGTGTACTCCGACCAGCGGGAGATCACCGCCCTGGTGCGGGCGTTCAATGAGGTCAAACCGGGCGCCCTGTACCCCCACCTGCGGTCGGAGAGCGATGACATCATCGAGGCTCTCAATGAGGTGATCACCGCCGCGGTCGAGGGCGGGGGCGGCTACTGCAGCGAGCACTCCAAGATCGCGGGCCGCCGCAACTGGGACCGGTTCGGCGACGTGGCGACCAAACTCGACGACGCGGCCGGCTCGGTGCCGACCCTGGGCAACATGTACCCCTATACCGCGGGCAGCACCACCGCCGACGCGCTGTTCCCGCCGGAGGTGCGCTCCGGCACCCGAGCCGAGTTCATGGCCCGGCTGACCGACGACGACGTGCGCCGATTCGCCTTCGAGAAGATCTACGCCGACGGCACCGGCTGGGACAACTTCGTGGCCTTCTGCGGGGGCCTGGAGGGCGTCCAGATCGCGGGCGTGCTGGATGGGGTGGGCGACGAGTTCCTCGGCAAGCGCTTCTCGGACGTCGTGCTGGCCGCAGGGGTGACCGACATGAACTCGATCGAGGCCCACGACGCGGTCTGCGACTTCTTCCTTCACAACCGGGGCGAGGTTGCCATCATCAGCCACTACGGCAACGAGGCCACCGTTGAGAAGTTCTTCCGCCGCCCGAACATGGCTCTGTGCACCGACGGCCTCATGCCCGGCCCGGGCCAGAAGCCCCATCCCCGCTCGCTGGGATCCTTCCCCAAGGCGCTGCGCATGGCCCGGGAACTGGGCATCCCGGTGGCCGAGATCGTGCATCGGCTGGCGGTGATGCCGTGCGAGTTCATGGGTCTGCCGAGCCCGGTGCTGCGCGGGGGGGCCGACGCCTCGCTGGTGCTGTTCGACTGGGACCGGGTCACCGAGCGCAACAGCTACGAGGATCCCCTGGTGCCGCCGGAGGGCATCGACGCCGTGTGGATGCACGGGGACCTAGTGCAGCACGAAGGCCGCATCCACCCGCCGGCCGTCTTCGCCGGCCGCCACTTGCTCACCCAGCCGGATGGTTGATGAGGTGGGTGGCCGCGTTGTCGAAGTGGTCGAACATGGCGGCTCGGATCTCGTTGGGGAGCGGGCGGCCGGTGCCGTCGGCGATGGAGGCTGCGTCGAGCGACGCGGTCATGTGCTGCATCCAGGCGTCGCGCTCAGCGTGGCCGATGGCGAAGGGGAAGTGCCGCATGCGCAGGCGAGGGTGGCCGCGCTCCTCGCTGTAGTGCGGGGGCCCGCCCCAGTACTGGGCCAGGAATCCGGCCAGACGCCTCCGCGACGGCCCCATGTCCCGCGGGTACATGGGCCGCAGCAAGGGATCGTCCTCGACGGCGTCGTAGAACCTGTCGACCAACTCGTCGAAGAAGCGCTGGCCGCCCACGATCTCGTACACGGTCGGGGGAGCCTGCATCGCCTCTCGCAGCGACCCCGTGAGGTTCAATCCGGCCTGCCAGCTCTCACCCTCGCGACCTGCGGCGTCGTCATGGCCGGTGGTCGGCGTGTCGGCGTCGGGCTCGGCGGTCACGGTCGGGGCATCTCCCGGAACTTCGACGGATCGTAGGGGGCGCCGCAGCGGTCTAGCGCGGCTCGCCATGACGGGCTGTTGCGCAGTCCCCAGCGCAGGAACGTCAACAGCGTGGTCGTCGTCCGGCGGGCCCCGGGGCGGGTCTTGAGGCCGAGCACGCTGGTCAGCTCGGGGGGCATAGTGCTGATCGCTCCCTGCATCAGCACTGCGTAGCCGAACCGTTGGCGCGTCGGGAGAGGCGGTTGTCGCAGGAAGTCGACTGCGGACCGCATTCCGGGGCTGGGCGCCAGCGCGGGATGGGTGCGGATCCAGGTGTGCAGCTCGGCCGCGGTCTGGGGCAGGGGAGCAGCCCCGAGCATGGCCCCCACCTGGGACTGCTCGACCACGAACCGGTCGGCTTCGGCCTCGGTGAGCCCCGGACCGAACTCGCGGTACGACACCAGGAACGACTCGGTGAGCGTGTTGTGGACCCAGGCGGCCAGATCCGGCATTGTGGCGTCATAGGCGAGGCCCCGGTGCGATGTGCCGCGGACGCCGTGATGGGCGGCCCGGACCTTGTCTACCGCCTCCTCCACCTCGGGCATGGCCCCGAAGGTCGCCGACGTCACGTAGAAGGCCGTGCGGTTGAGGCGCCCCATCGGGTCGTCGCGGTAGCGGCTGTGATCATCGACGCCGGCCACCGCCTCGGGATGGGCCGCTTGGATAAGCAGCGCTCGGATGGCCCCCACGAACACGCTCACGTCGCCGATCGCCTTCCAGCTCACCGAATCCGGCCCGCACAGTCCAGCGTCGCCGGGATAGTCGGCGGTGCGCTGCAGCGGCATCTCCCCATGGGAGAACAGCCCACTGACCGAGGCCCCCAGCCGGGTCCGGTAACGCTGCAGCGTGTCCATACCCGCACGCTACTGCGGGTGCAGGGTGTCAGGACTGGGCGCCAGCCCGGGCGCCTCGGCGGGCCTTCATGCGTTGGCGCATGTGGGTGTGGGCCTCGGGCGTGCCGTCGTGGAAGGTGCCGAACAGCTTGTCGATGGGCACGGGCCGGTTGCCGTAGTTGCACTCGAAGTAGCGGTGGTGCAGATGGTGGAAGTAGT
>VYCM01000016.1 GCA_009843915.1 Acidimicrobiaceae bacterium | reverse complement strand
TGCTGGCCTCCATTCCCGAGCCTGCCCCGACCGTGGATGTGAGCGAGGGGGACATCGGCGACGAACTGCCGTCAGCGACCGATCCTCCCAGCGGCTGCCGGTTCCATACGCGGTGCCCGCGGGCGACCGACGTCTGCGGCGAGGTTGAGCCGGTCAGCGAGCAGATCGGCGACGCGGACCACTACGTCGCCTGCCACCATCCCGTCGCGGTAGAGATCACCGCCCGCTGACCGTCTATGTGGCGCACTCCGAGGCGCCGGTCTCCACGGTGTACGGGCCGGTCTCGTCGAAGTCGACGTAGAACGACGGGTCGTCCTCGTAGGCAGGGAACTCGTCGAGGTCCTTGAGGCCCTCGGCTACGGCGCGGGCGCCCCCGGCGCGCTCCATCCAGTCCCGGAAGCCCTCCGAGGCCTGGCGCTCGTCGACGAAGCGCCGGATCACCCGGGCGGTGGCTTCGGGGGCGTTGCGGGCGGGGAGGCGCAGGGCCTTGTCGCCGAAATGCATCTGCTGCTGGCCGATGTAGCCCCCGAGCAGCATCTGGTAGCCGGGGGCGCTGCGGCCGTGGGCCCGTCTCTCCGCCCCGAAGAAGCCGATGTCCGACGCGTGGTGCTGCCCGCAGGAGTTGGGGCACCCGGAGATGTTGATGCGGATGCCGCCCACCTCCGCCAGCCCCTCCTCTTCGAGGCGCTCGCCGATGGCGCCGCCCAGGCCGCGACTCTGGGTGACGGCCAGGTTGCAGGTGTCCGACCCGGGGCAGGCCACCACGTCCCGGGCCAGCTCCGCACCCGGGCGGGCCATGCCGATGGCGTCCAGGCGGTCGTAGACAGTGGCCAGGTCGTCGGGGTGCAGGCCCCGGAACACCACGTTCTGGCGGTTGGTCAGCCGCACGTCGGCGTCGAGTTCGCGCTGCAACGCGGCCAGGGCGCGGAACTGGTCGCCGGTGATGTCACCCAGGTGAGCCTGCGCGTAGACGGAGACCGTGCCGTCGCGCACACCCCGAACCACGTTGATCCGTTCCCACCGTTCGTAGGCGGAGCCCGTGCCTATGGTGACCGGCGTGCCGTGGCCCACGGCGGTGACGGTGGCGGGATCTCCCGCACCGGCCGGATCGTCGCCGTCGATCTGCACCTCGGCGGGGATCCCGCCCGGCCAGGAGGTCGACGCCACCAGGAACTTGCGCTGGGTCAATACCCGGCGCTGGACCTCCTCGAAGCCGAGCGTGTCCACCAGCCACTTCATGCGGGCTCGCAGCTTGTTGTCGCGGTTGCCGGCCTGGTCGAACACCCTCAAGCAGGCCTCGATGGTGGGCAGCAGCT
Organism: Acidimicrobiaceae bacterium; assembly: GCA_009843915.1. Taxonomy (GTDB): domain Bacteria; phylum Actinomycetota; class Acidimicrobiia; order Acidimicrobiales; family Aldehydirespiratoraceae; genus Aldehydirespirator. The sequence continues at coordinate 38,507 of VYCM01000016.1, read as the reverse complement.
CCTCGCGAGGGGTGAAGTCCTCGAGGGCCAGAGCCGGATGCGGTGTCGTGCCCAGGCCGCCGGCGATGAACACCCGGAAGCCGCGTTCGACCGTGCCGTCGTCGGCGGGGCGGGTCACGCCGATCACGCCCACGTCGTTGAACATGGCCTGGCCGCAGTCCGTCTCACAGCCCGAGAAGTTGATCTTGAACTTGCGGGGCAGCCGCTGGCTGATCGGGTTGCGGACGAAGTGCCGGTACGTGGCCTCAGCCCAGGGGGTCACGTCGAGCTCCTCGTGGGGGCAGGCGCCGGCCAGGTGGCATCCCTGGACGTTGCGGACGGTGTCGCCGCAGGCCTCCCGGGTGGTCAGCCCGACCGCGGCAAGATGCTCGAGCACCTCGGGGATCTGGTCGAGCTGCACGAAGTGGAACTGGATGTTCTGGCGGGTGGTGATGTGGCCCCAGCCCCGGCTGTAGGTGTCGACCAGCCAGCCGATCATCTCGAGCTGCTCGGGCTGGATGGACCCGTAGGGCACCTTCACCCGGACCATCTGGTTGGTGCCGCCCTGGCGCTGCCCGTAGATGCCGTTGGTGAGCCGGTAGACCCGGAACACCTCGTCGCTCAGCTCCCCGGCCAGGAAGCGCGCGTACTGCTGTCTGTACTTGTCGACGTCGGCCCGTATGGCGGGATCGATGGGGCCGCCGGCGGGGGGCGGCCCCGGCACTGTGGGAGTTCCCAGCGGGGCGATGCGGGACTCGAGCAGGGTCATGGCGCGGCTCCTAGAGATGTCAGAGCGCCGGAGGCGCTCAGTTCGGAGAGGGCGAGAACGTCGGCGGCTGCGACCGCTCCCACGACGATGGTGGCCGGGCTGGCCACCCGGAGGTGCCGCAGGCCGGCCAGATCGGTGCGGTCGACTTGCTGGCGCGCCGTCGTGGCGGCGCTGATGACCGCCACCGGGGTGTCGTCGGACATGCCGCCGGCCCGCAAGCGGTCGGCGATCTGCTCGGTGCGGGCCGCTCCCATCAGGATCACGAGCGTCGTGCCGGCCTGGGCCAGGGCGTCCCAGTTGAGCCACTGTGAAGACGTCGGGTCCTGGTGGGCCGTGACCACGGTGAACCCGCTGGAGACCCCCCGGAGAGTGACGGGAATGCCGGCCGCGGCCGGGGCGGCCACCGCTGAGGTCACACCGGGCACAACCTCGGTGTCGACGCCGGCGGCCCGCAGCGCCGAGGCTTCCTCGCCCCCCCGGCCGAAGACGAACGGGTCCCCGCCCTTTAGTCGTACGACGTGATCGAAGCGGCGGCCGCGGTCGATGAGGATGGCGTTGATCTCGTCCTGGGAGGGACTGGGCGCGCCAGGCGTCTTTCCCACGCAGATGAGCTCGGCCCACGGCGGAGCGAGTTCAATCACGGCCTGATCCACGAGCCGGTCGTAGACAACCGCGTCAGCCTGGCGCACTAGGTTGGCGGCCCGGACGGTCAGCAGGTCCGGGTCGCCGGGCCCTGCCCCGACGAGGTGCACGGTCACGATGCCATCGCCTCTGCCCGTGCGGCTTCGGGTGTGTCGAGGGCGAGGTGGCGGCGAAGGAGGGAACGGGCCTCGTCGGTGCGCCCAACCCTGACGAGTTCGAGCAGTCCGTCGTCGAGGGCTGTATCCCAGCCCGTCACCTCGGAGGTGCCGAATCGGGCCTTGGCTTCGGCTCGGGCCTCGGACAGCAGTTCGAGCAGGGCCGCGTAGCCGGAGTCGATCTCACGCTCGATCCGCTGCCGGAGCCAGCGGGCCAGGGCAGGACTGCGTCCGCCGCTGGAGACCGCCACCTGCAGGTCGCCGCGCCGGGCCACCGACGGCAGCGTGAACGTGCAGTTGGCCGGGTCGTCGGCTGAGTTGACGAAGACGTTGGCGGCCTCGCAGTCGCGGGCAACCCCCGAGTTCACCGCGGGATTGTCCGTAGCGGTGACGACGAGACGGTACGAGCCCGCCTCTCCACGGAGGTATCCGCGCGGTTGCCAGGTGACCTCGGGGTGCTGGGCGATGGCGTCGACCGCGGCAGGCGCGACCACGGTCACGGCGGCGCCGGCTCGAAGCAGGGCCTCAACCTTGCGGGCCGCGACCGGACCGCCGCCGACCACTAGGACGCGCTGTCCCGAGAGGCAGAGGTTCACCGGATAGGGGACTGGAGTGCTGGACATCCGAATACGATAATTCCGATAAGATTAGTCGGGATTAGCGAGGGTAGCCCACCGGCAGGCGCGATACAACACAAAGAGCGAGCGCGGATTGATCGGCGGCCAATCGCGTCGCAGGGTGGTCATTTCCGCTCTTGTTCGCTTCGCTCACGGGCCGCTCGGGCCACGGCCCCGCCCCGTATGGGCCGGGTCGCCCGCCTATCCGCGGGGCCTCAAAGCCGATCAGATTTGTCGTATTTGTGCGGCGGAGCTAGAAGGTCGTCAGCCGCGGCTGTCAGCCGGCACCTGATGCAATGCTCGGCGGGTGGCTCGGGCGACGCGCCACATAATGAAGGCGACCGCGACGGCAACTGCGCCCAGGGTGACGAACTGGAGGCTCCCGCCCCGGTCGCCGGAGTGCTGGGGATCGGGTCCGGGATCAGGCGAGCCGATGATCCGGTCGGCGCCCTCCGGCACCTCGTACACGGGTCTCAAGTCGCCGCCCGTATCGGCCGGGAGGGGCTCATCGTCGCCCTCATGGGCCCAGACGCCGGCCGGTGCACCGAGCAGCAGCGCGGCGGCGGCGATCACCAACAGCACGACCCGGCTTGCAGCGCTGCGTATTGCGACCTTCACGACTCCGGCCCCGGCCGGTACTGGGCCACTTCGCCGGTGGTGGCGAGCAGATATGAGGGCACCTCGCCGCCACCGTGCACCGGCACCGACGCGCCGGACATGAACGACGCCAGGGGCGAGGCGCAGAACAGCACGACATCGGCGATCTCGTCTGGGTTCCCGAGCCGGCCGAGGGCGAGGGTCCGGCCGACGGCTTCTATGCCAGCCTCGTCCCCGTAGTAGAGGTGGGCCTGTTCGGTGCGGAGCAGCCCGACCATGACGCTCAGCACCCGGATTGATGGCCCCCATTCGTGGGCGAGTGTCTGGGTGAGGCTGTCGAGCCCCGCCTTAGCCGCCCCGTAGGCCGCCCCGGCAGGAGTGGGGCGGATGCTCGACACCGACGAGATGTTGATGATGACGCCGCCACCATCCTGAGCGCTCATCACTGGATACACGGCCTGGGCGAAAGTCAGCGGGGCGACCAGGTTTAGGGCGATCACCTTCTCGTTGAAGCGGGGCGACACGGTGGCCGTCTCGGCGGGAGGAGCGCCGCCCGCATTGTTGACCAGCACGTCGATGCGCCCTGTCAGCCGGACCGCCTCGGCAACCACAGCCCCGATCTGGTCAGGATCGCGAACATCGGCCGCCACAAAGGCTGCTTCCCTCCCGTCGGCCGCTATGGGCTCCTCCGGCTCGCGGCGGGCGCACGCGATCACGTCGGCGCGGTGCTCCAGGAACCTGGTGGCGATCACCCTGCCGAGGCCCATCGTGGCGCCGGTCACGATCACGGTCTGGCCGGTCATGTCGAGAGGATTGTCGGGCACGCGGCGCTCCCCGAATCGGCGGGCCCACCAGGCCCTGCGCTGCCTTGAAGCTATCGCCCCAAGGGAATTGGCAGCGGAGGGTTCCCATTTGGGCGTTCTGTGCTGCCAGTTCGTCCGGTGGTAGCGCTACTGGCCCGAACGCTCTACCGTCGGGCGGTGCCCGACAAACGCATGACGGAAGACGAGGTGGTCGCCGAGCTGAGCAGCGGCATGACCATTGGCATCGGCGGCTGGGGGTCGCGCCGCAAGCCGATGTCACTGGTGCGGGCCATCCTGCGCAGCGGACTCCAGGATCTTCACGTCGTGAGCTACGGCGGACCGGACGTCGGCTTGCTGTGCGCCGCAGGCCGGGTCCGCAAGATCACCTACGGCTTCGTGTCGCTCGACTCCATACCGCTCGAGCCGCACTTCCGGATCGCCCGCCAGGCGGGCTCGGTGGAGGCCCGCGAGTTCGACGAGGGCGCCTTCTACCTGGGTCTCCTGGCGGCCGTGCACCGGGTGCCCTTCTACCCCAGTAGAGCAGGGCTGGGATCGGACATGCTCACCTACAACCCTGAACTCAAGACGGTGACCAGCCCCTACGGCGACGGCACCGAACTGGTGGCGGTGCCCGCCTTCGACATCGATGTGTCGCTGGTGCACATGAACCGGGCCGACGCGGTCGGCAACGGTCAGTTCCTGGGGCCGGACCTGTACTTCGACGACCTGTTCGCCATGGCGGCCAAGCGCACGTTCATGTCGTGCGAGCGGGTGGTGGCCACCGAGGACCTCCTCAAGGAGGGCTCGGTCCACACGCTGAAGATCCCGCGCCTGCACACCGACGGCGTCGTGGAGGCGCCCGGCGGCGCCCACTTCACCGAGTGTCCACCCGACTACAGCCGCGACGAAACCTTCCAGAGGGAGTACGCGGCTACGGCCCGCGACCCCGACGCGTGGACCCGGTTCCGTACCGACTGGCTTGACCTGGCGTCCCACGACGCCTACCGGGCCCGCCTAGCCGAGCGCGAGCACAAGACCGCTGAAGCGGATCGATGAGCGACGCGACGATCGACGAGATCTGCCTGGTTGCCCTGGCCGAGGCCTTCCGGGGGGACGGGGAGCTGCTGTGCCATCCGATGGGTCCGTTCCCGGTGGCGGCTGGGAGGCTGGCGAGGGCCAGCTTCGAGCCCGACCTCATGCTCACCGACACGATCGCCTACGCGGTTGTCGGCACGCTGCCGCTAGGCGCGACGGTTTGTCATCCTGGCGCGGCGGACGAAGGCATCGTGGTCGAGGGCTACCTGCCGTTCCGGACCGTCTTCGACCAGGCGTGGTCGGGTCACCGCCATGTGGTGATGGGTGCCAGCCAGATCGACCGGCACGGCAACCAGAACTTCGCTGCCATCGGCGACTACCGGAAGCCCAAGGCCCAGCTCCTCGGGCTGCGAGGCGCGCCCGGCAACGTCATCAACCACACCACGAGCTACTGGATCCCCAACCAGGCCCGAGCCTTCGTCGAGAGCGTCGACGTGGTGTCTGGGCCCGGATATGACCGGGTGGCCGCACTGCCCGAGGGCAGCGGCCGATTCCACGAAATTCGCAGGGTCGTCACGGAACTGGCCGCCTACGACTTCGAGACGCCCGACCGCACCATTCGCCTCAGGTCCGTCCATCCGGGGGTGTCGCTCGACGCCGTGCTGGCGGCCACTCCCTTCGAGCTCGCCGTGCCCGAAGATGTTCCGGCCAGCCGGCTCCCGACAGCCGAAGAACTCCACCTCATCCGCGATGTCATCGACCCCATAGGCATCCGCAAGCACGAGTTCCGCTAGCGGCGGGAGACGGGTGACGACGATGGGGGAGCGGCCGGTGGTGTACATGGTGTGCACCGGCAACGCGGCCCGATCGCCCATGGCCGCAGCCATGCTGCGGGACCTCGACGCCGATGGCCGGATCGACGTGCGCAGCGCGGGCATCCTCACGCTGGAGGGCCACCCGATCGGAACCCGCACCCGGTCGGCGCTGGCCCGCCACGGGCTCGTGGAGCACGCCCACCGGTCGCGGCAGTTCCGCGGAGACGACGCGGCGGAAGCCGATTTGGTGGTGGTGATGGAGCCGCTGCACCTTCGCTGGGTCCGCCGCAATCTGCCCGAGGCAGCCCCGATCACCGGGTCTCTACGGCGGCTGGCCCGGGATCTGAACCCGCCGGAGGGCGGGGCTGACGCCGGCGACGTCGGCCAGAGGGTGAGGGCTTTGGAACTGGACACGCTGGAGCCGGAGCCATGGGAGGAGATCGTCGATCCCGGTGCCGGAGAGCAGGACGACTTCGACCGCTGTTCCGACGAGTTGCGCCTGCTAGTGGCCGAGCTGCACCGCCGCTTGGTGTGACGGGCCGGAAGCGGCGGCGACGGCGCCGGTCACACGATGAAGGAGCGGGGCCAGTCGTCGGATCGGATGAGGGCGTCGGTGCCGCCGTCGACGTAGAACACGGATCCGCAGGCGAATCTCGCCACCGGTGACAGCAGGAACTCCACCCACTGAGCCAGAGCGTCGGCGTCGGGCGTCTCGGTGACCGGTACCGGGAGTGCCTCCATGAGCGGGCCGTACACCTCGTCGGCCTGGCCCTGGCGCAGCAGCGGTGTGTCGACGGGCCCCGGCGCGATCACATTCAGCCGGACGCCCTCACCCACCCATGGCTCCGTGACCGCGGCGCGCCGGCACCAGCGGGTGACGGCGAGTTTGGCACCCGCGTAGGCCACGGCCGGAGCGAACGCCGGATCGGCTTCGCCCACGATGGCCACCGCGTCCTCCTCGCGGCCTTCGAGGTAGGCGGCCACCAACTCGTCCGGCAGGTTCGGCGTGATGGTCGACGAGTTGGACCCGAACTGCACCACCTGGGCTGCCCCCGAAGCGGCCAGCGCTGGCCGCAGGCCCTCCAGCAGTGCCACCGATCCGAAGTAGTTGACCCGAGCTATGAGCGCCCCCGCCGTCGGCGGGCCGAGGCCCGCGGCCGAGACCGCGCCGTCGAGAACCCCGCCGGCCGCGTCGACGGCGGCGTCGACCGCTTCAGCCCGACCCTCGGCCGTTCCCAGGTCGGCGCACACCTCTGCGTCGCGCCGGTCGATGCCGATCACCCGGTTTCCCGCGGCCTCGAGCCGGGATCGGGTGGCGGCCCCCATTCCCGAGGCGGAGCCACTGATCGCGTAGATGCCCATCCGCCTATCCTGCCCTACCCAACCAGCAGTGGCGCGACTGGCCGATCTGAGGGCCAGACTGTGGCCCATGGACTCCGAGGCAATCGTCAACCAGATCGAGATCGACGGGCGACGCCTGATCGAGGTGGCCCGATCCGACCTGGGAGCGGCCGTACCCACCTGCGGCGACTGGACGCTGCGCGACCTGGCCGGTCACATGGGATGGGTGCACGGGCTGGTGGGGAGCTACGTGGCCGGCCGAGCCACCGAGCCCCTGGGCCGGGAGCAGATGCCGCAGGTGCCCGACGACGACTCGGCGGTCGACTTCGCGGCCGATGCGCTCGACCGGCTCGTCGATGCTCTGGCCGGCATCGACCCCGACACGCCGGTGTGGAACTGGTCGCCCCGACCCGACGCCGGCTTCTACTTCCGCCGGATGCTGCATGAGACCAGCGTCCATCGCTGGGACGCCGAGAATTCGGTGGGGGAGACCGGCCCGGTGGACGGCGAGCAGGGCCGCGACGGGGTCGACGAGTTCTTCGAGTTCGTGCTGCCCAACGCCCAGAAGCGCAAGCGCCGGGACCTTCCGGAGGGCAGCGTGCACCTGCACCGCACCGACGGCGTGGGTGAGTGGATCGTGCACGCCGACGGCGACGAAGTCGTCATGGAGCGTGCCCACGTCAAGGGCGACGCCGCCGTGCGCGGGCCGGGAGGGGCGTTGTTCCTGGCCATGTGGAACCGGCTGCCGCTCGACGACCCCTCATTGTCGGTAGTGGGCGACGAGGCCACTGCCCAGGCCTGGGCCGCGCTCGCCCCGTGAGCGAGAGAGCCGAACCGGCGCGGGCCGAGACGGCTGAGGCTGGCACCTCGCCCGAGGTGACCGGAGCAGTCGAAGCCGCGGGCGGCGAGGGTGCGGTCACCGATCCCCGAGACCTGGCCAGGACTTCCCGCCAGGCGGTGTGGGGCTGGCGCAGCAACCTCGATCAACTCATGCCGGTGGTGCTGTTCCTGTTGTTCTTCAACCTCGACGCGCTGCGACTCGCTTGGCTGAACAACATCGAGATCGCCATCTTCGCGGCCACGGCATGGTCCGTGAAGGCGGCCTTCAGCCGGCGCCGCCGGGGTCTGCCGATCGGCGCCTGGCTGCCGGTCATCACCGGCTACCTGCTGGTTCGTGCCGCCATCGCCATCTCCGTGGAGCGCGACCTGATCGACTTCGGAGTGAGCACGGAGGCGGTGTACTTCGGCATCGGGATCGGCACCAAGATGCTGGTCGGAGTGGCTGCCGCGGTCACGATCCTCATCGGCAAGCCCTTCATGCTGTGGGCGGCCCGCCGATTCGTGCCCCTGCCCGAGGCGGTGCACCGCGACCCACGCTTCGTGTCCACCATGCGCAACGTCACCTGGGTGGTCACCTTCTACGAGGTCGGCTCGGCCGTCTGGGACGTCTGGCTCTACAACAACGCCGGGGTCAACCTGTTCCTGGTCACCCGCCAGTTCGTGAACTTCTTCGCAGCCTTCGTTCTGATCTTCGCCACCCTTGTCTACGTCGATCGCCGCTTCTCGAAGATCGACGGATGCCCCAGCCTCGTCGATCTTGTGAGCGGGGCCACCCGCCGCGCGCCAGCATCCGATTCGTGACCGCCGATACCCGGGCATCAGGCCGACTGGGGGGCAGGTCGGTGCTCGTCACCGGAGGCGGCACCGGCATCGGACGGGCCTGCGCAGCCCGGCTGGCGGCGGAGGGCGCAACCGTCACGATCTGTGGACGGACCGAGGAGACGCTGGCGACGGCCGCGGCTGCCGTCGAGCGCGACAACGGGGGATCGGTGTCCTACGTGGTGGCCGACGTGACCTCCGAGGACGACGTGGTCCGGGCGTCTCAGGCTGCGGCCGATGCGGACGGCTGCCTGCACGGCGTGGTCGCCAACGCCGGCGGGGGCGGGGGAATGGGCCCGTACCACCTGCTCGACACCGACGAGTTCAAGCGTGTCCTCACCCTCAACGTGGTCGGAACAATGCTCACCATCAAGCACACGGTGGAGAGTCTGGCTGCGGCCGGGGGCGGGTCGTTCGTGGCCATGTCGTCGCTGGCCGGGAACGTGACCCATCCGTACTTCGGGGCCTACACCGCGGGCAAGGCCGGCATCGAGGCCATGATCCGCAACGCGGCCGACGAGTTCGGACCGGCGGGGGTGCGCTTCAACGCGGTCAGGCCCGGTTTCATCGCCACCGAGATCATGGAGGCCATACCCCGGGACTCCGCGGTGTACTCCAGCTACGTGGAGAACACGCCGCTGGGCGGGGTCGGGCAGCCCTCCGACGTGGCCGCCCTGGTGGCGTTCCTGATCTCCGACGAGTCCCGCTGGATCACCGGCACCGCCATCAACGTCGACGGGGGGCACAGCCTGCGCCGCGGGCCCGACTTCGGGTCGTTCCTGCCCTACGGCGACGACGTCAAGTCAGGCCAGGCCCGCCCCGACAAGCCTTAAACGGCTCGCAGGCGCTCCCATTCGTCCAGCAGGCTGCTGTCGACCTCGCGCACCAGTTCCCCCAGCCACTCGATCACCTCGGCCAGACGGTCGTCGACCGCGGCCGCCGGCACGGTCTGCACCAGCGCCTTGTAGCAGTCGGTCAGGTAGCGCAGCACCAGTCCCTCGGAGCGCTTGAGCCCGTAGCGGCTCACGTACTGGTTGAAGGTGTCGGCGTGCTCGACCATGTCGCGCACCACCGACTTGGGGCTGGGCCGCAGATGCCCGACCCACGGGTGATGGCGGGCGAAGGTGTCGAAGGCGGGCTCGATGAACTCGGCCTCCGGCTTCGGCCAGGTCACCTCGGCCAGCCGGGCCATCCGCTCCTCGTACTCCACGCCCTCCTCCTTCATGCGGGTCATCAACTCGTCCCGGGCCGCATCCCTCTGGGCCAGCAGCACCGCCAGGGGATCCTCCAGCACCGACTCGGCCACGCTCAGCGCCTGCAGGTGGTAGTCGGGAGCCTCCGGGTCGAGAACCGAGATCGCCTCCACCGCGAACAGCCCCAGCGGCTGGTTGAGCCGGAACTCGTCCTGAAGGTCGATGTTGACCCGCACCGGCCGGCCCGACCCGTCGGGCTCGGGCAGCACCTCCACGATCTCGGCGTCGATCAGCGAGCGGAACACCCCGACCGCCTTGCGGATGTGCCGCCGCTGGCGGGAGCGGGGCTCATGGTTGTCGACCAGCAGGCGCTTCATGGCCGCGCAGCCGTCGCCGGGCCGGTCCAGGACGTTGAGCATCATGGCGTGGGTCACGTCGAAGCTGGATTCCAGCGTCTCGGGTGTGCCATCCCACAGCCGGGTCAGGGTCTTGTCGTCGTAGTGGGCGTAGCCCCTGTCCGGAGGCTTCTTGCGCACCAGCTTGCGGAGCTTCTTGGGGTCGCCCGCGGCCCGCATCTCGGCCCGCTTGTTCTCCACCGCGTGCTCGGGGGCCTGCACCCACACGCTGCCTACCGTGTCGAAGCCGCGCCGGCCGGCCCGGCCTGCGATCTGCTGGAAGTCGCGCACCGACAGCACCCGAGTCCGGCGTCCGTCGTACTTGTAGAGCTGGGTGAACAGCACGGTGCGGATGGGAACGTTGACGCCCACCCCGAGGGTGTCGGTGCCGCAGATCAGCTTCAGGTGACCCTGCTGGGCCAGCTTCTCCACCAGCAGCCGGTACTTGGGCAGCATCCCGGCGTGGTGCACGCCGATGCCGGCCAGCACGAAGCGGCGCAGGTCCTTGCCGATGGGCGTGTCGAAGCGGAACCCGCCCACCGCTTCCTTCACGGCTGCCTTCTCGTCGGCGCTGAGCACCTTGAGGCTGGTGAGGCTCTGGGCCCGGGCCGTGGCCTGCCGCTGGGTGAAGTGCACGATGTAGACGGGGGTTTGGCCCGCGGAGAGCAGCTGCTCGATGGAGACGTGCAGCGGGGTCTCCCGGTACTCAACGTCGAGGGGGACTGGCCGCTCGGCCGAGGCCACCAGGGCGGTGTCGCGCCCGGTGCGCGCGGTGAGATCGCGGCGCAGCCCGGTCGTGTCGCCGAGGGTGGCCGACATGAGCAGGAACCGGGACTTCGGCAACTCCAGCAGGGGAACCTGCCAGGCCCAGCCGCGGTCGCGGTCGCCGTAGTAGTGGAACTCGTCCATCACCACGAGGTCGGCCGTGGTGTCGGAGCCCGCCCGCAGGGCCCGCTGAGCCAGGATCTCCGCTGTGCATGCGATCACGGGGGCATCGGCGTTGACCGAGGCGTCCCCGGTGACCATGCCCACCTCCGACGGTCCGAAAGCCGCTGTCAGCTCGAAGAACTTCTCGCTCACCAGGGCCTTGATCGGGGCGGTGTAGACGGCGCGGTGTCCCTGGGCCAGCATGGCGAACGCCCCGGCCAGGGCCACCAGCGACTTGCCCGATCCTGTGGGCGTGGACAGCACCACGTTCTCGTCGGCCAGCAGCCGTAATACCGCCTCTTCCTGATGCGGGTACAGCTCGAGCCTGGCTGCGAGAGACCACTCGATGAAGGCATCCAGCAGCTCGTCGGCGCCGGGTGTCTCCGGCAGGAAGTCGCCGAGTGCGGGCAGGGCCATGCGGTCCCGAGGCTAGGAGAGCATTAGCGTTCCGCGGATGCCTAGCCAGGAGCCGAGCGGACCCGGCGCCGGGGAGCGGACCGGCCCGCCGGGGCGGATAGAGCCGCGGCTCTGGGCGCTCTTCGGTGCGACCTTCTTCTCGATGGCGTTGACCATGGGGCAGATCACGTTCCTAGGCAAGCAGGTCTTCGACATGACCGGCGAGCCGATCTTCCTGGGGCTGCTGGGGTTGGCCGAATTCGTGCCCGCCTTCCTGCTGGCGCCCATCACCGGCATGGTCGCGGACCGCTTCGAGCGCCGATTGGTGTTCGCCTGGGGTCTCGGCGGAGAGGCCGTCGCCTCGCTCAGCCTGTTCTTCTATGTGGCGTCGGATCCCACATCGGTACTTCCGATCTACGGTCTGGTCGTAGCGTTCGGCACCGCCCGGGCCTTCCTCATGGCGGTGAGCCGGGCCATGCCGGTGGACTTGGCACCGGAAGGGGCCCGCGAGCGAATGGTGGCCTTGAACGTCGCCGGTTGGCAGGGGGGCTACATCGTCGGCCCGGTGGTGTTCGGGCTCGCCTTCGACATCGATCCGGCTCTGCCGTACCTGCTGGCTGCCGGGTGCGCGGCAGCCGGGATCAGCTTGCTCATGATCGTGCCGCCGAGCGACGTGCGGCGGGCTGCGTTCGCGGCTGGAGCCGGAGCGCGGGCCGTGATCTCCCAAGCCCTCGAGGGTCTGCGGTACGTGCGTCGCAACCGGGTGGTGCTCGGGGCGATCTCCCTCGACCTTTTCGCGGTGTTCCTGGGCGGCGTGCAGCTGCTGCTGCCTGCCATCGCCGACGAGCGCCTGGGAGTGGGCGCGGTACGTCTCGGTTGGCTGGCGGCCGCGGTGGGCATCGGGGCCGGGGCAGTGATGCTGGCCCTGTCGGTGAGGCCGTTTCAGCGGCGAGTGGGCCCGTCGTTGCTGGGCTCGGTGGCCTTGTTCGGTGTGGGGATAATCGTGCTGGGCGTGACCCGTTCCTACATCGTCGCCTTCGTGGCGCTGCTGGTGTTGGGCGGGGCGGACGCCGTGAGCATCTTCGTCCGCGGCACGATCGTCCCGCTGGCCACGCCCGAGGAGATGCGGGGACGGGTCCTGGCCGTGGAGTACGTCTTCATCGGCGGCTCGAACGAGCTGGGCGGGTTCAGATCGGGCGTGACCGCGGCGCTGCTCGGTGTGGCCGGCGCAGTGGTGTTCGGTGGGGTGGGCACTCTGGCGGTAGTCGCCGTCTGGTGGTTGGTGTTCCCGGAATTGCGCCGTATCGACCACTTCTCCGAAGTCCGTCCCGACGCCTAGAACGTGCGGGACCCGCGGAACGTGCGGGACCCGCGGCTGCGGGTGGCGGCGTCAGGCGAGGCCGGCGAAGTCGACCTGGTTGGTGGTGAACCAGGCCATGAACCCGTGGTCGGCGACCATGTTGTGGCCGTTCATGGCGGCGCTGGCGTTGGAGCCCAGCATGACCAGCGTGCGGGCGATGTCGGCCGGAGTGAGGATCCCGGCTGATTGGTCCACCATCCAGTCGATGACCTTCTCGGTCATGTGGCGGCGGAAGTCGTGCAGCAGGGGAGTGTCGATCACGCCCGGGCACACGCTGTTGGTGCGCACTCCGTAGTCGAGGTAGCTGCGGCGCGAGCCGTGCATGGTCCAGACCTGGGCCATCTCCTTGGAGAACTCGTAGGGGGCCGGGTCGATCAGCTCGCCGTGCTCGGCGATCCAGGCCAGGGCGTCGTCCCAGCCGTCAATGGCGATCAGCTCCAGGATCTCGGCCAGGTGCTGGGGCCAGCGCTGCCCGGCTACCGAGGCCGTGTTGACGATGGCGCCGCCCCTGGTCATGGTGGGCAGCAGACCCTCGCTGAGCCGGCGCAGCCCTAGGTAGTTGACCCGCAGCACGAAGTCCGATGAGTGCACGCCGGCCACGCCGGCGTTGTTGAACAGCACGTCCACGCCGGGGCCTATGGCTTCGCAGGCCGCGTCGATCGAGTCGGGGTCGCTCAGGTCGGCGGCCACGTAGGCGGTGGCCGGACCGGTGGGCTCGTTGCGGTCGAGGACGGTTAGGTCGGTGCATCCCGCCTCCGCCAGCAGCTCTATCGCGGCCGCGCCCACACCGCTGGCGCCGCCCGTGAGCACCACCTTCTTGCCTTGGTAGCTGAATAGATCCGATGAGGAAGCGGGCACGGTGGCGACTCCTTGTGGTCTCGGGTGGCTGGAGCGGTCCGGTCAGGCCGGGGTGAAGGCTAGGTGGGCTTCGAGCAGGCCGTGGACAAAGGCGTTGGGCATCTCCACCTGCGGGGTTCCCTCGATGCGCTCGATGCGCTCCACCCGCTGGAGCAGGCGCTCGAAGAAGACCTGTATCTCCAGGCGGGCCAGCGCCGCGCCCAGGCAGAAGTGGGTGCCGAAGCCGAAGGCGATGTGGTGGTTGGGACTGCGGGTGACGTCGTAGGTCTCCGGATCGCGGAAGTGGGCCGGATCCCGGTTGGCCGACGGGTACATCATGACCAGCTGCTGGCCCTTGCGGACGGTCTGATCCCCCAACTCGGTGTCGGCGGTGGCCGTCCGGCACATGTTGTGGATGGGGGTGACCCAGCGGATGAACTCCTCCACCGCGGTCTCGATGTCGGCCCCGGCCTTCAGCGCGGCCCAGGCGTCGGGCCGGTCGGCCAGGTCCAGCAGCGTGCGGGCGATCACGGTGCGGGTCGTCTCAGCCCCGCCGTCGAGCAGCAGCAGCGAGTCCGAGACGATCTGGTCCAGCCCGAACGGCGAGCCGCCCACCATCCCGCCGCCGTCGGACTCGACCTCGATCCAGCGCGACATCAAGTCACCAGCCGGGCATCCCTGCTTGTCGGTGTACAACTCGGTAGCGGCCATTGCGAACTCCAGCACCGCCTCGACGCCCTCCTGGCTGCGGTACCGGGGACCTCCGCCGGTGGCGATCGAGGCCTCCGACCAGTGCTTGAGCTTGGGCCAGAGGTCGTCGTCGAAACCCAGCACCAAGCCGATCATCTTGGCAGGCAGGGGGGCGGCCAGATCGTCCACGATCTCGGCGGTGCCCCGGTCGATAACCGGGTCGAGCAGCCCGTCGACGGTGGCGGTGATGTGGCCGCGCCACCGCTGTACGGCCCGGGGGGTGAACCTGCGAGAAACCAGCGAGCGCCGGGCCTGGTGCAGAGGGTCGTCGGTGCCGATGATCGACTGGTCGGCGGGGAGGTTGGGTCGGTAGCCGCCCTTCTCCCGGTCGGAGCTGACGAACAGTTGCTTGTCCGTCTCCACCGCGACGATGTCGTCGTAGCGGGTAAGCACCCATAGCTCGTTGATGCCGTCCCAGTGGCACGGCGAGTTCTCCCGCAGCCAGGCGTATCGGGAGTAGGGGTCGTTCACATAGAAGCCGCCGTCGAGGATGTCGAGGGGCCGGGGATCGACGGGCGTTATGGCCATGGCAGGGTCATCCTAGGTGGGGGACTGCCTACGGGAACAGGCTCCCAAGGGTCGTCCACAGCAACAGCAGGCCCGCGATGGCGATCGGGCCGGGGATGGCGATGACCAGCGTCCAGGTCAGGTACCGCACCCAGGCGGGCCGGTCGGCGAACCGTCTCTGGTGGAAGGCTGCGTCCAGGCGCTCCGCCTCGAGATCGGGTCGCTCCAGTCCGAGCAGCTCGGCGGCCGGGTCGGCGACCTCGGTGCGCACGACCAGCACGGCGAGGCGCTCGGTCACGTGGTGGGGGGCGACCTCGGTGGCGGGATCGACCAGCACCGTGGCCTCGTAGCCGGCCTCCTTGAGCCGGGCTGCGGCCACATTGGCCTCCCAGCGGCTGGGGTACTCGGCGATGGGCACCATGCCCGGGAGCGGTTTCACCCCCCTATCGTGCCCGCTCCAGCCGCGGATAGCGTGCCGCGGGTGGGTCCGGCCGTAGCCGTCAGCGAGCTCGTCAAGGACTACGGCGCGGTTCGGGCTGTCGACGGCGTGTCGTTCGAGGTCGAGCGGGGCGAGGTGTTCGCCCTGCTCGGACCCAACGGCGCGGGCAAGTCGACCATCGTGGAGATCCTGGAGGGGCATCGCACCCGCACGGCGGGCACTGCGCTGGTTCTCGACACCGACCCGTCGTCGGCGGGCGCCTCCTTCCGCGACCGGATCGGCATCGTGCTGCAGTCCTCGGGCATCGACCCCGAGCTGACAGTCCGCGAGGCGATCGACTACTACGGAGCCGCCTACTCGCGTCGCGTGCCTACGGGTGAGCTGATCGAGTTGGTGGAGCTGGACGAGAAGGCTGACGCTCGCATCTCCACCCTGTCGGGAGGGCAGCAACGGCGCATAGACATGGCGCTGGGGCTGGTGGGCGACCCCGAGGTGGTGTTCCTGGACGAGCCGACCACCGGCTTCGACCCCGCGGCCCGCCGGAGGGGCTGGGAGTTGGTCGAGCGGCTCGCCTCGCAGCAGCGGGCCGTGCTGCTCACCACGCACTACCTCGACGAAGCCGAGCACCTTGCCGACCGGGTGGCGGTGCTGGCCCAGGGCCGGATCGTGGCCGAGGGCACCCCGGCCGAGTTGAGGGCCAGGGCAGGATCGGCCCTGATCCGCTTCGCGGTGCCCGACAGGGTCGAGCCGGTATCGGACCTGCTCGCACCGGTCTCGGGCGACATCGTCGGGCGGGGACGGCACGTGGAGATCACCACCGATACGCCCACAGCCGACCTGGCTCAGGTCACGGGATGGGCGGCCGAGCGGGGGTTCGAACTCGAAGGACTGACCGTCACGACTCCGAGTCTCGAGGACGTCTACCTGAGCCTCGTCGCCGACGACGTCAACGACGCCGCATCACTCGATGGCGGGGACTCGCAGACATGAGGACGCTGTGGCGGTGCGTCCGCATGCAGAACCGGATCTTCTGGCGGACGCCGGTCGCGGCCTTCTTCACGCTGGTCTTCCCCATCCTGATGCTGGTGCTGTTCACCGCCATCTTCGGCAACGACGCCTTCGACACCGTCTACGGACGGGTCAACAGCAGCCAGTTCTACACGCCCGGCCTGGCCGTGTTCGCGGCCGCGTCGTCCACCTACACCGGCATCGGCATCAACCTGGCCAGCCGCCGCGAGTTGGGCATCCTCAAGCGGGTGCGGGGCACGCCCATTCCGCCCTGGATCTACCTCGGTGGCGTGGTGCTGTCGGCGGTCTGGGTCGCGGCGCTGGGAGTGGTCGCGATGGTCGTTCTGGGGGTGGCGGCCTACGGCGTCAACGTCGAGGCGGCCAAGGTGCCGGCCATGGTCGTCACCTTCGTGGTCGGTTCGGCGTCTT
This sequence comes from Acidimicrobiaceae bacterium, assembly GCA_009843915.1. GTDB lineage: Bacteria > Actinomycetota > Acidimicrobiia > Acidimicrobiales > Aldehydirespiratoraceae > Aldehydirespirator. The sequence goes on along the minus strand of VYCM01000016.1, from coordinate 21,854 downwards.
TCGCCGCTCTCGGCTTGGCGCTCGCCTCTGTGGCTCGGTCGGTGGCCATGGCGGTGCCCACCGCCAACGCCACCCTGTTGCCGTTGGCCTTCATCTCCAACATCTTCGTCCCGTTCGGCAGCGAGACCCCCGCCTGGCTGGATCTCCTTGGGAACATCTTCCCCCTGAAGCACTTCGGTCTGGCCTTCGGAGAGGCCATGAACCCGTTGTCCGACGCCCCGGCGTTCGAGTGGCACCGGCTCGGTGTGCTGTTGATCTGGCTGGCCGTCGGGGCCGCCGTGGCCGCTTGGAAGTTCAGCTGGGAGCCGCCCGTGATATCGGGCCGGTCGTCCCGCCGCCGCCGCACCCAGCCTGCCCCTGCGTAGCATCGCCGGATGGTCGCCTACGACGAGTTCGGGCTGTTCGGTGAGAACGCCTCCGAGTACGGCATCGAATATGCGGGCCCGCCCGCGGTCCGCCGGGAATCAGTGGCGCTGCCGTCGGGGCTGCGATTGTCGGCCCTGGTGTGGGGCACCGCCGAGCCGGAGTTGGTGCTGATCCATGGCGGCGCCCAGAACGCTCACACCTGGGACACGGTGGCGCTGGCTCTTGGTCGGCCGCTGGTAGCGGTGGACCTGCCCGGCCACGGGCACTCCGACCACCGGCCGGCCCACAACTACGGGCCGTCCTCCATGGCCGATGACGTGGCCGTGGCGGTCGAGGCGCTCGCGCCCCGGGCTGAGGCGGTGGTGGGCATGTCGCTCGGCGGTCTCACCGCCATCTGCCTGGCCGCCGACCAGCCCCGTCTCGTGCGGCGCCTTGGGATCGTGGATGTGACACCGGGCACCGATCACGCCAAGGCTGAGCCGATCATCGCCTTCATCGACGGCCCCGAGTACTTCGACAGCTTCGAGACGATCCTGGAGCGCACCATCGAGCACAATCCCACCCGCAGCGAGGTGTCGCTGCGCCGGGGCGTGCTGCACAACGCCCACGAGATGGACGACGGCCGCTGGACGTGGAATTACGACCGGACGCGGGACTGGCAGTCGGGCGGCGGGGCCGAGCTGGACTTCGAGGGTTTGTGGGAGAAGGTGTCTGCCATCGCAGCTCCGACCGCGCTGTGGCAGGGCGGCGCCTGGAGCGTGATCGACGATGCCGACGTGGCCGAGTGGATGCGACGGCTGCCGGGAACGGTCCACGAGGTGGTAGACGGCGCGGGCCACTCGATCCAGGGCGACCGCCCCCTGGAGCTCGTTGACTTGATCGAGGAGCTCCTGGCCCGGCCGGCCGCCCCCGGCTAGCCCTAGTCGGGATCCGTGTAGCCGGACTCGTCGAACAGGTAGCCGTCGGGGGTCATCTCGAGCCGGTGGCGGGGACCGGGCACGGAGGCGTCGCCGGTCGCGTAGCCGGCGTCGCCGTACCACATCGACACCGGTCCGTGCTCCCCGGTGCCGAGCCGAGGCTCGTAGCGGCGGGGGCGGCGACGGCCCAGACCGTCCAGCGCGCCGGCCACCGTGGAGTAGTCGCCGAGGGTGTGCAGCGTCACCCACGTCGGGGCGATCAGCTCGATCTCCCCGGCGTCGCGGCGTCGCATGGCCCCGGCCGGAGTCATCCACTCGTGGTGGGTTATCTCGCCGTCGTCGATGCGGACTTCCTCAGCGGGTGCCTCTGCCGCGAAGAACCACGTCGCGAAGCGCTTTGGCGCGATCGGCGGGGGCATCCAGTAGGAGAAGTGCACCAGGCTGGCAGCGTCGAGTGAGATCGCAGCCTCCTCGCAGGCCTCCCGGGCCGCGGCGTTGCGGGCGGCCGTGATCATGTTGCGGGAGCTGTCGTAGTCGTCGTCGTCGATCCGGCCGCCGGGGAACACCCACATGCCGCCGAAGGCGATGCGGGAGTTCTTGCGCAGCATCAGCGACTCCACGCCCTCGGGGCCGTCCCGCAGCACGACCACGGTGGCCGCCGGGATGGCGGGCGCCTCGCCGTCTCGCTCGAACTGCTCGCGCCACTCCTCGAAGAGAAGCATCTCGCGATCGAACGCCTTCTTGGCGCCCCCGCCGGTCGAGTTCGTTTGGGGGCCGCTCACCTGATCACGCCGTCGGCTCGGAGCCGCTCGATGCCGTTCGATAGGCCAAGCTCCCTCAGTACCTCGTCGGTGTGCTGGCCGTGGACAGGAGATGACGGCTGGCGCAACGCGGCCGGCGTTGTCGAGAAGCGAGCCGCGGGCCGGGGCTGGCGCACCCGGCCCATCGCGGGATGGTCGTGTTCGGTGAACAGCTGGTTGTGAACGGCTTGGGCGTCGCCGGCTACATCCTCGACGTCGAGCACGACCCCGAACGGCACCTGATGGCGATCCAGTGCTTCCACCGCATCCGCCAGGGGCATGGCGGCCGCCGCGGCATGCACGGCCCTGAACACCATGCTGGTCTGCTCCTTGTGGCGCTGGCGGTCACTCATGCCGGCCACGCGGGGGTCGGTGGAGTCCACGCCGAACGCCTTGGCCATGCCGTGGAACTCGCCGTCGGTCACCGCGGCCACCACCATGTGCCCGTCGGCGAGGGCGATGGCCCGCTGGTAGGCCGAGAACGACTGGGCGAGGTGACGCTGGTCGTTGTCCAGGGCGACCTCGTGGGCGGCCGCGTCGGCGAACAGGAACGCCACCGAGGCGTCCAGCATCGCCAGCTGGACGTGCTGACCGCTGGCGCCCCGCTCCCGGGCGAGAAGCGCAGCGGTGATGGCCTGTGCGGCGGTGTAGGCGGTGACCTTGTCGGCCGCGGCTTGGCGCAGGAACCGGGGGGACGCGTCGTTGATGCCCGTCTGGTTGCCGACGAGCCCCGAATGGGCCTGTATCACCGAGTCGTACACCCTCCGATGGGCGTAGGGGCCGTCGGGGCCGAATCCCGAGAGCGAGGCGTAGACGATGTCGGGGTTGCGAGCCGAGACGTCGTCGTGGCCGAGACCGAGTCGTTCGACCACCCCCGGCCGCATGTTCTGCACGAACACGTCGGCGTCTGCGGCGAGGTCGAGCACGATGTCGCGACCCTGAGGGTGGGTGCAGTCCACCGCGATGGAACGCTTGCCTCGGTTGCACATCTGGAACAGGGCCGAGATCCCGCCCGACGCCACGCCCACATAGCGGCCCTGGTCCCCGAAGCCGGGCTCCTCCACCTTGATGGCCTCGGCGCCCTGGTCGACCAGGAGGGTCACCGCCAGGGGGCCGGTGACGGCCACGCACATCTCCACGATGCGTATGCCGTCGAGGGGTCCGGGCATGGCGTCTCGTGCTCGTCTCGGGGGGCGGTGGGGCCTCGGCTCGTCCTAGCCGGCGGAGTCGGCGCCGGCCGGCTTCTCGGGCTCGGGGACGCCGTCGAACCAGCTGGCCTCCTCCACCAGGGACCGGCTCCGCCAGCCCTCCGGGGTGCGCACCAGCTCGTGGTGGTACCACCCTCCGGTGGCCCACATCGGGCTGTCGGGCAGCTTCAGCGGGTTGTAGACCATGGCGGTGACCTTGGCCTCGTCGCCGTCGATGGCGCTGTCGATGTTGGAGATCAAGTGCTGCATCGTCTCGAACATCGGCATGACCTGAGAGAGGAAGCCCACAACCTCATCCAGGCTCCCTGCGATCCCGCCCACCTGGGTGTAGTCGATGCGGGCGTCTGGGGTGAAGACGCTGCGGAACAGGTCCCAGTCCTTCCGGTCGACGGCTCGGGCGTAGCGGGTCAGGAGATCGGTGATCTCGGCCCGGTCGATGAGGGTCTGCAGGTCCACCGCCCCACGATAGGGCTGGCCGCCACCATTAAGGTGGGGAGTTATAGACTTGACTTGATGGCGGGTAGGGTTGGCGGGTGTGCTGTTGCCGTGATCCGCCGTCCTACTTCGGCTGCTTGACAGCCGGTTTGCGGTCTGGCCGGTAGGCGTGGAGCGCTCGGGCTACGTCTTCGGGGGTGGCGTTGCCGTAGTTGGCTTTGAGGCCTTTGCGGCGCCGGCGCTTGGCGGTGGTCATGGTTTGCCTCCGGTCCGGGCCATGTAGCCCAGTTTGTGGTTCTGGCGTCGTAGGCCGCTGAGAGTGTAGATGTTGGACTTGAGTTGGTTGCAGGGTCCGCACAGCAGCACCCTGTTGGTGATGTGGTTCCAGCCGCCGTCTGAACGTGGCCGGTTGTGATCGAGTTGGAGGTAGCGAACGTCGTCGAAGCGTCGGTCGCATCCTTGGCAGACACAGCCGTTCTGGGCGAGCAGATGTTCGACCATCTCGGCGCGGGTCATCTTCGGGCCTGAGGGTTCGGCGTAGCGTTCGGTGACTTGCAGGAACGGCGCGGCAGTCTCTCCTTCGTCTGTTCGAGTTGGTGGACCGGTGAGGTAGGTCACTTCGCCGAAGGTGAACATGACGTTGCGGTCCTCGCCGGGCGAAACCAGCAGCTCGTCAGCGAAGCGAGTCAGGACCGCCTCGTGAGCGCCGTCCCATATGTCGATGCCGACCCACTGACGATCTAGCAGTTCGGCCGCGACGGGTGTGGTGGCGCAGCCGCAGAACGGATCCAACACAACATCACCGGGATTCGACGAAGCCTCGATCATGCGCTTATACAGCGCGAGGGGCTTCTCGGTCGCGCCTCCGTAGCGGTATTGAGTCTTGCGGCGCTGCTTCGCCTTGCGCCGCTTCGTAGCATCGTCGCCTTTCTTGCGGTTGGTGTAGGGCCGCGGCATGTCGCGCCACCAGTCCTCAACAACCTTGCCGTCGGGGTGGCGGGTGTAGGTCTTGCCGGGGGCGCGGGAACCTTCGGACCTGAAGACGGTCGCTTTGTAGTCACTGTCATAGGGCACTCGCACCGCATCGGGATTGAATGTCCATTGCTTGGTCTTCGCATAGCGCAGGATCAGATCGTGCTTGCGAGGGAAGTCCCTCACTGAATGCCCCCCCCCATATAGCACCAGATGATCTCATTGCGAAACTGCTTACGTCCGAAGATCGCATCCAACAGCGACTTCAAGTAATGGCCGGCGGTCGGGTCGCAATGCAGATACAGCGTGCCAGTCGATTTGAGGACACGATGCATTTCCAGCAGCCGGACGGCCATGAAGCACAGGAACGCGCCCAGATCGTCGCCCCACGATCCACGCGCTGCGGCGATGATCCTCCAAACGTTCGGCCAGTCGTCTTGGAGTTGGTCGATCCATTCGCCTTCTACGTCGTCGTCCCAGCGCCACCGATCTTGGAACTTGCCGCCCTTGGCGAGCGAGTCGGGAGTGGCGTGAAAGTCTTTGCCTTTGTTGAATGGCGGATCAGTCGCTATCAGATCAATCGTCGCAGTGTTCATGCCGCGCATCACAGCCAAGTTGTCGTGATGGAACAACGTCCGGTTGGTGAAGTTCGGTTGTCCACTCACAACCAGCAGCCAGCGGGTCAGGACACCAGTTCGCGGTACATGATGCGCTTGCCGACCATGCGGGCCACCAAGTCCTGCATCTGGCGGATCGTGTCCAGGTCCCGGACGTTGTGCCGCCAGCAGAACTCGTCCACATAGCGCTGGGCGTGCTTGGGGGAGATGTGGAAGAACGACGCCTCGATCCCACGCTTCAGCGTCGCCCAGAAGCTCTCGACGCCGTTGGTGTGGGCCTTGCCCCGCACGTACTCGCCGACCGTGTGGTTGACGGCCTCGTGGTTGGCGCGGCCGCGGTAGGCGGTCGCGCCGTCGGTGTAGACCATCGACTCCGCAGCCGCGTGGTCCTCCACGAACCCTCGCAGCGTCGGGCCGTCCACGTTCTCGATGACCTGGGCGGTGACCTTGCCGGTGGCCCGGTCCCGAGCACCGACGACAGCGGTCTTGTCCACGCCGCCGCGGCCGGTGATCTTCTCCCGGCGAACTCGGGCGTGCATGTTCTTGGCACGTCCACCGACATAGGTCTCATCGACCTCTACCGGACCGGTGAACGGCACCGGTGGACCCTCAGCGGTGAACGCCTCGCGAATGCGCTGCTGAACGAACCACGCCGTCTTGTAGCACACCCCGACCGAACGGTGCAGCGCCATCGCGGAGATGCCCCGCAGGTTCGTGATGTCCAGGTAGATCGCATAGACCCACACCTTCAACGGCAGAGGCGACTGCGCCATGACCGTGCCGGTCTTGATCCCGAAGTACCGCTTGCAGGTCCGGCACCGGTACGGCATCGGCTTGCCGGACTTCACGGCGTAGGTGTCATCGGCTCCGCAATGGCCACAGACCCGGCCGTTGGCCCACACGACCGACTCGAACCACTGCTCTGCCGCTTCCTCGGTGGGGAACATCTCGGCCAGTTCGATCAGGGTGATGCCCTGCCTCCAGTGCCGACCGGGTGCTTTGTGCGTCTCTACCTCGGTGTTCATGTCCACCAGTGTACCGTAGCCCACCCCGATTGTCAAGTCAAGTCTATAACTCCCCAACGGTGAGTTGGCCCTGATGAACAGCCACCACGAAGCTCTTGGCTGCGGCGGCCAGCACTCTGTCTTCGAAGCTGCCGCGCACAGCGCGTGCGGTTGGTCCATATCCCAATATGGCGACTACGGACCCCGCAGCGCCATGGTTCGGCAGCCATGACCGTACGAGGTCAGGGACTTCTGAGGATCCAAGAGCCTGCGATGCTGGGCTGCCCTGCATCTCTTGGGCACCTCGGATATAGCCATGGGCGTCGCGCTGCATTCCTTGGTTGCTGCTTGTCGCCAATATCGCGTGCCCTCCAAAAGTCTCACTGCCCGACGTGTTTCGACCCGCGTACAGGACATAACGAAGATCACTCGCCGCGAAGGCCGTGAGGTGTCCAAGACCAACGGATCCTCGGCCTGAGCGCTTTGTCGTATCGCCCGTGTTGTACAGGTGCTTCAATGCCGTTGAGTCGATGCCCCGTCCTCGGTCGATGCAGGCCAGCACCGAAGTCGTGCGGCTAGCAGATTGCAGGCAGCTCCGGATTCGGTCGATCGCCTGCCGCTCCGCAGGGCTATCCACCTTGTGGAGCCTGTGCTTCCGGGCCGCATTGAAGGCGGCCGTGTAGTCTTTGATGAGGGGCAGTTGCTGCGTAGGGATGCTCTGATGAGAGAACTCGACTCTCACTGGCCCAGCGCCCGGCGAGGCGTCTAGGGCGTTCTGCAACAACTCCCGGACAACGACTTCTTCCGTGACCGACTCGCGGTTCACATGAGGTGACGCAAAGCCCGCCTCGCCTCCGTTGTTGTGCGGGAACTCCAGCTGCATCTCCCCATATGGCTTGTCACCGCGCACGATCACCCAGAATAGCGATTGCAATAGCTGAACGGGAAGCAACAGGCGCAGCACTCTCGAAGCACTGGGGAAGCAGTTGCGCGGCATCGTCGGAGTTGCAGGCGTCGCGGTCGATGGGTGCGGCCCGCTCATCCAAGTCGCAAGCGAGCGGCCGAAGAGGTGGTCGAAAGTGCCGGTCCGGGTGGCGCGTCGGGGGTTGAGTCGCCTGAACCGACGCATGCGTTTGACCTCTGCCGGTCACCGCGCCAGCACATCCGGCCCACGCGCGCTGCGGGATGACTGCAAGCATTGGCCCCTTCATCCATATTTTATGCATTTTCAAGAAGTGTTGTCACAGGGGGTGCGTAATGTAGTGAGCATGAAACGAACAAGCGTTCTTGATGTGGAAGCGGAGTTCCGCGGGACTGGACAGGGCACTCTTCAAACCCACGGTCCGAGCAACGGAAGCGGAACCACCTGCGAACCGTCTGTCTCGGACCTGCTCGCACTGGCCGAGTCTGCGCTGCGGTCGGTGTCGTTGGAGGGTTTGGCCGAGGACGAGTTGAGCCAGGTCGTGTGCGGAGCCGGGCGGCTGAAGGCTCTGGCGGATGCGCTGACACTGCGAGCTGTGAGCGGGCTGGAGGCGCTGCGGGCTGGCTCGGCGCGTGAGGCTCTAGTCGGTGGAGCGAAGCTGTCGGGGAGTTCGGCCAAGCGTGTGACCCAGGCGGCGCGCCAGATTGAGGAGATGCCCAATGTTGGCCGGCTGGTGGATTGTGGCGAGCTGTCTCTAGCGAGCGTGTTCTCTCTGGGGTCTGCGGCCAAGCAGTGCGGGGCATCCGTCGTGGACGGCTCGGATGAGTTGCTGCACCAGGCTGCTACCCGAGACTCTGGGACATTCGGCCGGGTGGCCAAGAGGTTTGCGCAACGCCACGACCCGTCAGCGGGCGGCGACTTGCTCAAGGCTCAGCGGAACAGCCGCAAGGCTGACGTGTTTGTAGGCAGCGACGGCATGGGAGTGCTCAAGGGCGAGATGGACCCGGCCAGTTTCGGCGTGCTGGAGCAGGCGGTGGACGAGCGCAAGGACTACCTGTGGCGCAAGGACGGCGGCCGAGACGGGACCCCCGATGCGGTGCGCAACAACGGCCAGCGGACGATGGACGCCATCTTCGAACTGTGTACCGGGTTGGACGCTCTGACACACGAGCCCCTCCCGGCTGACGACGGCCCGCGGGGCTCGCGGCGCTTGCCGACGGGGCGGATCATCGCGGTGACTGTGGGGCTTGTAGACGGCACGGACCGTGACGGATCCTGCGAGATCATCGGCGTGGGTCCGGTTCCCCCAACGGTGCTCGACAGCATCTCGCCCGATGACCGGCTAGTCAGCGCCATCTTTGGCGGGGACGGCCAACCCTTGTGGCTGGGGCGCATGAAGCGTTTGGCCAATACTGCCCAGTATGTAGCGGTCGCTCTGCGGGACCGCGGTTGCGTGCTGTGCCGGGCTCCGATGCATCGCTGCCGGCTCCATCATGCAGATGAGTGGGACGAGGATTGGGGACCGACCGACGTCGAGAATCTGGTCGCCCTCTGCAGCAGCTGCCACCTGTGGCTTCACAGGACTCACCGTCGGCTCGTACGTAAGGTCGACTCCTATGGGGTCATCACTTGGGCCACGCGGCTTCGAAGTCTGCCCGGCGGCGCGAGCACAGGCGACCTGGCCAGCTGTGATCCGCCGATCGCGACTGCGGATCTCAACGGTGCCGCGGTCGGGCGTGCCCCGCCTTCGCCGAGCACCAGATATACGCCGGCCAGCGGCCCTGGGATCACCTAGTCGCGGCACGTCAGCCGCTACCTTCGATCCCATCAGTAAGCCGCAGCGAGATCCCGGTCGGATATAGCCCGCGGCGGCGTATGGAGCACAAGAAGCCTCAAGAGAAGCAGAGCCTGGAGACGACTGTGTCACCTCAACAGCAACTGACTACCGCAACGCTTGACCCTGTACCGGCCCACCATGTGGAGGACATTCCGGTAGCCGAGGAGATGAGCGACTCGTTCCTCGCGTATGCGCTGTCGGTGATTACCTCCAGGGCCATTCCAGACGTACGTGATGGCCTCAAGCCAGTTCAGCGCCGCGTTCTCTACTCGATGCTTCAGATGGGCCTGCGTCCAGGCACGCCCTACCGCAAAGCAGCCCGTGTCGTGGGCGACACGATGGGCCGCTACCACCCCCATGGCGACGCCGCGATCTACGACACGCTCGTGCGAATGGGCCAGGACTTCAGCCGCATGGTCACGCTGGTGGATCCACAAGGGAACTTCGGGAGCCTTGACGACCCACCCGCTGCGGCCCGGTACACCGAGTGCCGCCTCACCGATGCGGCGATGGACACGGTTGGCGAACTTGACGAGGACACTGTCGACTTCCGACCGACTTACGACGGAGAAGACACCGAGCCCGTCGTAATGCCCGCTGCCCTGCCGAATCTGCTGATCAACGGCACCGCTGGCATAGCCGTCGGAATGGCCACCAACATGCTGCCCCACAACCTAACCGAGATAGGCGAGGCCATTGAGCTGGTGATGAGCAAGCAGCCCTCGCTGGTGGCGGGCAGTGACGAACGGACGTCTGGCCCAGGGTCAGCTGTGAGCGGAAGGCGCAAGAGCCGCAGGAATCCCCGACCTACCACGGACGAGTTGTTGGCAGTCGTGCCAGGGCCCGACTTCCCAGGCGGCGGGATCGTATTGGCTGATGACGGCCTCCGGCGGGCATACGAAACAGGTCGCGGCTCAGTCCGGGTGCGGGCCCGAACTGGGATTGAGCAGGTGACGCGGCGCCGGAAGGCGATCATCGTCACCGAGCTGCCGCATCTCGTGGGTCCCGAGCGCGTCGTATCCAAGATCGCCGAGCTTGTCAACGCTGATCGCCTACCCGGAGTGGCCGGTGTCACCGACCTGACCGACTTGGCGGGGCTGCGTCTCCAAGTCGACCTCAAGCCAGACGCCGAGCCCTCGGCCGTGTTGTCCGAGCTCTATCGGCTCACGCCTCTGGAAGAGACCCTCAGCGTCAACAACGTGGTGCTGGTTGACGGCGTCCCCACCACCGTCGGGCTTCGTGAGCTTTGCGAGCACTACGTCGTTCATCGTCTCGGAGTGATCGCGCGGCGCACTCGTCACCGCTTGCAGCGGGCTGAGCATCGACTGGAAATCGTTATCGGACTCCTTGTCGCCCTCAACGACATCGACGAGGTTGTGGCCTTGATACGCCGGTGCAGCGATGCCGCCGAGGCCCACTCGCAACTGAAGGCCCGCTTCGGTCTCACCGACGTCCAGGCTTCTCACATACTCAACATGGAGCTGCGGCGGCTAACTGCACTTGAGCAGCGCAAGCTGGAGGAGGAAGAAGCCGGCCTTCGCTCTGACATCGACGACTACCGGGGGATACTCGGCAGCGATCGCAGAAGGCGCAACATCGTGCGCCGGGAGCTTCGTCGCATCGTTGAAGATCACGGTCGTTCGAGACGGGCTCAAGTGATTGATGCAGCTTTGGTTAACGACGAGTTCGCGGCTGAGGGTGACGCAGCTGTTGGCGCGGTTGCAGCGGCGGTCACGGGTGCTCCTGTAGGGCGTGATGTTCCCTGTGTGGTGACCTTGTCGACAAGCGGCAACCTGGGACGGATGCCCCTGACCGGCAGTCGCCGCGGAGTGCCCGGTCGCCATGACCTGATCTCATCCCGCGTCACCGCCTCCACAGCTTCGCATTTCTCGGCAGTCACCTCAGAGGGTCGGGCATTCGCGATGCTCGGCGGAGCAGTTGCAGAAGCTAGCAACCGCAGACGTGGATCCGATGCAAGCGCGGCCCTCGGGCTTCGTCCCAACGAGCGGATCCTGTCTCTCGTCGCTGCTTCCGACGACATGTTGGTTCTTGTCACGTCGCGCGGTGCCGTCGGAAGGCTCTCGACCGACGAAGTACTGCGGGTGAGTCCCGGCTCGCAGTTGGTCACGGTAGAGCCTGACGACCGTGTGATCGCCGCCTTCATGGCGCCAGAGGAGGTTGACATCGTGATCGCGGCGGACGACGGAAGGGCGCTCCGCATGTCGTCGTCTTCAGTGCGAATCCGGAGACCAGGAGGACCGGGCGTGGCTGGCATGAAGCTCGTGGACAAGGCTGTCGCAGTCGGCGCCGGGGCTGTGTTGGGCGATGCCGTACTGGTTCAGGCCACCTCCTCGGGCGGGGCGAAGTCCACCTACTGCGCCGAACTACCGACACAGGGTCGGGGGAGCCAGGGTGTGTTCGCCATAAAGCTCGCAACAGGAGAGGCAGTGACCTTCGCGGCCGTAGGAGCAGACACGGGAATGCTTGCGCTGATGGGTCGAGACGACAATCCCCGCCGCCTAGATCCAGTCCCCGTGCCGTTTCGGGAGCAGCCCACGCCCCGCTACCGAGTGGCAACTAGGGGAGAGCGTCGAGTGCATGCAATAGCTCCGGGAAGGTGGTGACGACCGTGACTCCCACTGGTTCTCGTGCCGCTCCACCCCAGGCCTATGAGCTGCCGCTCGCTCCAAGCGACGATCACTACACGAGTGAGGCGACCGATGCTGAGGCAGCCACTGATCAGATAAGACAGGACACGGCGGCTGCCGACGCCGTGTCTAACGGCTCTTACGACGCCGACTCCATCGAGACGCTTGAAGGCTTGGAGGCGGTTCGCAAGCGGCCAGCCATGTACATCGGCGGGAACGGCTCTGACGGACTCATGCATCTGGTCTGGGAGATCGTGGACAACGCCGTCGACGAGGCTGCCGCTGAATGTGCCACCAGAGTTGACGTGACGCTGCATCGCAACGATTTTGTCGAGGTGGTCGACAACGGTCGCGGCATACCGGTCGACACCCACTCCAAGCGCGACGTTTCTGCATTGGAGGTTGTGTTCTCCGAACTGCACGCGGGCGGGAAGTTCAGTGAAGGCGTCTACAAGGCTTCGGGTGGGCTCCACGGCGTGGGAGCAGCCGTAGTCAATGCTCTCTCCACCAGGCTTGACGTCAGCGTGCAACGTGACGGGATGCTCTACGAGTTGAGCTTCAACAACCAGAAGCCCGGCCTCTTTGATGGCAAGCGCTTCGTCAAGGGAAGCGAGCTGCGAACTACGAGAAAGCGCTCCAAGGCCACAGGTACACGCGTGAGGTTCCTTCCTGACTATGAGCTCTTTCACCCCGACGCCCGCATCGACGCCAATGAGGTCCGCAGGCGATTCCGCCAGATCTGCTTCCTCGTTCCCGGCCTGAGAATGACGCTGCAAGACAACCGCGCCGACTCCGACAGCGAGCCGTTCGACTTCGTGAGTCGGGGTGGGCTCTCGGACTTCGTTAAGGAGCGGTCACCGGGCGGTCCGGTGACCGGCATAATCACTCTGAACGGGATCGAGACTTTCACGGAGAAGGTTCCGGTTGAGGGAAAGATCACCGAAGTCGAACGGGAGTGCAGAGTCGACATAGCGATGCGGTGGGTGTCCGGCTACGACCCCCAAGTCGTGTCTTTCGTGAATACCATCCCCACGCCCGCGGGAGGTACCCACCTTGCGGGGTTCGACAAGGCGCTAACCCGAGTAATCAACAGTGTCCTGCTCAAAGACAACCGCAAGTTGGCCCGGTTGGCCCGCCAGGACAAGAACGGCAAGACCAGTGCTACCAAGGACGACGTTCAGGAGGGGCTGGTTGCCGCAGTAAAGGTCCGCTTCAGTGAGCCGCAATTCCGGGGCCAGACCAAGCAGGAGCTGGGCACACCCGCGATCGAGGGAATCGTGGCTCGGATCACCTATGAGCAGCTCAAAGAGTGGTTCGAGCCCGGTGGCGGCCCCCGGTCGCAGGTCAAGGCGCTCGGTGACAAGCTTGCGACCGCCGTCGCCAACCGGGTTGCATCCAAGCAGATGCTCGACAACCGGCGTAAGGCTGCGAGCCTCGGCTCCACGAACATGCCCGACAAGCTGGCCGACTGCCGTGTCCACGGCCCGGAGGCCGAGTTGATCCTGGTGGAGGGCGACTCGGCGGCGGGCCCGGCCAAGCGGGGCCGCGATTCGGAATTCATGGCGATCCTTCCACTGCGGGGCAAGATCGTGAACGCGGCCAAGGCAAGCCCCAAGCAGGTGCTCGACAATGCCGAGGCGCAGGCGATCTTCACTGCCATGGGCGCCGGCGCGGGCGACGCCTTCGACATCGAGGCCGCTCGCTACGGCCGGATCGTCATCCTGTGCGACGCCGACGTCGACGGCAGCCATATCCGCTGCCTGCTGCTGACCCTCATCCACGGGTACATGCGGGAGATGCTCGTTCAGGGCCGCGTCTTCTCGGCCCAGCCGCCGCTGTACACCGCAAGGGTCGGGGACCGGACCTACCGGGCCTATTCCGACGAGGAGCGCGACCGCATCACCGGCGACCTCTGCCGGGGCAAGCGCAGGCCCGAGAACGTGAAATGGCAGCGCTTCAAGGGGTTGGGGGAGATGAACACCGACGAGCTCCGGCACTGCGCGCTCGATCCCGACACCCGTACCCTGCGCCGCCTCACCATGGCCGATGCCCAGCAGGCCGACGCCGCGGCCGAGATGTTCGACGTTCTGATGGGCAGCGACGTGGCGGTGCGACGCGACTACCTGGTCGAGAACTCCTCCCTGGTGGACGAGGCGACCCTCGACATCTAGGAGCGGCGCGCCCGCTCCGGTCTGTGGCTTGCGCATCCGTGCTGCTGTCTCACCCATCAACTAGAACGGCGGCATGCAGCTCGAATTCGATCCGGCCGACATGCTCGACCCGGCGGGCGTCGGAGCGGTCGGCGATGACGGTCGGCCGAGCCCGCCCGAGAGGCTCTCACCGTCGGGTGCGGCGACGTTCGAGCAGTGCCCCCGCCGCTGGCGATTCCGCTACGTGGACCGACTGCCCGATCCGCCGGGCGAGGACGCCCTGGTCGGCACGTTCGCCCATCGGGTGCTCGAGCACCTCATGCAGCGGCACCCGGGCCGGCGGACAAAGGACGACGCTCGCCGGATTGCGCGTGAATCCTGGCCCGAGATGTCGGGCAGCGACGACTACCGCGACCTGGAACTCGACGACGAGCAGGCACTGGACTTCCGCTGGAAGGCCTGGCGGGCGATTGAGGGGCTGTGGGAGCTTGAGGACCCGTCCGGCGTGGATGTGCAAGCCACGGAGCAGCAACTGTCCGTGACGCTGGACGGAGTGCCCTTCCGGGGCGTCGTGGACCGAGTCGAATCGGAGCCGGACGGTCTCGTGATCAGCGACTACAAGTCGGGCCGGGCCCCCACACCGCGATACGCGCCCAGTCGACTCCAGCAGGTGTTGCTCTACGCGGCCGCCGTCGCTGCGGAGACGGGCGAGCAGCCGGTGAGGGCGCAGTTGCTGTATCTGGGCCAGAAGATCGTGGCTACAGCCGTGACCCCCGTTGAACTTGAGGGCACTGTCGAGCAGTTGAAGTCCACCTGGGGCGCTATCGGCGACGCCTGCCACGCCGATGACTTCTCGGCCCAGCCCGGGCCGCTGTGCGGCTACTGCCCGTACGTCGAACGCTGCCCCGAGGGTCAGGCCGAGAATCGCCGGCGGTCAGAGATGCGTGCGGCCGAGGAGGAGAGCCTCTTGAAGCTGGCCGGCTAGCGGGACCGGCGCCTCCAGGCCTTCCAGAGCAACCGGAGGACCACCAGTCCTACCGCTACGCCCAGCACCGTTGAGATCCCCACCGAGTACAGCAGCCTCTCGCTCCAGGCGTTGGGTGGTTCGGGGGCCATTTCGGGACCCGGTGCCGGAGGGGGCTCACTCTGGCCGGCTTGGGGCGGGGCGGTCACGGGGTCGAGGAGGGTGTCGACGACCGAGGACCCGTTCCCGCTGGGCCGGTAGCGGGGCTGGTCGCGCTGGGGGTCATAGACCATTGCGATCCTCCGGTGTTGGTGTGCCGACGACTAGATCGTAGAGGAGATCGAACTCGGCGCACGCCTCGGCTGCGCCTCGACGGGGCGGCAGGGCGTGTATGGGACGTGAGCGAGCGGCGGCCTCGGTCACGGCAGCCCGCAAGCGGACCGGGGGCATCACCAGATTCCCGTGGTCGGCGATGAGCTGCTCGTTCCAGTAGCGGGAATCCCGGGTGCGAGCGAGCCGGTTAACGGCTACCCCCGCAACTCGGAGGCCCGACGGTTTCCTCGCCGCGACGCGTCCGATGGTCCGCATGATCTCGCTGACCCCGTCGGAGGCCCACGCGCTGGGCTCGGTGACTACCAGGGCCGCGTCTGCGGCGAACAGGGCGTTGATGGTCAAGAGTCCGAGCGACGGGGGACAGTCGATCAGCACGAGGCCCTGGTAACCCGACAGAGCCAGCCGGAGGCGGTCCTGGGCGCCGACAGGGTCGGAGAGCAGCTGCCGCTCCCGGCCCGCCAGCGCTGGAGTGGATGCCACAACCTTCGGAGGCAGACCCTTGTCGTCGGGCCATCCCGATGGAACGGCCAGGCTCGCGACGACTCCCGGCCGGTCGGACGCCAGGGCTTCGTCCACGTTGGTATCGGGTGCCCATAGCCCGAGTCCGGTGGTTGCGTTGCCCTGAGGATCGAGGTCGATCACAAGGCTCGGGGTCCGTCGTGTCCAAGCAGCCGACGCCAGCCCGAGCGCCGTGGTCGTCTTGCCGACACCGCCCTTCTGGTTGACCAGAGCGATCACTGTCACGCCTGCACGGTAGCCAAGCGAGATGATGACACGCGCAAGATCGCGCCGAAGCTCCGCCTGACGGAGCACACTTGCTGAATGGCTGCACGTGGTCGCATTCCTCACGCGCTGACGCGGGCGGCCACGCGCTGGGTGCGCGACCTGCTGGCGGTGCGCAGCGCGTTCGCTGCGCTGGTGATGGCTGCCCTCGCCAGCCTGGTCGCCGGTCTGATCCTGGCGTCCATCACCGACACGCTTGAGGAATTGCCGGGCTTGCTGCTTCTGGTACCGGCGGCCATCGCGGTGAAGGGCAACATCTTCGGGGCGCTGGGCAGCCGGCTCGGCACCGCCATCCACGCTGGCACATTCCGGCTGTCGGGCCGGCGGGACTCGGTGATGGCGCAGAACGCGGTCGCGTCTGTGGCGTTGAGCCTGGCGCTGGGTGTGGTGCTGGCCATCATGGCTAAAGGCATCGCACTGGCCTTCAACGTCTCGCCGACGATGAGCCTCTCGGACTTCGTGGTGATCTCGGCGCTCGGATGTCTGATCGCCGCCTTCGTCGTGCTGGCGATCACTCTGGCGACCACAGCCGGCGCGGTGCGGTTCGGTTGGGATCTCGACAACGTGGTCGCACCAATGGTGACGGTCGCAGGCGATGTGGTGACCCTGCCCTCGCTGGTGGTGGCGGCCGAACTCGCAGGGTTCGACATCCTCACGCCGTCGATGGCGTGGGCCCTGGGGGTCCTGGCCGCGTTGTCGGTGGCGTGGGGGCTGCGGAGCAGGCTGCTGGAGTTGCGCACGATCATGCGTGAGTCGATGCCCGTGCTGGTCGCGGCGGGAATGCTCGATCTGGTGGCCGGGATCACGGTGGAGAAGCGCATCGAGGACTTCGTCACTTTCCCGGTTCTGCTCGTTCTGCTGCCGGGCTACCTGGCCACGGCCGGAGCGCTCGGGGGGGTGCTGTCGAGCCGCCTGTCCACCAAGCTGCATCTGGGCCTGGCCAGGCCCTCCGTCGTGCCCTCGGGGGAGGCGAGAGTCGATCTCGCCACCACTTTCGCGCTGTCACTCCCGGTGTTCGCACTGCTCGGCCTGGTGTCGTCGATGGCGGCCGGTCTGACGGGCCATGCCGGCCCTCCGCTGGCCGACCTGGTCGCGGTGGCTGTGCTCGGCGGCCTTCTGGCCACTGTGCTGATCGTGGTGGTGGCCTACTACGGGACGCTCGCGGCCGTGCGGTTCGGAGTCGACCCCGACACCTACGGCATTCCCATGGTCACCTCGTCTCTGGACCTGGCCGGGGCGTTCACCCTGATCGTCTCGGTGGTCTTGGTGGGCGTGGTCTGATGGGCACGGCGTCGCGCTTGAGCCCTACGATGATTCCAGGAGGGACCTGATGGAAGACAGACCTCGCAATCTGCGCGAGATGCTGGCCGAGGCCAAGGACACCTCCGAGTTGATGGTGGACCTCGCCTACGCCGCGCTCTACTTCGGCGATCCCGACATGGCCGACGAGGTGGGCGCGCTCGAGGAGCGGATGAGCCATCTGGTGCAGGACATGAGGGCGGTGTGCATCCTGGCCGTGCGCCACCCCCGCGACGCCGACGGCATGTCGTCGGTGCTACAGGTGATCTCGGCCATCGAGCGCATCGCCAACGACGCCGTCGACATTGCCCGCATCGTCACCCACCGGGTCGGCATACCGGCGGAGCTTGTGGCCGACCTGAGTGCAGCCGAGGAGGTGTCGCACCGGGTGCTGGTCTCGGACGGCTCGCTTCTCGCCCACCGCCACTTGGCCGACCACGAGATGCCGGCCAAGATGGGCATGCGGGTGATGGCGGTGCGTCGGGAGCGCGAGTGGATTACCGATGTGGGAGGCGACACGGTCCTCGTCCCCGATGACGTGCTGTTTCTGCGGGGATCGCCCGACGGCATCGACGAGTTGCGCAGCCTGGCCGGGTCTCCGGACTGGACGCCGCCGGAAGTCCCCGACGGTCCGGTCGCCACGGATCTCGACCGTGCGGTGGACGTGCTGGTGGAGATGAAGGACCTCTCGGAGGTGGCCGTCGGCTTGGCCTACTCGTCGCTGGTGCTTCGGGACGAGAGCCTTGCCGCTGAGGTGCGCCACCTCGAGGATCGCCTCGACGAGATGAAGGACCGCCTGGAGGAGTGGGTGCTGCGCGCCGCCAGGGAACATGTGGACCACTCGGGTCTGAGGGGGCTGCTGCAGCTGTCGCAGGCGGCGGAGGATCTGGGAGACCAGGCCCAGCAGATGGTGTGGATCATCGAGCGCCAGGAAGACATCCACCCGATATTGGCTGTCGCGCTCGGCGACAGCGACGAGGTGGTGGTGCACATCCCGGTGGCGGAGGATTGCGCGGTCGAAGGCAGGACGCTGGCCGACCTGAGGCTGAACATCGAGCCGGGCTTCACTGTGTTGGCCATCCGCCGCGGGGGCCAGTACCGCTACCGGCCGCGCGGCGAGGTACGGCTTGCGCCCGGTGATTCTCTCATCGCCAGCGGCCCCGACGAGGGGCGAGATCGCCTGGCCGAGATGTGCGGTTGGCGGCTCATCAACAGGGACGACGACACGGCGATGGTCTTCGAGCCGTTGGAGTCGAGCCTGCCGACTGGGTAGCGGCGAGCGCGGCGACGCCGAACCGGCGCGGTGCGATGCAGCGCGCCTCGGCGCTAGCTTCACCGGCCATGGTGCCCTCCGCCGGCCGGCTCTGCCTGCTCACCGTTCACGCCCATCCCGACGACGAGGCGTCCAAGGGCGCGCCCACGGTGGCCCGCTACCACGCCGAGGGCGTGCGCACCGTGCTGGTGTGCTGTACCGGAGGCGAGGAGGGCGAGATCCTCAACCCGGCGCTGGACAAGCCCTCTATGGCCGAGAAGCTGGCCGAGATACGGGCCGAGGAACTGGCCCGGGCGGCAGCCGTGATCGGCTACGACGAAGTGGTGATGCTCGGATATCGCGACTCCGGAATGGAAGGGTCGGAGGCCAACACCCATCCCGACTGCTTCGCCAACGCCGACCTGGACGAGGCGGTGAGCCGCCTGGTGTCGGTGATCCGCCGACACCGGCCCCAGGTGATCGTGACCTATCCCGAGGATCAGGGCGGTTACATGCACCCGGACCATGTGCGGGTCCACGACATCTCAATCCCTGCCTTCGAGCGCGCCGGCGATGCCCATTACCGTCCCGACCTCGGCGAGCCCTGGTCGCCGGCCAAGCTCTACTACACGCTCTGGTCCCGCAAGCGCATCGAGGAGCGACACCAGGCATTCCAGGACCTCGGCCTGAAGTCGCCCTACAACGACTGGTGGTTCAAGCGCCCGTCCACCGATGACCAGATCACGACTCAGGTGCCCGTGGACGGGTTCATCGACGCGCGCATAGAGGGGCTGCTGGCCCACGCCACCCAGATCGATCCCGAGTCGACCTTCTGGTTCGGGTTGCCCCCGGAGGTTGAGCGTTCCATTCACCCCTACGACGACTATGTGCTGGCCCGCGGCCCCCGCCCGGCAGAGCTGCCCGAGCGCGACCTGTTTGAGGGTCTGCGGGCCGAGGCGGCCGGTGAGTCCGGTTGACATGGCCCTCGAGCCTCTCAGCGAGGGGTGGCTGGCGGCCGTAGCGGCCGAGTTGGAGGCGGTCGACGAACCCGGCTCAGCCGACGGCGTGGCCCAAGTCGTCGTGAGCGGCTCGCCTGCCGGCACAGCTCCCTTTCATGTGGTGGTGGCTGACGGCCGCGTGGGAGTGGTGGCCGGGCGCCACCCGGAGCCCGACATAGTGCTGTCCGGTTCGTACCCCGACTTCTTGCGGGCCTGGGAGGGCGAGCTGTCTGTGGAGGCGGCCTACATGTCGGGCCGGATGAAGCTCGAGGGGGACCAGGTCCTGCTGTTCGACGGCTGGCGCCCCCTTCTACGGTCGTCCCAGCTCCGGGCGGCCCTCGCACCTCTGCGCTGAGGCCCGCACATTCAGATGCGGTGCCTGGCCCTCCTCTGGGCGCTGCGCAGCGCGCGGTAACCGACCAGCACGGCTCCGGATTTCTGGAGCATCTCGGTCACTTCGGCAGACAGGGCGAGCGCGAGGTCGTCAACCCGGCCGGCCGCCGCTGGATCGATGGCGTGAATCTCGGGCTCGTCCAGGGCCGGGTGCAGTGACAACTCGGTGACCCCCGGACTCAGATCGCCCAACTGCTCGACCACATGACGGCGAGCGTCGCCCCGGACGAGCCGGAAGTGGTCCGGGAAGACGATGCCCTCGTCCGTCGCCAGCGACCGGAACGGGAATCCAGCCTTGGCTTCGGCGTCACCACCCTCGAGCCGCACGGGCAGGTCGAACGACACGGCTAGGTCCAGCAGTACGTCGAAGAACTCCGGGCGCTGCTGAAGGGCAGACATGTGGGTGGTGAGGTGGGTCACGTCGAATCCCCACAGCACGGCTCGCTCGACCTGGGCCCGGCACTCGCGGCGGACCTCGTCGAGGTCCGCGTGGTCCCACAAGTCCTGCACCGTGCGTGGGAAGCCGCCGTCGCCGTCGAGCAGGCTCGGAGCGTTGGTGATGGGCGCCCAGCGGAAGCAGTCGAGTTCGGAATTGAGCGTGAGGTGGACGCCCAGGTCCTCGCCCCGGTACAGCTCGGCGGCATGGCGGGCCCACGCGCCCGGCATCACGATCGTTCCGGCCGTGGCTACGCCGTCGCGTAGTGCTTGGTAGCCCCCGGCAGTGGAGGAGTGGGTGGTGCCGATCCGGTCCGCGCTGACGATCACGAGCCTCGCGTCGGCTGGGTGCCCGAGTCGCTCTACCAGCGATTCCACAGCCCTGACGGTACCTCACACCGGCACGGTGCCGGTCAGGCGCCTGCGAGCTGGCAGCGTCCGAGTCAGTCCAACGGCACGTCGGGACCTCCACAGGCACTCCACAGCCCTCGGCCGGAGACGACAGCCTCTGCCTGCGCCCGGTCCAATACGTCGGCGTAGTGGTCGTTGGGCGGGTAGCTCAGCACCGCGGCGTAGCCGGCCGCGACCAGCTCCAGGTTGACGAAGAGGCCGTCATTGGATCGCACGACATAGCCCAGCAACCGGTCGTAGACGTCGCGGGCCTCCGCGTCACGCACCAGCGCGATCTCGGTTCCTGCGGGGAGCATGGCCGCCAGGAAGAGCGAAGCCTCCTTGCCGTAGCACTGCACCGGCCGGGTGGGAGCCACCGACTCGGGAGCGTCGACACCGATGAGGCGGACCGTCTCGGAACGGCCCCCGATCCTCGCGACGATCGTGTCCCCGTCGACGACGCGCTCCACGACAGCGTTTGCCGCGTGGTGGTCCCGTGTGCTTGTGGAGGTGTCGGCGGGACTGCCGGCGTCGGTTCCGCAACCGCTCGCAATCAGCAAGGGTGCGACCGCTGCCAGCGCTCGAAGTGCTCGACACGACATCGCGCCTGCCTCTCTTCAATGGGTGCTTCCGCAAGATGGCTGTTGCCATCCGAGGCCCGGCGGTCGGCAGCTGACCAAGGGGCGATAGGGCCGCGTCCGCTGCGCTCAGGCCGCGGCGGGCAGGTTGGGACTGGGGACGGTAGCGGTCTTCGCCTGATTGCGGGCTGCCTGCAGGGCCTGGCGGGCGCGGGCCACGCCGCGCCGGCCGATGGCGCAGGTGGCGGGGTCGAGCTGCCAGTTGTTTCTCGAGTCCGCCTTCTCTGCGGGAACGATGTCGATTAGAACCAGTTGATCGGTCATGTAGACATATTGGCGAGGGGGTGTGACATCCTTTCGCCGTGACTCAGACTTCTGCCCAAAGACACGGCATCACCGTGCCCTTCGTCGGCCCCCTGCACACGCAGCGGGAGCGCTTTGAGCAGCTGGTCGACCTCGGCTACACCGATGTCTGGTCAGCGGAGGCCGACGGCTTCGACGGCCTCACCACCCTCACCCTCGCGTCGGTGTGGGCGCCCTCCCTGCGGCTGGG